>JAJKIP010000052.1 GCA_021154405.1 Segetibacter sp. | reverse complement strand
TCCGTAAGGTCATTTGTTCAATACACAGATTACAGAGCAGATATTGATGCGGCCATATTTGCAGATGATAAGGATTATCGCATTCACAATACCACCTTTTCAACTGGCGCAGGAGCCAATTTCAAAAAAGGAATTGTAGCCATAACGGCCAATTATCAATACCGTGAGTTGGACAGGAAATACCTGAATGACAGTCTCCATCATCCCGGGTTTACCAAATTTGAGTGGAATAATTACTGGGGACGTACACAATATGGAGAGTTGTATGGCAATGTTAAAGCAGCAGAGTGGCTGACAGTGCTGGCAGGTATTGATTACCGTTGGGGCAATATGAATCAGCGATACTTTTCCATCAGCAGTTTCGGACCCTTTAGCAGTCAGTTCAATGATACAGCTATGCATCAGACATCCTTTTATGGATCAGTATTCCTGAGCACCCCTGACAAAAAACTAAATGTGGAAGGCGGATACCGTAGCAATGATCATTCACGCTATGGCCAGAATTCAACTTATACATTTAATCCATCTTATTCAATAACTAAGAATTGGAGAGTATTTGGAAGTGTAGCATCTGGATTTAAGGCCCCATCCCTGTTCCAGTTGTTTGATGCGTTCAGTGGCAATCCTGATCTGCAACCGGAAAAGTCTACCAATTATGAAGGAGGGGTACAGTTTCTGCAGGAGAAACTAAATGCCCGCGCGGTATACTTCCACCGGGATATAAAGAATGGGATCGATTATGATTACGTCAATTTCAAATACTTCAATTTCATCAAACAGGAAGTCGACGGATTTGAATTGGAAGTAAAAGCCCGGATAGCAAAACTGGATATCAGCGCCAATTCAACCTTTATCACAGGTGATGAACAAACGCAGAGCCGCAAGAACTTTCATGATACATCTTATAACTATCTGTTACGCCGACCGAAGCAGGTGATAAATGCCAGTGTGGGTTACCAGGTCTGCAAAGAATTTTATGTAAGCGTAAACAGTAAATATGTCAGCGAACGGCATGATGTAGGCGGATATATGAAAGACGATGTGTTGTTGAAAAGCTATTTCATACTTGGCGCTTATGCAGAATACAAGGTTAAGGATAATCTGAAGTTATTTGCAGATGCGCAAAACCTTACTGATAAACGATTTTTTGACATCCGGGGATATAATGCCATTCCATTCCTGATAAACGGAGGAGTTACATTCACCTGGTAAAAAAACAAGATTATGTCCAGACAAACCGTTCAACCTCGAGTTATCATTTTAATTCTGATTGTGCTGGCAGCAGCAACGATGCGGGTAATTAATGCCTGGGCCGTAGTGCCATGGGCTAATTTCCCCATCATAGGTGCGGTGGCAATATTCAGCGGATCCTATTTTACCAAACAAAGAGCAATACTGATATCATTGCTCACTTTGCTTGTAAGTGATATCGTCATTAACCTGGGAGTTTATAGTGGAAAGTTTGGAGTGCTAACTGGAGGTTGGTACTGGACATATCTTATTTTCTTTCTAATAGTGTTTGTCGACTGGCTGATTATGCGGAAGCTATCTGTTCAACGATTTGTGGCAGCATCGGTAGTGTCCGCATTAATGCATTGGCTGTTATCAGATCTTATGTTATGGATCAATGGGAGTACGGATTTGCGAACATTGAAGCCTTTGAGCCGTGGAGTGGATGGATTGATCCAGTGCTATATCCAGGGTATTCCGTTTTTGCGGAATTACCTGGTGGGCACGCTTGTCTATGGAGCTATCATGTTTGGCATATTTGAATGGATTAAGAGGAGTAATCCAGCATTGTCCGCCGAAGCTTTAGCGAAGGTTGGACGTCGTCCGCCGAAGCTTTAGCGAAGGCGGAACATCTAACCTAACCTTTGAAGATTCATTATTCCTCTCATAATATGCCATGCATGTGTAGCCATGAACAAAAAATATGTCCCCGGTGTAAAACTCCGTTTGATTGCAAACCAGGGAATATAACGCAGTGCCAGTGCTTTGGTGTAAATCTTACTACCGAACAAAGAAAACATGTTGAGCTGCGCTACAATGATTGTTTGTGCCGAAATTGCCTTCAGGCATTACAAAATGAAGCTGAGCTGTTTAAAGAACGATTTATGAAAGGATCTTAATAATCACGGCGCGAAGTTTACGACAGCCGCAGAAAGTTTTTATTTTTTATTGAATGCGGGCAGGATATATTTCCTGATAATTTCATCAGAAGGGGATTGGGAATTATAATTGCCCCCCGTTATAACGGTAATCAGGTGTAGTTCCGGCCAGATATAAATTTTCTGTCCTCCGTTACCTTGCGCCGCCTTTCCGTAATATCGCACGCCATCAGCATCAAGGTATTTAAGCCACCACAGGTATCCATAATCAACATTTTGTACGGTAGAATGCTTTGAGAGAGATTCTTTTATCCAATTGGAGGAAATAATTTGTTTCCCATTCCAGGTTCCATTGTTCAAATACAGCATTCCGAATTTGGCCATATCGCGTGGTCGGAGGTAAAGCTCGCAAAAAGTTTCCGAGCTGGATTTATCAGGTTTAAAATTCCATTTGAAATTAGTGATTCCCAAAGGACCTAATAGATTCTTTTTGGCAAACTCAGGCAGAGGAAGTTTTGTAGTCTTTTCGATAATGCGTCCGAGTGTGATGGGATTCCCAGAGCAATACTGCCCTTTGCCACCGGGGGTATCAACCATAGGCAGGTCCAGCGTGAATTTTACCCAGTCGTTGGAGTTACTCATTTCAGTTTCATTGCCAACTGATTTGTCATTGGCTACATCACAATCAAGCCCACTTTGATTGGTAAGCAGGTGTTTTATAGTTATCTGTTTTTAGGCTCCGTAATATTGGCAATGGAATACTCAGGAAAATAAGGAAGAACAGTATTTTCTTTACCTGAAATGAATTTTTTATCGATAGCAATGCCGGTCAAAGCTGAAACAAAGCTTTTGGTAGCAGACCGAAGTTCGTGGAGGACATCTTTATTATATTCATAAAAATATTCTTCGAAAACAAGTTTGCCGTCCTTGACAATTAGAACACTATGGACATTAGGATAAGTACCATCAATAATTTTTCCCATCATTACGGATAACAGGCTGGCATCCAGGCCTGAATTCACAATGCTGGCAGTTACCAGACCATCCTTATCAACTTTAGGTTGTTTATAAACATATTTAAAATTGGTACCAGCATTTAGTCTTGCATACCAAATGGACTTTGGAAAGAAAACATTCTTACTTACCAACTTAAACGTGTCATTATTGAGAATGTAGCCGGCTATTGCATTTGATTTATTCCTGTAAAATTGAATCTTGTTATTGGTCATATCCAGGAACTGGTCTTTGTCAGATGGAACCAGTTTATACCTGCTTTCGTTGATCACAGCATATAATAAAGTGTCTTTGGGAGAAGCGGCAATTTTTAGAGTGGTGTGATTGGTATATTCATATAACCCTTCAAAAGCTTTTAACTGAACGTATGACACTTTGTATCGTTGTTGTGAAAAGCAATAAAGACAGGAAAAGATCACAAACAGGGAAAGAGATGATTTTCGCATAGCAGGGTGTTTTTGGTGGTCATTTGGGACAAATCAAAATAAATATACACACTTACCCTAAACTATTGTTCTTAATGAATTTCGCATCAGGCAATTCAAATTGGGCAATCCTTGGAATTGGGTTTAATTAATCCCTACAAGAAAGCTAATGCCTATTTTTGCCAAAACCCGGCAATATGGACTTCAACAAACTCCTGACGGTCACCTTCACCCTTTTTGCCGTAATTGATATTATAGGCTCAATACCTATATTAATTGGACTGAAAGAAAAAATGGGTGGGATTAATGAGTTAAAAGCCACTTTGATCTCCGGGGCGTTAATGATCCTTTTCATGTTTCTTGGTGAAAAATTTCTGGCCATATTAGGACTTGATGTGGGTTCTTTTGCAGTTGGCGGTTCCATCGTAATTTTTATCCTGGGTTTAGAAATGGTTTTGGGCCTGGAATTCTTCAAAAGTGAGAAGAATGTAACGGCCATAACTGTTGTGCCAATTGCATTTCCGTTAATAGCAGGTTCGGGCACCTTAACCACCATTATGTCCCTTCGGGGAGCTAATTATGGCGAAACAATTCTATTGATCGCCATCCTGATCAACCTCATAATTGTTTACATAGTATTGAAATCATTAGGTCCTATTGCCAGGCTATTAGGTCCTGCCGGATTGATTGCTGTACGTAAGTTTTTTGGCGTAATTTTGCTGGCCATTGCCGTAAAGATATTTGCGGTCAATGCCCCGGGATTGATACATAGTGTGAAATGATCCCGAATTTCCCAGCCTCTTAATAATGGATAGTATAACCCCAACAGTACTGTTGGGGCGAAGCGCCAGATACAGAGAAAAGTATGTTTGATATATTGGCCTCGTAGTACAATGGATAGTATAAGAGTTTCCGAAGCTCCAGATACAGGTTCGATTCCTGTCGAGGCTACATTTTATCTGCCTTATTTTGAATGTGTTTTTTATTCCTGCTCCGACCCATTTATTAGAGTTCTAACTATTTGGTTTCAATTTATTTACAGAGATCAAGGCTGCTCTTATGGATCTAGCTATATCTTTAAATCCAGATGCCTCAATATGCCATTAAAGACAGATCGGCGCCTTTTTAATTATCGAATTGCGTATATTATAAATTAGCTGCAACTTAAAACCGACACTACTACTCATCAGAAATATGAAAAAGCTGAATTATTTATTTTACATCATACTACTTTTATTTTTTTATGCTTGTACCCCTAAAAATAAGACTGAATTCTACCTTCCGGCAGAGTGGGAACCACAGTCAGGTGTTATTGTAGGAGGACTCGATGATAATGCCAGCTTTGAAATGGTAAACCAACTGGCCAGAGAAATGAAAGTATTCTGCCTTGCTTCTGATTCTACTGTGGCAACTTACAAAACAAAATTATCAGCAGTTGGTGTAAACTTGGATAGTATTCAGTTTTTAACTTCATCAACTGAATTTAGCTATGCTCAGCGTGACGGAGTAATCTTTTTAAAGAATGGAATGGGTGAAAAGAAGCTGGTAGATTTTGCCTGGAATATGTATGGTTGGTATTTTGATTCCACCATTAAAGATTATATAGACAAGGATAAGGAAAAGAGAGCACTATATACTTCCGTTCACCTAAAGGCGTTTCCATATCCTGTAATTACCTCTTCTATGGTTAATGAAGGTGGCGCCATAGAAACAAATGGGAAAGGCGTCATATTACAGGTAGAATCAGTAAACATGCATCGTAATCCAACTATGTCTAAAGAATTGCAGGAAGCTGAATTAAAAAAGGTTCTTAATGCAAAAAAGATAATATGGTTAAAAGAGGGTGCGGCAGAAGACCCGTCTGGATGGGGAACGTTAATAACAGGAAACTTTTTTGGCATTGGAGTAAAGGGGCACTTGGATGAATTTTGCCGATTTGTAAATGAAAATACGATTTTAATTTCGTTCCCTGACTCTTTAGAAGCAGCAATTGACCCAGTTAAAAAAATAACGCTGGAGCGAATGAAAATAAACTATGAAATCTTAAAAAATGCTACTGACCAGGATGGCAAACCATTTACTATTATTAAAATGCCGGTACCTGAAATTGAATACATGACTTTTGCATTAGACACAATTAGTAAGAATGACGAAATAAAGTTCCTTTCACAACAAATTCTTTTTGAACAAAAACGTTTTTCGGTTGGCGACACCGTTCATTTCGTACCGTCTAGTAGTTATCTTAATTTTTTGATTACAAACAAAACAGTGTATGAGGCGAAATACTGGACAGAAGGGCAACCTGAAGGTTCTAAGGCAAAGGACGAGAAAGCGAGACAAATATTACAACAATATTTTCCAGATAAAAAAATCTACCAGATAAACACGCTGAAAACTAACCATAATGGCGGCGGGCTTCATTGCTGGAGCATGCAAATACCTAAATGATCATGACGAACAAATGCATATTAAAAAAAGCGGCCAACCATGAATGGTCGGCCGTTTAACTGTTCTAACTGCTTACGAAAACTATTTATATAGTATAATAGAAGTTCTTTTAGGATCAATTCACCTTACTTTACATCCCCTTATTCTTCCGTTTCTGACTCTGTGCCAGGGTTTTCATCATCTGTTTTATTAGTGCCCTCCGCATTTTCCTTTTCTTTATAGGTATCCCGACCCTTTGAAGTGTTCCTGTTTGGGTGTCTTTGCCTTACACCCGGAGCAATTTTCTCTTCACCATCGGTATATTTATCTGTTATTTCAAGATATTCATCCATTTTTTCAGGATCAGTCGGCTGAACACCTAAACCTTCTTCTTTATTAATTCCTGACGGCTTTCCTTTGCTTGGATGGAATTTTCCAGATTTGTCTTTGCCCATATAAACGTTTTCTTTTAGAAAGGCAATTCATATGCCGGGGTAGCGTTCACGGAGTGTTCTTATCCAGTGTGGACTTAGTGCTACTCTTACGCTATATAGTGAAAGAAAATTCACCATAGCGGGAACTGATGCCCGCTACTCTCCGGCCGGCTTCCGGATGGCAACATTTATTTTAACTGGTTGCCCGAAATTTGGCATCCCATCTGTATTCCAGCTAAATTTCTGGATTCGTACATTGCGACTATCAGAACAGCCCTGGCCGGGCAGCGAGTTTGCATGATATATAAGCCAGTCTTCACTGCCATCACGTGATTTAAAAAAACCATTGTGTCCCGGTGCATACGCATTGTTATCTGGGACCTTTGAAAAAACTGGCGTTGCAGATTTTGTCCAATCCAATGGATTCATGGGATCACCACCCTGTTTTAACGAAAGCAATCCTATTGAATAATCATCTGTCCAGCAACCACTGGCGGAATAGGTGAGGAATACTCTTCCCGCACTGCTTTTAAGGATCTCTGGACCTTCATTTACAGTAGGTGGAGCACCAATCTTTTCCCATGGATAATCTGGTGTTGAGATCGCTACACGATTCCCGGTAATAGTATATGGGTTACTTAATTTTGCTATGTAAATATTCTGCTGCACATCCACATCTGCGGGCCAACCTGACCATATTAAATATAATTGCCCGTTGTAGTCGAAGGCAGAAGCATCTATGGCCCACTTATCAGATGGATCATTCATTTTGTTTTTAAATTCCCAGTTTCCTTTGGTTGGGTCCTCAGAAGAATTCTCCAAAGCATATATTCGATGATTGCTATTGCTACCATCGTCTGCAGCAAAATAGATATACCATTTGCCCGACAAATAATGGAGCTCCGGCGCCCATATGTTTTTTGAATACGGACCTGTAGCGGGCGGCGTCCATACTGTAGTGAGAGGTGCACTACCCAGACGGGACATTTTGCTGGTCTTATAAATTGCGATCTTATTTCCGAAGGTAGTTGTCACATAATAATTAGTATCTTTTTGTATTACCCATGGATCAGGGCCACTGCTTAATAAAGGATTGGTAAAACTGGTGTCGGCAACAACCGGTGGTATCACCGGGCCCATTCCTGAATGCTTACTGCCGCATTGATTTAATGTTACAAGTAAAAAACCAGCTATCAGTAATTTAGAATGCATAAATATGTATTATAAAAACAGGGTCCGCCCATTAGTCCACGTTTAATACCCATTATTTTGTTTAAGATTGGGATCAATATCGATTTCGGATTGAGGTATGGGTAAATATTTATTTTTTCCAACCTGGAAGTTATTGAATTCGGGATCCCTTGCTTTCAATTCGTTAATTTTGGAAGCATCATCAAAATACCCCCACCGAAGCAGGTCATTCCAGCGAACATCCTCCCCTGTCAACTCAGTAATACGCTCGTGCATCAGCTGTCGAAGAAATTCAGATTGGGATAAACCGGGTTTTACTATGGAAAGCTTTTGAAGCCCGGCACGTTGCCTTACTCTGTCAACATACTGATACGCTTCTGTAGTTTTGCCCGTTGCGTTCAATGCCTCTGCATACATTAATAAAACGTCAGCATACCGTATTACCCGCAGGTTAATAGGGCCTTCAAAGGTTTCATCTCTGTTGGGCCTTGTATCATTAGCATATTTCCGATACCATACTTCATTGTGATGAGGGTCACCGGGAGGATATTGTGAATTAAACGTCTGCCCATAGATTATCGAAAAATCCGGTCCTCTTTCATCTGTTGAGTCATAAAAGGCAGTGAAAAATAAACGCGGATCCCTTTGTCCTCCTGTTGTTTTTTCATTAAACTCGCGAACAACCCATCGGCGCATCTGCGCATCATTGAAACGCAGGGGACCTGGAAGGGCCTTGAAGGGACCACGCTGATTTCCGAGATTGGACCGCGGATCATCAATATCAGTTACTGATGATCGCCCGTTAAACTGAATCTCAAAAACAGATTCTTTATTATTTTCAGCAGTCTCCGTAAAGTTATCGCCATAGTTTGCCATCAAATCATAGTTGGAACTGCCCGCACCTGTAATCAGCCATGCGAATGCATCAACTGCCTGCTGATTTTTATGCTGCTGCAAATAAGATTTTCCCAATAGCGCATAAGCTGCTCCTTTTGTAGCGCGCCCTTTATTTGCATTATCATAAGCAGCCGGCAGATCTACCGTGGCTTCTGTCAGATCCTTCTCAATTTGTGCCCATACTGCGTCTTGCGCAGTTCTTGCCGGAAGATCAGTAGTACTTTGCCTGGTCAGGATCAATGGCACATCGCCAAAATGTGTAACCAGGTTAAAATAATAAATGGCACGTAAGAATTTTGCTTCTGCCACATATCTTTTTTTAAGGTTTTCATCCATAGTTATACCGGGCACATTTGTTATTACCTGGTTGGCGCGATAGATCCCCTGGTAATTATGGTACCACAGGTTTGCTGTCTGATCAAAATTATAATCTGACTGTGTAAAGTTCACAATCGTAGCTAATGGAGGATAGCCTGTTGAGCCCCAGCCATCATCAGACCTGGGATTATCCCAAAATATGCTACGCGCATATGTACCCTGCCTGTAGTTAGCGCCATATACGGCATTTATTCCAGCGAGTGCATCATCCGCTGTTTTCCAGAAATTACTTTCATCCGGCGCATTCGGGTTATCGATATCCAGTGATTTCTTACACGACCATAATAGGCAGCCTGAAAACGCCGCAATAATGATATATATAAATTCCCTTTTCATTTAATTCCGTTTAATGGTGAAGATCAAAAACCAAATTGTACTCCTGCAGACAGGATCCGTAAGGCGGGATATTGGCCATAGTCCAGTCCGCGTTCATAAATATTGGGCCCTGTTATATCTGGGTCCAATCCAAGGTATTTTGTAAATGTTACCAGGTTCTGCCCGTTTACAAATACGCGGGCCGAAGTAAATCCCATTCGTTGAAGCGAATTTTTAGCGAACGTATATCCTAT
>JAJKIP010000051.1 GCA_021154405.1 Segetibacter sp. | reverse complement strand
TTTTTCTGGGAGAAAAAAGGTGATACTATCACTATTGCGCCCCGTATTGAAAACTCTATGGGTAATATAAAAAACTCTTATCGAGTAGATGAGATTACAGAACGATCTTATGTAACTATTATTTATAAGTAATGACCCAATAGGTATAAGTGTCAGTGTCAGTGTATTTACCAATATATTTATTGGTTTTCACCTATATGTTTTTGACGCAAACAAAATTAGATTTACCCGGATTCATTAATCCAATCCAAATTCTATGAAACAGCCTGATCGTACCAGCAACCGCAATTATTGTTTCCGCTTTTTATTTGCCCTATTAATTTATGTAAATTCAGTTACACCGGCATTTGCCAATACCTATACAGTTACGAATACCAATGATGCCGGTGCAGGATCACTTCGCCAGGCCATCACTAATGCTCTTGCTGCAGGGGTTGGACCGCATACCATCGATGCTACGGGGATCACGGGTACCATCAGCTTACAATCGGCATTGCCTACTCTTACCAATGTGAACATTACCATAAATGGCCCCGCAGCCAATACCGGTGTATTAACTATTACACGCGGGATTGCAACAGCCTTCCGCATTTTTACCATGACTAATACTTCCGGTGCTGTAACAATAACTTTGAACAGGCTGACCATGACCAATGGCAGTATTACCGGCGACGGTGGCGGCATATCAGCGATTAGCACCAGCCTTACCATGAATTATTGTAAAATAAGTGGTTGTTCATCGACCGGCGAAGGTGTTGGATTAAGTATAACTGGAACTGGTTTGACATTAAATATCGACGCCTGTACTGTTTCAGGTAATACTACATCAGGCCGCACAGGTGGCATAAGCGTTGGTGTGGGGTCTGCATCCGGAACTGCCACCATCACCAATAGTACGGTATCCGGTAATACCGGAGGCGCCAGTGGCGTTGGCGGTATGAATTTCGTATTAGTTACAGCAGCAGTGAAAAATTGTACCATCTCGGGCAATACAGCGCCCAGCTTTCACGGCGGTGGCGTCAATATAGGATCTTCCTCAGTGGTCACGCTCACTAATTGTACAATTGCCAATAACAGTGTGCCAACTGGACTGGGTGGTGGTATCAGATCAGGATCATTAACAGATTTTACCTTGATCAATACAATCGTGGTTGGCAATACGGGCACGGGCGGTGTGGCCGATGACGCGAATTTTAATTCAGGTTCAACAAAAACAGCAAATTATTCTGTTGTGGGCGTGCAATTAGGGACGGGTACCTGGACTAATTCCAACAGCTCAATTGGTACTTCCGGTTCACCCGCTGTAGTAAATCTTGGTTCACTTGGTAATAATGGAGGACCTGTGCAAACGCATCGTTTACTTGCATCAACACCAGAGCTTGCCATCGATAAAGCTGTGAATGCATCGCTTACTACAGATGGAAGGGGTGCAGCAAGAGTCACAGATGATGCCGCTATTACCAATGCGCCTGGTGGCAATGGTTCAGATAGGGGAGCCTATGAAATCGGCAATTATGTATGGACAGGAGCAAGCTCCGTTGGTTTTAGTACCGGCGTCGGTGCCAATTGGGCAGATGGCGCAGCGCCTACCTCTTCCTCAACTGTATATGTATTGGAAGGACCAGTCACAAATGAGCCGATGGTAGCCACTAATGCCACCATGAACAATTTAACCATTGGTGGAGCACGCACACTAACCGTTAATAGTGGAAACACGCTGACAGTTAGCGGCACCCTAACTAACAACGGCACAATAAAAGGAAATGGCACTATTGCAAATGCCAGCTTTATCAATACTGGTTTAATAGCTCCAGGTAACAGTCCCGGCCTGCTTTCACTTACCGGCAACTATACCAATACCAATGGTACTCTGGCAATTGAACTTGCAGGAACGGGTGTTGCAGGTACCAATTATGATCAATTTGCAGTAAGTGGTTCAGCTACTTTAGGAGGAACGCTCAACCTTAGTCTCATAAGCGGATATACTCCTGTGCCAAATGACCAGTTTACCATCATGACCTATGGATCCAAATCAGGAACTTTTACAACAACTAATTTGCCTGTTATAAGTCCTAATACATGGAATATTTCTTACAACGCAAGTAATATTGTGCTATCCGTAGTAGCAGGTATCCTTCCATTGAAACTTCTCAATTTTACAGGTAAATTGGAGGGTTCTGATAAGATCGCATTAAACTGGCAATCAGCACAGGAAGAAGGTTTTGATAAATATGAAATAGAATGGTGCAGCGATGGAAGAAACTGGCAAAAGATCAGTGAAGCCCCCGGAACAAATCGAAATGCGATTGCAGAATATTCTTACCTGCATACAAAATTATCCGCAGTTAATTATTACAGGTTGAAAATGATTGATATCGATGGAAAGTATACCTACAGCCTGGTTTTGCGTATTGCCCTTGCGGCAGAGCAGACCATTGCAGTGTATCCTAATCCCGCAAAAGATCAGGTGACTATTAATGTACCTGGTGGCAAACCGGCAATCTTACAGCTTATTAATAATAACGGTGATATTATAATGCGGAAAGATCTTAGCGTAACAGCGACTCTTGTGGATATAAACCATGTTCCTGTTGGCGTGTATACCGTCAGAATAATACAAGATGGGAATATCAGCAATAACAGGTTAATTAAGCAATAAATCCCATAACAGCAAAGTAGGCGTTGCACTGGTAGCTGGTGTATTTCCTCACCACGTGGGACGTCGGTCTTTAAAAGAGTAGTCGATGCTTTCAAATACGTATTTATCCATTTGTGGCTTCAGTTTATTATACAAGTTTCGGTAAAGCGGACAAATGTATTTATAAAGAGCTTTGAAAACGTATTGTTTGTTATCAGACAAATACCAATCGTCAGGGTAGGTTATTTTCTCAGTTAATGCACTCAGAATAATTAATGCATTGTTGTTTTGATATTGTGCCACTGCCCGGCAATAGAGGTCTAAATCACTAAAGGAGAATTGTTTTTGTTTCCTGATATACTGGTCAAAATATTGTTGAAGGATTACAAAAAAGTTACTGTCCGGAAAAATTTCTATGGCTTGAAAAATATTGTCGTTGCAAAAGGGATTATCTGTTAACTGACAAAACTTGTCTTTAAGAAACGCCACGTCATTTTTCTTTTTGAACTTTGCAATAGCAACTGAAAGTCCTAAGTCATGACAATTGTCTGATTTAGGACTTGCCTTACTTTTGATAATTGGATAATATCGATCTTGCGGTTCAATTTCTTTTATCATCCAGCTAGCTGTTGCTAAATAATTATGACTTGTTAGAACCAGGTCAATGAGGGTGTCTTTTTGCTCTCGGCTTAACTTTCTTTCCGCTTTCCTTATCATCAAATCTGATATTGTGAAATAACCCGATGCATCATCAAAATACCACCAAATAACTTTTGCTGTATCCGAAAGATGGTTTTTAAGAATTTCAAAGAAGTCCGTTTCACTCCTGTTTACGATCGCCCTGTAAGCAAGAATGCGAATCATTGGGACTTTATAATCTAACAGCTTAAGGAGTTCCTCTTTCGTACTACTGTCTTTCAGGAAGGCAACGGATGCGCTGTCGTTGTAGCCAAGTTCATAGTCTTTACTTAGGTTGTCAATTTTAGTTTGCAATGCGGACCTGTATTTGGGATTGGTCTTGCAGGCCATCAAAGAAACGGCAACAAATACGGTGAATGCAAATAGACTCATTGCAGGTTTTGGAATAAGATGTCGCCGGTAGCATATTTCCATAATATTGGTGCTAACGGGAGCAACCTGGCTCTGGCAGGCGGCAGCTTACACGCAAGGGACAATTCCTGTCAAAGGAATGGTTTTTGCCGCGTTGTGCATTTGCACATCAGCCGTTGTTTTACAAACATGGTGTTAGCGGCTTTTCCTTTCTCTCCATTCAGAACTAAGCATTGAATACAAAGTCAGGTCAAGAAATTTATTGTTTACCAACTCTGCTTCTCTGGCAATGCCCTCTTTGATAAACCCTAACTTTTCAGCTACAGCCAGACTTCTCAGATTTTCCACAGCCGCTCTTAGCTCAATTCTGTTTAAGTCCAACACTTCAAAACCATATGCCAGCAGTTCTTTGCAGGATCTAATTACAATTCCCTTGCCCTCCATATTTTTTGTCAACCAATAGCCAACCGAAGCATTTTTATTTTGAAGGTTCATATGGTGCAAGCCAATTCTACCCACGGGAGTATCATCATAAAGCATCACAAAACTCACTTCTTTTTTTTCCTCATACAGTAATTCACAATTTTTGATATAATTACGAAAGTCATTCACTGTTTGCATCCTGTCAACCCAGGGCAAAAATGCTGAAAGATGTTGCCGGCTGTTGTTTAATGCTTCATAAAGACCTTCAGCATGTTTTACTGAAGTCAATTCAAGTTTAAGGTGTTTGTCTATAGTTATCGTCATGTGAAATTTATCGATTCAAAGTAATTATTCATTAAAGTTGTAAATGATGAAGGCATCTATTTGAGCGGTTAAAACAGCATCTGCATAGTTAAGTAATAGCCTGTAAATGAACCCATGTAACTCCTAATTTGAAAACCTGCTAATCTCGGCCATTACCTAATTTGATAACCTGGCCTCTTCTAAACTATTTAGGTGGAGAAAGATCATCAAAGTTTTTTGGAATTGACTTCACTATATCAAAATTAAAAACTTTGCCTTTTTCAATGTACTTTACAAAAGATACTATTATATAATCGTCGATCTTTTCTTCTCCACCTTCAGCGTATTTTAATGGCACGATTACATCAACCAAGTTTGGAGAATCTTTTGGATATTCACGGAATTTAAATTCTGGAAAGCTATTCTTGTTATTTTGCTTTAATGTTATATTAATTGACTCAATTAGAATATTTATTTCCAAGTCGCTTAATCCAATTTCTTCATGATTTACACCTAACATTTTTTTGATAGCAGCAGTATCTTCATTGACTATATGATTAAGCAATATCTTAGTGGTGGCTACTTCTGCTTTATATTTTGAAAACTTATTTGAGCAAGCTAACAAACTTAAAGAAGTAACAATTACTATATTCAAGATCATTTTCATATAAATCATTTAATTTGTTTCCTTACCTCTCATAACTATTCTTTCCGCCAACCTTTTGATATGTAGAAATAGTTGAAAGATGCGTCACGTCAGCTGCATTTTGGGAATACCTATGCTAGCGGTAATTTTTATTCTCTTATTCATTTGGAAATTTGCTCATGTCCATGAAAAAGATTTCCCAGGTGTGTCCGTCAAAATCTTCGATAGTTCGCTGTTGCATAAAGCCATAATCTCGTATTTCGTTAGGTTCTGTTCCACCAGCTTTTAATCCATTTGTTACAATATTATTTAGTTCGTCAAGACTTCCAGCCGATAAGGAAAAAAGCCCAGCTAAATTTGATTTTGTGTCCGCAATGGGTTTGGTTGTAAAGGTTGCAAACTTCTGGTGTGTTAAAAGCATTACAAAAATGTGTTCACTCCAAACCATACACTTTCCAGATTCATCTGAAAACTGGGGGTTATTTGTAAAGCCCAATTGTGAATATAAGTTCATTGATTTTTCAACGTCTTTTACTGGTAAGTTGATAAATACCTGCTTCATCTTTTTGTTTTTTTATTTGTTAATAAGTGAACAAAGATGGAACACTCCAGGGCACAAAACCTTTACATATGTTGAGAAACGAAAAATTATTTACTGTAACCAAAAATTCTACTCAATTGAGTTGGAGTAATACCAAGATAAGAAGCAATATGGTGCTTTTTTAACCGCTTAACCAGGTCCGGGTATGTCTTTAGAAAGTTACTATACTGCTTTGCTGCTGTGTCATTTTTCATAGCTACTTCAAGAGGCTCTTTCTCAATCACCCAATGCCGTTCTAAATAATTAATATAAAACTCAGCAACATCCCGGTATTTTAAAACTAGCTTTTTAAACTCACGGAAGTCATACTCAAACACCGTCGAATCCTCTAATGCTTCAATTGCAAATAAACTTTCTGTTTGGGTTAATGTAGCAGGGATTGAGCCAAGAATACGCCCTTCAGGAAAAAAATACTTTATTACTGTATCTCCGGAATCGGTAATGAAATATTGAGAAAATAATCCTTTAGCTACAAAGGCCACTTTTTTAGGTATTTGTCCAACGGTAATAAAATACGCTCCTTTTTGGAATTCCCTTTTTTTAAGTAAACCAGCCCACTCCTGCTTTGCTTCGTTTGATAGGTTGCTATATTGATTTACTTTTTGAAAGAAAATTTCGCTATCCATTTTATCTGATGTTGTTTCTTTTACAATTGTCACTAATGCCCTGTTCACTGATTTAAAATGCATGGTAACGATTATTTATATCCCATTTTTTCCAACAAACTTTTCGCCATTGTCAACAACAACTCAGCTCTTTCTTGCGCTTTTTCTGACTTCAACGTATAGTAAATTGGCTTGTCGTCTGCATAGTACCAGGACAAATCCATCTTCTTATCGCCCTGTGTGGCAAATTCCTCGACTTTTATCAGCTTATTGTGGTCAAAATAGAATGCGTTAGTGGTAACTATCTGGCTGGTTGTTCCATTCTCCTGTCTTGTAGCATAAACGTTGTTCACATACTTTTTAAGTTCAGATCCGTCAGTTACCGTAGTCAGGTAGGTACGCATAGACAAACCTAATTGAGGTTGGTCATTTTTTATGGTATCTTTCTGGGTTTTGTATTCTGAAGTGTTTATCATAGTAACCAAAGCATCTATTTTCTTCAATTTCATTGTGTCTTGAGAATAAATGGCCGAAGAAAAGAGAATTGCTATCAATAGAAAACGTGTCTTCATAATCTTTTTATTTTAAAAAACTTGGTTTACCCTTCCACCCGTACCTGAAGTTACGTAAATACGAGCCCTACCGGTCATTCTACTGCGGCACACAACGAACCTTACACTTGCAGAAAGCTGCAATAATTATATTGTCGCAAATAGCCCCGCAATATGTCGTTTTAACACACCATGTATTAAAAACAAGCTCAATATTTTTATACCAGCAAATAAAAATCGAAAATATGAGCAAATTAATTCTTGAAACACAAATAAGTACGACGGGTTTATAGCCGATAAAAATAGTAGAACGGATTGGATGATTTGGGATTGGGGCCCAAATTGGAATTGGGATAAAGATTTGCAAAACTATCATACTAACCTAAACAAATCTGCGAGAAACATTCTGATAAGCAGCCAAATGGCGCAGGAAGGATTTAATGCTCATTGGCAAAAGGCTGCACAAGATCCTACAGACAGGCGGTTTGACTTTGCCAGCCACATAGTTAATACAAAGAAATTTGTAGCTAGCAGGATATTGACAAAGGATATTCAAATTCCGGGCGGTTGGCATAACTCGTCTGTTCTCAACGGAAATTTGGAAACAGAGATTGAAAAATTGAAAAGTTCAAACAGCGGCGACATTATTGTATATGGCGGTGCAACACTTGTTTCCTCTTTGATAAATGCTGACCTGATAGATGAATATCATTTAATAATAAATCCCGTAGCATTAGGTAAAGGATTGGCAATTTTTAAAAAGCAGACTAACCTGAAATTGGTAAATGCTACACCATTTAAGGGTGGAATTGTCGTTAGCCATTACAGAAAATAAAAGAATTGACAGAAACAGCCAGGTTTGTGAATGGATCCGATAAGCTTTCTTGAAAAATAGTGAAATGATGTCTTATTGTGAGTATGCCTGATACTTTTTTAATTCTATCAAAATCTTTTTATTCCAATAGAACTGTTTAGGCCTGTTGCGCGAAAAATCAGTTTCCTGATCATAAAGATTATCCATTTTTAGCCGTTCCTTATTGTTTAGTTCAAACAATTTTCTAAAGTCCTGCATTATTTTGGATGGATTAAATTTGTAGGTTGAGAATCGCTTCCTAAGCTTTCTTGCAAAAAGTTCTGCTATATTAAAATGCCCTTGTTCATGTCTTAATCCAACAGAATCAAAATCTTTTGTCCAGGATATTTTTGTGTGAAATTCGCAATCAACCTTGTAATTGTATGTATTCTCTTTAACAGTTAAAGAATATTTAATAGCGCAACGACTAATTGCTCCAAATTCTGAATTGGGTTCAGGTTTTCCCTGAAAGTCTTCCCATTTTAAATGGTATGCTGAGTTCCAGGGAATGCTGTCCTGGCCAAATGCAGTGTTTATGATCCCCACAGCCAATAAAAAATGGAGAGTGATAATTTTCATACAGATAGAATGAGCAGCTATTATTTTGCAGCTTTTAGTATAGGAAAATTAATTTATGGTTTAAATAAAAAATGTAACTCAATATAGCCGAATTTTGAGTACTACTAGTCCGCAATTTCTCCTGCCTTAAATTCCACTGCAACAATATCCATTGGATTATACTTTGCGTCGTCAATCTTACCAGATGGTTCTTGCCATGGGTAGTAAAAAAAACAATTCCGCAGCAATAGATCAATAAAGGATAATTTGAAGAAGGGAGATCAGTTATTGCCTCATACGAAGTATTTGTCTTCATTTTTTTAGAAAACTGCGGGGAATAACTGGCTACCGTCTTGAAATCTCCCGTGTCAAGATCAACCCCGGTAATTGTGGTTTTTATCCGGCAAATTTTACTACCCCTGGGCCATGTAATATCCCGCAAGGGAATAAAGAAAGGGATACTGAATTTTGCTCTGCCTTTCCCAAGGTTAACTCCTGCGGTAAAGCGTTGTTTCAAGAAATTTTCAAGAGCCGACTGGTCATTGAATTGAAATCCGACTAATTTTTTCATTCTTTCCTCTGAGGGATCTAAAACGGCCCTGGCTTTTGCCGGGGCTTCATTTTTTAGGATGGTCGCAGCTTCGAATCATTTTACCCAACTACCCGCGAAAATCGTCAGCTACCCATTATATATGTCACCCGCTCGCTGGCGGGCGGTAAAATGGAGATTAGCCCAGGGGTTTTTTATCTTTGACCCCGGGAACGAAGTTATTCTTCTTGAATGAACATATACAGCGTTATAATTAAAAATTTGCTCTCAATAAAAAGCCGTTTTTTTTGCCG
>JAJKIP010000050.1 GCA_021154405.1 Segetibacter sp. | reverse complement strand
CTGGCGGAGGTCCAACAGTCCCTTCTCTGTTCTCCACTATTTCTCCATTGCTTTGGGCCTCTTCAATATCGCAGAACACTTTTATCTTTTTTCCTGCATTCAGCACCAGTATATATTGGTCAATAGGGCCATAGCCCCGGTTCATTGTTACATTTTGGAATCCTGCCACTTTCATTTTCCGATTTTTCCAATCAGCATTTAAATTGTTTTTAGCAGTCCATTTGGAACCAATATAAAGTGATTTGTATTTCCCTGCAGGTTCATCCGTCCCTACGCCCACCTGGATCTCCATTCCTTTCCAATACGTAAGTCCGTCTTCCAGCGTAAGTGTATCTCCTTTCAATGTTTGCGAAGAAACTGTAAGAGTACACAGCATTATTACAGCCAGTAAATAATAATCTTTCATGGTGGTGTTCTTAATTATTGGGGGTTGATGGGGTGAAATGGCCCCAATTAGTGAAAGGTAGCGACAAATGTGGAAAATTTATAATGGCATGGTTTTTTTAGACTATATGGTAAAACATAAATACCATGAAAAAGTATTCAATCTTCATTGGCCTACTTATGATATTTGGTGTCACTTTAAGTTCCTGCCATGCATCTGGAAAAATAGGAACCAAACATCATGAGGTGGGCGCTGGTGCACATGTCAAGTAAAGAAAACTTCGATAGCAATGTGTTTACTTAAATGCAGTGTGCTAAAATGATTTAAAATGCCTTCAATAATTTTACAAAGCCCACGAAAGTGGGCTTTTTTATTCAGGTTAACCTTAAATAAAATTAGCGTGGGGATGTTTGATTGTTATTGTTGTTTGAGCAGCACCGATTATTTTGTTTAAATGCCGGGAATAATTTCCTCCTTTGTAAATATCCCAGCTAGTGTGGAAGCTGTATGCACAAAAAAAAGCAGTTAAAACCATATTGTTTTAACTGCTAATGTGGGAGTTGACGGGATCGAACCGCCGACCCTCTGCTTGTAAGGCAGATGCTCTGAACCAGCTGAGCTAAACTCCCTTATATCCTTTTTTCAGGACGGCAAAGATAGGGGGATACACCCTGCCGATCAAATTTTTTGAACTCTTTTTCAGCGCTTAATTCACAGCCCAAGAGGCCATTAGAATGGAAGTCATGTCTCAAATTCCCCTGATTTCCACCAAATTTGCAGCATGGCTTCCTCTTACTGCGATTTTGTCCAAAATGCCGGAAAAGATTCCATTCACCGGCCCTACCACGATAATGAATATGGCTTTCCACTCCATAGCGATGATGAACTGTTTGCGCGACTGGTCCTGGAGATCAACCAGGCCGGCCTCAGCTGGCAAACCATCCTGAACAAGAAAGACAATTTTTTTAAGGCCTTCGATAACTTCAATATCGATAAAGTTGCCAGGTACTCTGATAAGAAACGGGAAAAGCTGTTACAGGACGCTGGCATCATCCGCAATCGCCTCAAAATCGACGCCGCCATCAGCAACGCGAAAGCCATTAAGCAAATCCAGAAAGAACATGGGTCCTTTAAGGCCTGGCTGGATATGAACCACCCGAAATCCAAAGAGGAATGGGTGAAACTGTTTAAACTGACCTTCCGTTTCACAGGAGGGGAGATCGTAAATGAATTCCTGATGAGCACCGGCTACCTGCCTGGAGCACATGTGGAAAGCTGCCCGATCTATAAAAAAGTAGCTAAACAAAAGCCGATGTGGATGAAGAAATAGGGCCTGGCGAGAAAAGCAGACGGTTATACCTCGCTAACCCCCTCACTCGTCATTACCACCGGCTTTATCGCGACCAGTGTACAGATACACCGTATCATCATACACTATTACTGTGGGATCTGCTGTAAACTTGTGTTGAATAATAGGATTGGACATCACATGGAGATTGCAATATCTTTTGTCTGGAATTATTTCTCCGATAGCCAGTCCCAGAAATTATGCCTAATTCGGTTGAACAGCTGGTAGACGGAAATGTTGCCCATCTAGCACAAACAATTCATCAACCTCAATTGTCCAGAATTTATAGAGAGGGGATTTTTCCAGCAATTTGTCTACTTCTTCCTTGTCCTTTGCATTCATTGTGATCCAGACCCGCTGCGTTTCCATACTCACGGCATACTGATCAATGATGTCTTTATTGATCAGGTAATTCACATAAGTTCGGTGGGGTGGTACCAATTCCATGAATTCTTCTGACATCTCAAACCGTATGGTAACCTGATATTTTTTCATTACTCTAAATTAGACAATTAAGAACGCCAAAAGTTGCATGTTAAAGCGCTTTTGTTTTGCACAGGGATGATTCAGATCGCCAAACTGCATAAATATTCTTCTGCCATTTCATTAACAAATTAATGGAATTCCGTAAACAGGGGTCCGATAGCTATCGGAATGGCCTTTACAGTCATATATCTGGACTCGTTAGCAAATACCTGGGGCGTGATTGCTTCTACCTTTGCGTCCTCAACAATTGAATCATTCTCCCCGTATTGTGGGATATATTCTGTTGAAGAAGGGGATTGTGGAAATAGCAGAATAAAATCACATTTGCAACACTATCCCGATAGCTATCGGGAAATAATAATTAAGCAGTTTCTCATTTATCAAAACCATTAAACATTTTTATGAAACACAGATTTTTTTTATTGCTGACCTCGCTCGCTTTCAGTTTACTTACTTATGCCCAGGAGGGCCAACCTATCGCCATCAATGCAGGTGATATAGAACAGCTCACCATTGTTGATGATATGGATATCGTGCTTTTGCAGGGAAAACCAGAAGAAAAAGGTATTTCCTTCGACAAAAATGCTTCTGACAAAATTAACGTTAGACTGTTCAATAATAGCATGGAGATTGCCATGCGTAGTAATCTGTTCAAGAAAGAAAAACCAACAGTGATTGTTTTTGTGAATGACCTCAAAAAGTTAACAGTTATCGGTAACGCTACTGTAAAAACAAGAGGATTCCTTAATACATCCAAACTGGACCTTTATGTGGACGGTAACCCTTATGTGTACCTGGCAACTAATGGCAAGATCAACGCATTCCCAATAGATGGATGTGAGATTAAGGTAAAAAAGTTACCCGGGGAATCAATAAAAGGGTTTTAGTGTTGTGAGTTATATGAGGTGAGCAGCAAAGCCTCCGCTTCGTCGGGGGCTTTTTTATTTTCATCTATTATCTGTCAGAAAAATCACATTAATTCAGGGCAAATGCTGCTTTTGCAATAGGGAAGTATTTGTTTCTTGCACAAGAAGTCAAAAAGAGGTCAGTAAATGACCCCTAAATTCGCAATTTCATACTGCTATATCCATTGATTTCCTAATTTTGCTCCCCCGGAACGTTAGCTCAGCTGGTTTAGAGCATTACTTTGACAGAGTAGGGGTCACTGGTTCGAATCCAGTACGTTCCACAATTAGAAGAAACTAAAAAATCATGGCAATAGCAACCACCAACGACATAATGAATCATTTCGTTAAGTTTATTAACACAGCAAGTGCAACTCTTGGACAAGAATTAATAAGTTCTGAAGCTATTTTTCATGTTCCCGGTAATCCTGAACCATTGAAGGGATTAGAAGGCTATTTGATGATAATCGGCATGATGCGTGGTGGATTTTCCAATATACAGTGGACGCTAGATGACATGGTATCTGAAGGAAACAAAGTTGCTGCACGATTTACTATGCGTGGAACTCATGACGGCAATTTTATGGGTGTGCCTGCAACAGGTCGAAATATCGAAGTGCATAGTATGGCATTTTATGAGTTATCAGACGGTAAAATTGTAAAGGAACAAGGATTGCCAGATATGTTAAGTCTGATGATGCAAATAGGCGCTATCCCTGCACCTTAATTTCCAGCTGACCCACTACCCTGAGATCTATTCATTCCCTGCTTACTTTATTACTACCTATCTTTGCTTACACCCCCAGCGGGGAACCTCCAACACCATTGCTATATCAGGGAAAGTCAATATCCTTCAATTGTCATCTTGACAATTAACTGAGATCACTTAAATTACAGTATCATTTACCAGTAAATATTCTGCCATATGCAAAAGTCCCTGCTTCTGATTGCTTTGCTTGCTACTACAGCGTCCTTCTCTCAACAAAGAGATTATCCGGTAAGGCCCGTCAACTTCACCAGTGTAAAACTGATGGATAATTTCTGGTTGCCCCGTATCAAAACCAACAATAATGTCACCATCCCGGCCTCTTTTGAACGATGTGAAAAGACGGGAAGGGTTAAGAATTTTGAAATGGCAGCTGCCCACTCCGGAAAATTCTGCACCATCTTCCCTTTTGATGATACAGATATCTATAAAACCATTGAAGGCGCATCGTTTTCACTAAGCCTTTTCCCCGATCCAAAACTGGAAGCCTATATTGATTCACTGATCGCAAAGGTTGCTGCTGCCCAGGAGCCTGATGGGTACCTGTATACCGCAAGAACAATCGATCCTGCTCATCCGCATCCCTGGTCTGGTCCGGAACGTTGGGTAAAAGAGCGTGAACTGAGTCATGAACTTTATAACTCGGGTCACATGTATGAGGCAGCAGCTGCTCATTACCTGGCAACTGGTAAAAAGAATTTCCTGAATATCGCACTTAAGAATGCAGACCTGGTTTGCTCAGTATTTGGTTACGGTCCCGATAAAAAGAAAGTAGCTCCCGGTCATGAAATAGTGGAAATGGGACTGGTAAAGTTGTATCGCATAACAGGTAAAAAAGAATATCTGGAAACAGCTAAATATTTTGTAGAAGAACGCGGCCATTTCAATGGATATGACCCAAAAAGCAAAGACCCCTGGAAGAATGGTTCCTATTGGCAGGACCATATCCCGGTGGTTGATCAGCGGGAAGCCATTGGCCATGCCGTAAGAGCAGGTTATCTCTATTCCTCTGTAGCCGATGTTGCAGCTCTCACCGGCGATCAGAAAATGATCAACGCAATAGATAGTATCTGGGAAAACCTGGTCTCTAAAAAACTGTATGTACAGGGTGGTGCAGGTGCCATTCCTGATGGTGAACGGTATGGCAATAATTATGAACTTCCCAATACAACCGCTTATAATGAAACCTGCGCAGCAATTGCCAATGTTTACTGGAACCAGCGCATGTTCCAGCTGCATGGTGATTCAAAATATATTGATGTGCTGGAAAAGATACTTTACAACGGACTCATTTCCGGTGTAGGACTTGATGGAAAATCCTTCTTCTATACCAACGCCATGCAGGTCAGGAATTCCTTCACCCATAGTGCTCTTGAACGTGAACGTTCCGGCTGGTTTGACTGCTCCTGCTGTCCAACAAATGTTGCCCGTCTCATACCTTCCGTACCAGGATATGTATATGCGCAGAAGGATGATAAATTATATGTGAACCTCTTTATTAATAGTATAGCCACCATTAATGTACCAGCGGGCGCGGTAGAAATTACCCAGCAAAATAATTATCCCTGGGATGGAGACCTGAAATTTGTGGTCAATCCAAAAAAATCCACGGCAGCTTTTAATCTGATGGTACGTATTCCGGGCTGGGTGCAGAATAAAGCAATTCCTTCAGACCTGTACTGGTTCAAGAATGGAACTGCATCAAACGTAACCATTACCGTAAATGGCAAACCGGCTGAATATACCATGGAAAATGGATACGCAATGCTTAACCGTACCTGGAAAAAGAATGATAAGGTAGAGGTAAATCTTCCCATGGAAGTCCAGCGTGTGGTTGCCAATGAAAATTTGAAAGACGATCAGGGTAAAGTTGCCATTCAGCGCGGTCCTCTTATGTATTGTGCAGAGTGGCCGGAAAATAATGGCAAAGCTTCGAATATCATAATTCCTGCTGGAGCCAGTTTCACCAGCGAATTCAAACCTGATCTGCTGAATGGTATCCTGGAACTTAAAACAAATGGTATTGTACTGCAGACTACGGATGACCAGGTTTCTACTGAGAAAAAACCTGTTGTGATTATCCCTTATTATGCATGGGCAAACAGAGGACTGGGAGAAATGCAATTGTGGTTTCCGGAAAAAATTAAGGATATCGAGATCATCGCCAGTAACGACCAGTCTGCCATACATCAGAAATAATTATTAGGCTACAAAGAGATACAGAGAATCCCGATAACTATCGGGATTCTTTTTGGCTTAATATGTGTTATTTGATTATAAACTGATTGAGTGGCCAAACAGGAATTGATTATTATAGGCGCCGGCGCTGCTGGTCTTATGGCAGCCCTTGAACTGGCTGATGATTTTTCCATTACCATACTGGAAGCAAGAGCTGTGACGGGAGGCAGGATCCGTAGTCATCCTTCGCTGCTTGCACCCCTGGTTATTGAAAGCGGTGCTGAATTCATTCATGGTAAACTTCCACTTACGTTTAAACTTCTAAAAAAAGCGGATATCGATCGCGCAGTCGTAAAGGGAAAGTTTTTCCGCAAAGAGAAGGGCGAGTGGAACAGGCAAAACGAAATGATTGAAGGATGGGATGGATTACTTGGTAATATGAGATCTCTGGAACATGATTTGACCATGGCAGAATTCCTGGATATCTATTATAAAGATGAAGTTCATGCTGAACTCCGCCGCCATATTATATCCTATGCAGAAGGATTTGATGTGGCCGATATTCGAAAAGCAGGTGTAAAGGCGCTCTACGAGGAATGGAGTCATGAAGAAGACAAGTTTTATCGTATTCCTTCCGGCTATGGCTCGCTCATTGGTTTCATGGAAAAAGAATGTGTTCGCAAAGGATGCGCTATTCTTACCAATCAACTTGTAAAACAGATAGATTGGGAAAGAGGTGAAGTAGCAGTGTTAACTGAACGGGGAGATCATTACAGGGCGAATAAAGCTATCATCACAATCCCTATTCCTGTTTTACAGCAGGCTGCCGGCACAACATCCATCAATTTTACACCTGCCCTTGATGCTTATGTGAAAGCTGCCATGTCAGTTGGTACGGGTCCTGTGATCAAAGTAGTGATCCTGTTCCGTAAACGATTTTGGGAAAAAGATATGGGCTTTGTATTTAGTGAGGAGATATTTCCTACCTGGTGGACGCAATTACCGGATAAAACCCCATTGCTTACAGGCTGGGTAGGCGGGCCAACGGCAGATCGATTGGGTAAACATAGTGAGGAAGATATTTTTGAAAAAGCCCTTCAATCACTCGCTTCCATTTTTGAAAAACCTGTTGAAGAATTAAAGACTGCTATTGTGGAATCCTATGTATTCAATTGGGTGAATGATGTCTATTCAAAATGTGCCTATAGCTATGATATGCCTGAAACAGCAGCTGCCAGGAAACTGCTTTGCACTCCCGTAGAGAATACATTATTCTTTGCAGGCGAGGCGCTGTATGATGGCGAATCACCGGGAACTGTGGAGGCTGCACTTGCCAGCGGTAAGGATGCTGCTAAAAAGATAAGGAAAATTATTGGGTGAGATTCATTTGCTCTTTCTTCTGTATATGCCATAACCATAAAGGCAATTTTCAAAAACATATTGGTCTGTTACAAGTTTATCGATATAATCTCTTACATCCTGGTCAACCCAGGCCTTATAACTGGAAAAGACCGGGATTGCAATCAGGGCCGGAGGTTTATTTTCAAGATCCTTATAGATCTGCGCTTTCGAATAATTATTCTGGGTAATATTAAAATACAAAGCCGGTGATACCCGCTCGCTATATAACTGCACTCTTGCTCCATATCCCGCTACATATACAAGATCAGTATTGATGGTTACCGTCTTGATCCATTTTCCCAATCGTCTTTCTGCTTCTTCATCGGTAATTGTCGTTGGATTATCGCAGAACGCCTTCGGCGGTATAATTACCGATTTAAAAGTTTTTCTTAATCCCCAGAATGGTTCCAGTGTTTTAGGGAAGAAACAGATCCATACTATGATCATCAATCCCTTAAACGATAACTTATATTGCGCGGTTAAGTGGGAAAGACAAAGTGCAGCAGTCAGTGAAAATGCGGGCAGCAATTCTTTAAAATGCGGCCTTGCATAAAGTCCGAGTACATTAATGCCGATAAAAGTACAAAGCAGCCATACCAGCAGGTGATCCAGTTTCTTTGTTATCAATATATATCCAATAATGAAAGGGTAGAAGAGTATCAGCTCTGAATTGAAGAAATTATTGAAGAATTGATCCAGCTTGTATTCCCAGCTGAAGTCAGTAGTACTGCCCTGGCCGAAATTATCGGCGAACCCATAGAATAAAAAATCGCGCACATGAATTCCTGATAACTCAATCAGTCCTGCCATTAATAAGCATCCTGTCATTACACCAGCACCTGACAATAAAGCTCCTTTCCAGTTCTTACGTAATACCATGATGAAAACAGCCATTGTTCCGAATACGGCTGAGAATCGGCAGCCAATTCCAAGGCCTGCCAGTATCCCACTGATAAAATAATGTTTATTGTTGGTTGCTGAAAGGCATTTGTAAAAAGAGATTATCACCAATGCTGTGGCATAGGTTTCAGTAAATGATACCAGTTTGCCGCCAGTGGTTCGCCACAAAAGCGAGAGTCCATAAATTGATATGGCAAATAAGCCGGCATGTTCTGCATGCTGGTTAGTTTTCTCCCAGGCATACCGGTATGCAATCTTATAGATATAATAGATCCCGATGGATTGAACGATTATGCCAATTATTCTGGGGAACCAGTAGTTGATTCCAAATAACCAATCTGACAATCCATATATCGCGTACAGGAAAGGGGATTTGTTATCGATCCCACCCTGGTAAGGAGTCAGCCCATGACGAAACCAGTTGCGGCCGATATAGTGCCACATGGATTCTTCGTGCGTAAAAGTGAGGGTGTTTGTGAAAAGGGCAATAATGAGTTGTAAAAATGCCAATAGTACGATTAGCCTGAAAGCAGTTGTTTTGTAAAAAGGACCTTTGTTATTTTCAGATGAGAGAAACATTCGGAAGTGAATCGGGACAGGTATCTCCAGGGTTGCTTGCCTGGCCACAGGGATATTTGGTCAAAACACTATCGCTCAAAATTCGGATAAATTAAATCTTCCTCTCGATAGCTATCGGGACTGGAGGTATTAAAGTTTCCAATTAATAATCTCATTCACCCATTCCTCTTTATAAGGCGCAGTAATTCGGATATAATTATCGCTATATCCTTCCATCATATTATTCCTGTTATACCCTTCAAATAATACCTTTCTCATCTGCCCCGCATGTTGTTGGGTGAAATATTGCATTTTCATATAGGATAGATTGCGGAGCGCTTTATTCCTTTCATGCCTTGTGCTCATGGGAACTATAGGCTTTAAGGTTAAGGCATGGGTATTATCCCGCTCGGAATAGGTAAATACGTGGAGATAGGAGATGTCCAGTGCATAAAGGAATTCAAATGTTTCCCTGAATTCAGTATCCGTTTCACCTGGAAAACCAACAATCACATCCACACCAATCGCGCAATGGGGCATCAGTGTTTTGATAAGCTTTACCCGGTCGGCATACAGTTCCCTGCGGTATCTTTTTCTCATTAACCCCAATTCTTTATTACTGCCGCTTTGAAGAGGTAGGTGAAAATGGGGCATGAACTTATCGCTATTGGCCACAATTTCTATGATCT
>JAJKIP010000049.1 GCA_021154405.1 Segetibacter sp. | reverse complement strand
TCAGACATCTGCAGTATTGACTGCCTTATTGTTGGCCATTCAAATTGTGCGAGTCGATGATACCGGTTTTTGATAAAGCGAATATCAAGGAAGGGAGCATTTATCAGATGCTGCCTGGCAAAATTCGCATTAGTGGTATCAACAATATTATCTTTTTCTCCCTGAAGGAAAACAACAGGCACCCGGATATTTTTCCAGTAAGGCAGCATCTTTTCCAACTCTTCGCGGTGGTGCATTTTTTCTGTATTGGCGGAACGGAATGTACGCGGAATAAACCAGCGAATTGACCAGTTCTCGATAATCGGCGAAAACCAGAACATTTTTTCCATACCTGGGCCAAGGGCTGGGCCAGTTAATATCAATCCATCCACCAGATCAGGATAATCCATTGCCATCCGGCAGGCCACAGAAGCGCCATAGGAGCCACCCATTACGATAACCGGATGATGAACCCTGTTCAAACTGTCGAGAATCGGCCTGATCATTTTTGCCTGCATTTCAATGGAAGGTTCCGGATTACCAAATCCTGAATAGCCATAACCGGGACGATCAACTGCATACACTCTAAACCGGCCCCGGATAGCGCTATCTGCAAAGCGACCGCTATAATAACTGATTGATCCAGGAGAGCCATGCAGCATCAATAAAACGGGAAGACTGGTATCACCTGCACTGGAATAACGTAACCTTCTGCCATGCGTTTCATAATATTGAATGGAGCCATTGATCCTGCGTTCAGCAAATATCTTTTTCAATTCATCATCTGATTTCCGAAACTGGTAATAGTGATCAACAACATAACAGGCAATGATAAACAGGCCGATCAATACTACCAATACTCTCAATATTCGCCGGAACCAGCGGTATTTTCTCTTAGGTTTAACCATAGCTGGCAGGTATTCAGTTATATAGAAAATTTTGAATCAATGAAGTTAGCGTATTGGCGATATTTTAATAATCACAAGCCCGTTAATTGGTTAATTTTGCATCCTGTCTGGTGCAAACCTTTAGAAAACATATCGTAAACTTTCTTATTACGGCGCTTCTTTTGCTAGCTGGCGTTCCGGCATTTTCTCAAACAGCGGCTCCACAACCCCAATACGTTGATTCTATCAAAGTTCATTTTCTGTATGGATCCAGACCTTACACTAAATACAAAAAAGACGAACGTAAATGGTTTGGAGGAGTGTTAGGAGGTCATGTGGGCATTGAAACAGACAGTGGTCATATATTGAACTTCAGGATGAATGGAAATTTCCATTTATTTACGAACAACAATAAAAAGCACAGCCGGTTTGACGACCTTGATTATACTGATTTCTATTCAATTTTTGGAAGTGACCCGGACAGTATTAAAAGAGCGATCGTTACCATTCCAGTCACCAGGTTGCAAAAAGAGAAACTGGACAGTATCAACGCCCAATACCTGAAAGAATGCCCTTATGATTATGCGCTAATAGGAATGCGCTGTAGTGCAGCGGCCTATGAGATACTTGGTCAACTGGGAATTATGAAAAATTATTCTCACAGGAAAACTTACTGGAAAATATTTTATCCAATGAAATTACGCAGGCGCGTTCTGGATAAGGCTGGTGAAAATAACTGGTCGATAGACAGGCAGGAAGGAACCTTAAAAAGGAAATGGGAAAAACATTAGGATAATAACTATCTCTCTTTTATTCCTAAAAATCTTTTTACTCCATCTCTAACGAAATCGATCACAATCGATCTTTCCAAATTCATAATAACTGTTAACAGGATCATCATAGGTCTGGATTTCCGGGTTGAATACAATCCAAAGGAACTAAATTTCCCGGCCGATAGAAATAGAAGCAGCTTTGAAACCGGAGTCATAAAATAACTACAAGGCAGGGAAATACCCTTAGAAAGAATAATGGTCAGGATTCAGGAAGAATAAGTTAATTACTGCCTGGATCCTGACCATTCCCGTTAACTATCTACTATTTTTTATTCCTTACTCGTATTGTTGCTTCTCAAAATGGCTGCAAGCAATAAAATAAATACGGCGGCTCCTACAACCCAAACCCAGGGCTGCTGGTACCATTCATGTTCCTTTTTTACATTAATATCAACGTCAATCCCTTTTTCCTGGGCATAAGTGGCCAGTGAAAGCAGATTAAATACCAGGAAAGCTGTAAGGATTGAAAAGGCTTGTGTGATTTTCTGTTTCATACTGAGTTGTTTTTGTGTATTGATTTCTTCAAATACGTTCTAAAGAAATTTTACAAAAAGGGTGCCTTTGCTGATGCCAGCGGGTTATGCCCTTTCACAACTACAGGATGGGAAGGAATGTCCCCACTCATCGGGAAACCGTCTTTCAGGCCGCCATTGGAAGGTTTGGGAAACTAAACGCAAAAGTGGCTACATTGTTTCTTTGACTGGTTACGCAAACCGATCCACCTATTTTTTCTGCGAGGGGAAGTAATTGCCTTACTTTATTCTCTACAGGAGAATAATTAAAGTTATTATGATCTTTAATATGTAAGAGGATCACATTACCGTATACTTTGGCAGAAAGGCGGATATAACTTTCTTTGGCGTTTTTCACGACTGCTGCCAGTAAACCGGCAAAGATGGAGGCAACCAGTTCGATATCGGTATCAATGAACAGATCCTCTGGGATATCATTGATAATAACGCTTTTATTTGTTCTCGCAAGAGACAAAAATCCAGCACTCAGGTTGGTGGTAAGCTCACTCAGGGTGATAAAATCCTGAATGGGTTCCGGAGAAAAAGTAAGGGTTTTAATAACTGTCGGCATAATCAATTTTTACAGGGTAATAAAAATTTTCCAACAGGGTACGGATTGTGTTTTCTAAAGGATACGGATCAGGTGTTTACAGGTCAGCAATAGCGTTTTCTAAAGGATAAGGATCAGATTGGTCCCGATAACTATCGGGATGGTTTTTTCAAAGGACGGGACCAGGTTTTTTCAAGGATCGGATTTGTTTTATTTCCAACATTACTGTTGGATGGATAAGGTAGTTTCTCAGGATACGGATCGTCTGTTTTTCATGGATTTGATTTCTTTATATTTCGTCGGCTATTCGTCTGTTATTCGCTTGCTTTGATAACACAAAGTAATATTAACAGGCTGTGGAAAAAAATAGAACCTTCTATTGTTCTGGAGTAGAATTATCAGTTAGCCCTTGTAGAGTAGCTCCTACGGAAATTTACGAGAAGGCCGAAAAGTAAAGGTTATTGCTTAGAGTGCTGTAGACTTACTCTCAGTAACTGGTATCAGTATCTTTAAAGTGCATCCTTTTCCTGGGGTGGAATCAATAAAAAACTGGCCATTTAAAAGTTCTGATCGGCTTTTCATGTTCTTCATTCCAATGCCACCATTCTTCCCTGCTTTGTCAAAGCCAATTCCGTCATCCGTTATGACCAACACAGCGTATCCATCTTCTTCCTTTAGCATTATACAGACCTTTTTGGCCATTGCATGTTTGAGAATATTATTGATCTGCTCCTGTGTGATCCGGTAAATGGTAAGCTGTTGCTCGCTGTTTAATTTCCTGCAGAGCTGCTCAGATATGGAAAGTGTGAAATTCAGGTTAGCAGTCGCCTTGATCCTGCCTACTACCCCTTCCATAGCTTCCATCAGTTCAATTTCTTTCTCCCGGAGTGGGATCAATGAATTGGAAAGCCTGCGTATCTCCTGGATACATTCATCTGTGAGTTTAATGGCATCCAGCAAATAGCTATCGGGTTCTTTTGTTTTGGCAATGGTTGCCGTGATCATCAGTTTTACAGAAGCGAGGATCTGATTGATATTATCATGCAGTTCTTTACCAATCTCACTTCGTTCCCTCTCCTGCCCTTCCACAGTAGCTCTCAGTATCGCTTTTTGCTGAAGCGTCTTTTCTTCATCCTGGCGTTGCTGGCGCAATACCTGGTCAGTAATATCCTGCAATGCCCCGATCATGCGGTATGCTTTTCCATTGCTATCCCGTATAATGAAACGGCGATCGAGAATATATTTAAAACTGCCATCTGCACAGAGGAACCGGTAGTTATCACTCCAGTGCTCTTCAGTGCTTTTTGAATAGTAATCAATATTCCTGTTCACCCGCTCAATATCATCCTGGTGAATATGAGCAAGCCACCATGAATAATCTTTTCGCATTTCATCCGGGAAACCAAATATGCTCACCTTATCGTTCCAGATGATTCTGCCTGTGATCATATCCCAATCCCAAACCGGGTCATTGGTAGCTTTTGATACGATCTCGTAACGCTTATTGCTTTCCTGCAGTTTCAGCTGATTACGTTTTCTTTCAACACAATATTGAATGGTCTTGGCCAGAAACTTTTCATCAATCTCTCCTTTCAACACATAATCCTGCGCGCCTGCCTGTATCGCCTGAAGGGCGACTTCTGTATCAGCCTGTCCGCTCAATACAATAATGGGAACAAAAGGGAATGTTCCGTTAATCGACAGGAAAGTTTCAAGGCCATTACTGTCAGGTAAATTCAGATCAAGGAAGATCAGATCAGGCTGGGTTGTGTTGGAAGCATATAGCATAGCATCCTTTAACCGTTCCGCATAGGTCATTTTCACAAATTGATACCCTGCCAAATCCAGGTATTCTTTCAGCAAGGTGGAATCAAGGGGATTATCCTCTATGATGAGTATTTCCTTAATTTTTTCCATTTTGGATGCCGGCGTTTTAAATTACAGGTAGTTTCACAGTATTGAGCCAAAAGCTTTCAATATTTTTGATCACCACAATGAATTCTTCCAGATCAATTGGCTTATTAATATAACAATTCACATAGTTTCTATATGCATCCAGAACATCCTGTTCGGATGTGGATGTTGTCAGCATGACAACCGGAATGATCTTCAGAGCCTCATCTGCCTTAAGCTTTGCCAGCACTTCCAGTCCATTTACTTTTGGAAGGTTCATGTCCAGCAAAATCAAATCGGGTTTCCGATTATTATCATTGCGAAATAAATATTCCAGCGCTTTTTCCCCATCAGTGATTACAGTGATCCTGTTTTTTATTCTTGCCTCCTCGAGGGCCTCCCTGGCCAGCACTATATCCCCCTCGTTATCTTCGACGAGTAAAATATGAATTTCTTTTCCTTTCATAAGAATTGAATTTTAACCCCGTTCGCCGGTAAGTTATGACTAAACTACTCTGATTGTATATTTTACAGGGCCAGACCTTAACCTAAACCCGCTATTATTGCTCCTGATCAATTAATAATGTTACCATCTCTGGCTTCGGAAAACTGAAATAGAATGTAGTTCCATTACCTGGTTCGGATTCTATCCAGATCTTTCCACCATGTCTTTCCACTATCTTTTTACAAATTGCAAGGCCTATCCCGGTTCCTCCATATTCATTCTTGCCATGCAGTCGCTGAAATATGACAAATACCTTTTCATAAAATTTTTTTTCAATTCCTATCCCGTTATCTTTTACATGGAAAACCCAGCCTGGCCCTTCTTCAGTGGCGCCAATCTCTATACAGGGAGCATCCTTGCCGCGGTATTTCAATGCGTTCCCTATCAGGTTCTGGAATAACTGTTCCAATTGTGTTTTATTTCCCTTTATTACTGGCAACTCGCCCACCCTGATCCTTGCCTCGTTCTCATTGATTTTTTGCTCATACACTTTGATCACATTTTTTAGCAGCATGTTACAATCAACCTCACTGTTCTCTTCAGCAGTGGTTCCCACTCTGGAAAACTTCAACAGGTCATTGATCAGTGTTTTCATTCGTTCAGAGCCATCCACTGCAAAATGTATGTATTGATGAGCTGAATCATCCAGCTGCCCTTTATATTTCTTTTCCAGTAATTGCAGGAAGCTACTCACCATTCGCAAAGGCTCCTGGAGATCATGGCTGGCCACATACGCAAACTGCTCCAGTTCTTTATTTGATTCTGTTAATCGCTTATTGAGTTTACGGAGATCTTCCTGTGCTTTTATCTTTTCCGTGATTACCTCGGTAAACATGATAATACCCCCGATCTTGTCACTGCTGGTTTTCCAGGGATATATCTCGTACCTGATATAATCTGTTGTTCCATCAGACCGGGGAAAGGCATCCTGTTCCCTGATCTCAATAGCCCCATTCAGACAGCGCTGGTGTAGCGCTTTCCAGTGCGGCATATTTTCAACCTCAGGGAACACTTTATAATGGCTTTTGCCGATAATATCTGATCCTTCCAGTCCATAATCACGATACCATCTGTCGCTGGCAACCATATACCGCATCTGGTTATCGAACATGGCAATAGCGGCCGGCGTATGTTTTACAAACAGGCGTATCTGTTCCTCCTGTTCACGCGCCCTTTGCTCCAGTAATTTCCGCTGGGTGATATCTCTTCCCTCAGGGATCAACAGGATCACTTTTCCATTATCATCCAAAACTGGTTTAATGGAGAAGTCGATTGTAGCAAGGATCCCACCCTTTCCCAAAATATCCGCTTCATACCTGATAAATTCTCCCCTGGCCGCACGTGTAATTGATTGCTTTAATTGCTCCTGCATCCGTTCTGAAACCGCCCACCAGTAACATTCCCAAAAGGGTTTGCCGATCACATCTTCTATATGAAGGCCGGCAAAATTCAGGGCAGTTTCATTGGATTCTATTAATATGCCATCAGTTGTCAGCAATCCCATGAACTGGTATTGAGAATTAAAGATGGCCTCAAACCTTTTCTGATTATCCAGTATCTGTTGTTCTATCTCCTTCTGTTCCGTGATATCAATCATGATCCCATTATAGAGCTTACCCTCATCACTCTTCACGGAAAAATTGGATTGAAAGCGCCACCATTTTATGGCGCCATCCGGTAATACAAGGCGGCCTTCAAAGAACCAGGGTGTTTCATTAGCATTCGATTCCCTGATTGAAGATTTCCAGCGTTCCTTGTCATCGGGATGAATTAGTCCCGGTATTTTTTCTATTTCTGAGGGTTGTAATCCAAAATACTGAGTAAGCTTTGGACTGACATACGTAAACCCGTCTGTACCATCATACCTTTTAATCCATTGGTAGATCACTCCGGGCACATTCTGTGTAAGGTCCCGGAACATCAATTCATTTTCTACAAGGATATTTTGCGCCTTTTTTCTTTCTGTAATATCACGCACAGAAGCCGAGATCAATACTACATCTGAAGTGTCAATGGGACTAAGGCTTATCTCGATAGGGAAAAGACCGCCTTTTTTGTTCTTTCCATAAAGTTCATGACCGGTCATCATGTTTTTCGAAAAACGGTCAGGGATGATCACATCAATTGACTTACCTATTAATTCCTCCCTGCCATAACCAAATAATTTTTCAGTTTGAGTATTAATCAGCTGAATGATCTCCTTCTCATTCGAAATAATAATTGCATCAGGGGCGCTTTGTATGATCGAATAAAAGCGTTTTTCACTGGTGGCCAATTCCTGGGTCCGAACCTCTACTTTTTGCTCAAGTTCAGTATTATACCGATTAAGTTGTTCCTGTTTCTCTTTCAGGTCAGTAATGTCTTCTACAATTCCAACTATATATAAGGGACGTCCCTTTTCATCACGAACACCGATCTTCCGTGTACGCATCCAGCGAAGGCCAAAAACAGTGGTCATTGGTTCCTCCAGTACAATTGGTTTATTGGTCTCTAACGCTTCAACATCTTTTTCCCGGAAATAGTCTGCCTGATCTTTTGGAAAAATATCATAATCAGTTTTGCCCGCTATTTCCTCCCGCGTTTTACCGATCATTTTTTCCCCGGCCCTGTTAATACTCCGGAACCTGAAATTCTTCCCATCCTTCACAAATACCATATTGGGTATATTCTCATAAATGATACTGGAAAATAATTCCGAGCTTGACGCCTGCTCTTCCGCTTTCTTCCGTTCCACTTCTTCAGCTACCAGTTTAGTATGCGTATCATTATTTAGCCATGCCGTTCTCAGGATCAGCAGAAAAAAAACGAGCATGGAAAGAAGTGAGAATAAAGCCAGCCCAAATGAAGGTTCAAAATAGTGGCTGCTTTCTGCCGCCATATAGATCACCCCCAGCAATAACGGGAAGAAAATAACCAGGGGCAAAAACATTCTTGCTATCCGACCTCCAATTTGCGGACTGGTTAGTGTAGTCATAAACCCACTCTTATAATCTGTAACCAAAAAACCAAAAGAGAAAAAGAAGGCGGAGATTGAGGTGCCAAGTGACATTTTTAATACAAGAGATGGACCATAATAAATATTGCTGACACCATAAATGATGCTGATCAGCATACCCAGCGAGGTGAGCATCACGATAAGTAAAAGGGATTGAAACAGAATGGGCCGCTGTTTTTTTGCAAATCGCAATAGCAGCGTTATTCCCATTATTACCAGGAGAACAGAGCAGGTATGAGATATTCTTCCTACCAACAATCCGCCGTTACTATCTACTTTTTCCCGGAATAAGAGAAGGTCCAGTTGCGAATCGTAAATACCAAGTATAGCTGAAATCCTTGCCACGCCTACGATCATTAAAATTATGGCCATAAACTGCCCAACCCTTTTGATGATAAGCGATCCGGGATTTATAACATAAAGGAATAATGCCAAACCGGCAAAATGAATGGCAACTGTCACAACTGGATTCATGCCCGTAGGACTATAGGGAAACCGGATAAGGGGAGCAGAATTGAGAATATAGCCGATGAAAATGATTAGAGTGACGAGTAACATGATCACTGCTGAAGTAAGTGCAGTAATCCTGAGCCTTTTTTGCAGGCGCAAAAAATAAACAGGTGTGGCCTCTCTAGATGGATTCATTACAATAGGATATTCTACTTTCACAGGACGCTACTGATCTGCGGTTCAAACAAATCACAATATGAATCTAAATTACATTTTCTAAGAAAATAATTATGAATTATTTGAAAATCAAGGCATTTTCTATTCAGGTATTTTCTTTTAATAATGTTTTTGTCATTAAATACATCAGAAAACAAGAGGAAACACTTAATTGCTAACGCATGGATTGAATACCTGGAATGTATCAAACCTGCAAACTTCAGCTCCTGCAATTGCAAATCCCTGCAAATACCCGAACAATTGCCCATTTTGGCGGATTTAACCCGATTGCCGGATTTTCCTTTTCTTTGCTTGCCTACCCAGCAAAAAGTATTAATATGAAAGATGTTATAATCCCGGTTGATTTTTCCGCTACCTCCCTGAATGCTGCCCGTTATGCTGCCGATATGCTTGGCGGCAGAAAGGATACCCGCGTGTTTCTGTACAATATGTTTAAGGATACCGATGAAGCAGCCACTTCCAACCAGTATCTTGAAAGCCTGAAGGCAGAGCTGGAACAGAAAGGGGTTACAGGCGTGGAATGTATAAGTGAACTGGGTGATGATCTGATAGATAACCTGGGACGGCTGGCCTACCAAAAAACAGCTGAGCTGATTGTGATGGGAATTACCGAAAAAGAAGAATGGAAGCAACTGCTTTTTAGCAGTAATACCCTCAAAATGGCCGAACAGAATATTTGCCCGGTAATGATCATACCTTCTGATGCCCGCTTCAATGGCATAAAGAATATTGCACTGGCTTCAGATTTTAAGGACGTGGACGTAACCACGCCTGTATTGGCAATTAAGACCGTTTTGGAGATTTTCAGCGCCAACCTTCACATTGTGAATGTAGACAGTGAACATTATGTGACGCTTACAGAAGAATACCTCGGAGAAAGGGCCAAAATGCAAAAGATGTTTGCTGAATTCAAACCGGAATTCTATTTCATAGGCATGAATGATTTCCATGATGCCATAGAACAATTCTCGAAAGACAGAAATATTGATCTCCTGGTGATCATTCCAAAAAATCACTCCTTTATTAATAACCTTTTCAGCAGCAGTCATACAAAGAAACTGGCTTTCAATACTTCGGTACCTTTGCTGGCAGCGCATCAGTAGAAATTGCCATATGTCCAAAAACAAGATCAGTGTAAGTTCGGAGATCGGTACGCTGCGACGATTACTCGTACATAGTCCTGATAGCGGACTTGGAAAAGTTGTGCCTTCCAAAGCGCAGGACTGGTTATTTGAAGATATCGTTCACCTGGAAACCATCCGCCGGAAAGAATATGATTACTATACCAAACTCCTTCTCTATTTCCTGGATCCTGATAAAATAAAAGGCCGTCTTGCTGAGATTGATAATAGCCGAAATGATTTTGAATTCTATAAGCCAGAAAGCCCAGCATTCTTCAGGTCAGATAAGGTTGTGGAAGTGCAATGGCTGCTGGCAGAAATTCTGGAGGACCATGAGATCAAATTAAAACTCGTTGCCTCTGTCTGCGCCATTGAGAATTGCTCCTATGAAATGCAGGACCAGCTGGCAGTACTGAATGGAGTACAACTGGCAAAAGTATTTATCAGCGGAACCCTGAATGATAAGGAAATGCTTTTCCCACCAGTTCCCAATCTCATTTTTACTCGTGATATCGGAATTGTGATCAATGATTATATCTTATTAAACAAACCAGCCAAGAAAGCCAGAACAAGGGAAGCATTGCTGGTAAAATATATTTTCTATAACCACCCCCTGTTTTCTTCTTACCGTGATAAGATCATAGAATTGTCAGACACTTCCCACCATTTTCTGTTACCAAGAGATAGCGATGATATGAAGGTAACGCTGGAAGGAGGTGATATAATGGTCGTCACTAAAGATCACCTGCTGATCGGTATCAGTGAACGCACTACCATGGAAGCCGCACATCAGTGTATTCGATTACTGTTTGAAAAAAGCATCGTGAAAAAGATCACGGTGATCAAAATTCCCAAGAAAAGGGATTACATGCATATCGATACCATCTTTACCCAGGTAAAGAGGGACATGTGGGTGCTGTTGGGCGCCTTCTCCCGGAAGGCGATTAAAATGGAGGATGCTGATCCTATTCAGCGTGCGCTGGAAGGCACGAAAAAAGATGACAAGATCAAGATCACTCAGTTCCGCAAAAAAGACCTTGCTGAACCAGAGACCTATGATAACCTGGAGGAATTACTGGCTGATATAAGCAAACATGATCTTGGGGCTGATGAAAAGGTCCAGTTCATTTATTCCGGCAATAATGAATTCCCTTTTGATGCCCGTGAGCAATGGACCGATTCCTGCAATCTGCTGGCATTGAAGGAAGGAGTTGTGTTGGGTTATGATCGCAATGATAAAACAGTGGAGGCATTTAAAAATGCAGGATTTACCATCATTCATGCACATGATCTTATTCCCAAACTGGAATCCGGTGAACTTCGGCCAAAGGATATGCAGGATACTCTCATCACTATGCCGTCTGCCGAACTTTCAAGGGCCAGGGGCGGATTTCATTGTATGAGTATGCCACTATTGAGAGATGATATATAACTAGCCTGATTTTGTGCCATGCAAACAACTTCGCATATACTAATGATCCGTCCGGTGGGCTTCAGCTTTAATGCCCAGACGGCAGTGAACAATGCTTTCCAGATAAACAACAATCTCGAGGATGCTCAACAAAAAGCCCTGGATGAATTTGATCAGTTTGTAAACCTGTTGCGTACGAATGGTGTGGATGTAATTGTTGTTGATGATACGCTGGAGCCACATACTCCTGATTCGATATTCCCTAATAACTGGGTTTCTTTTCACAACGATGGCACTATCCTGCTATACCCCATGTATGCAGAGAACCGCAGGGCTGAACGTAAGCCACATGTGCTGGAAAAGATTAGCGCCAGATTCCAAATTGAAAGAAAGATCGATCTCAGTAATTATGAAAAGGATGGCCTTTTCCTGGAAGGCACAGGAAGTATGGTGCTGGAC
>JAJKIP010000048.1 GCA_021154405.1 Segetibacter sp. | reverse complement strand
ATACCAGTGGGTGTACATCACCAGTATAGTGACCCTACTATTACTCAGGGAGTCAAATTCTTTCATGGCATGCTAACCTATGGAGTAGCAATCCCAAGTTTTATCACGGCCTTTACCATTGCAGCTTCACTTGAATATGCGGGAAGAAAAAGAGGCGGAAAGGGATTATTTGGATGGATGAAAAAACTCCCCTGGTTTGAAGAGAATAAATTCCTGTTTGGCTATTTCATTTGTGGACTGATATTGTTTGTATTTGGAGGCGTTACAGGAATCATCAACGCATCTTACTCCCTCAACAGCGTTATACATAACACGGCCTGGATGCCTGGACATTTCCATATGACGGTAGCCGGTCCTGTTTTCCTCGGAATTGTGGGCATGAGCCTGTATATCTATGCAAAAATGAGCGGAAAGAAAATATTTCTTCCAAAGATCAATACTATTATACCTTACATGTGGATGATTGGTATGCTGATATTCTCTTTTGGCATGAGCTGGGGTGGATTACGTGGGGAACCCAGAAGGACCAATCTCGGATTAACTTACCTCAACCCTGATAATATTCAATACCGTAGCGACTGGGTACCTACCACCACCATTGCATTGCTGGGAGGTATCATCATGTTCCTTGCAGGTATGTTCTTCATTATTGTATTCTTCGGGACCATGCTTGGCAAGAAGACAGAGGAAGCAGAACTGGAATTACCCGTAAGTGAAGCTTATCATGATGAAAAAAGAATCCCTTTATTCGACAAGTTCAAACCCTGGCTTGTTACAATGATCATAATCATTCTGTTTGCTTACATTCCTGCATTATTGAATGTGAACAAAAACAGCGGCCCAAAGTCGCCCAGATACAATATTAACAATCCTGTTCCTGAGGCTTCTACAAATAGTCACCCAGACAGCAAATCAGTAAGCTTAAAATGACAAACAGGCAATCCATAAGATTATTTTTTATAATGGCTTTCCTGTTGCCAGGGCTTGCCTATGCAGTGGTTAATCTTCTTGAAAAAAAGGAAAAACTACCAGTATTTGGGTCAGGGGATCTGGCTGGCAGAACAAGAAATGAACACAGCATTGAAGATTTTGAATTGCTAAATCAGGATGGAAACAGAAAAAGTTTTCACGAGTGGAAAGGCCAGATCATTGTAGCTAATTTCTTTTTTTCTCATTGTCCGGTGGTTTGTCCTAAAATGACAGCAAATCTGCAAAAGATAAGCAGGCAGTTCCAGCAGGAAAGGGAAATCCATATCATTTCTATCTCGATAGATCCTGAAAGGGACAGCGCCGCTCAATTGAAGAAGTATGCAAACCGGTTTTCAATAGATGAAGGGAAATGGGATCTTCTAACAGGCGATAAAAAGGAAATATACAGACTGGCCAGGAATAGTTTTATGGTGGTAGCAACGGATGGAGATGGAGGCCCGAATGATTTCATCCATAGCGATAAGCTGGTGTTGATTGATAAAATAGGAAGAATACGTGGTTTTTATGACGGCACGGATGAATCAGCAATAAATAATTTATCAAACGATATTAAAAAATTACAAGATGAGAACTAAACTACTTTTATTGGGAATTGTGTGGCTTGGCGGAATCACAAAGATCTATGCTGATCCAATTGAAGACGGAAAAACTATTTTCATGACACGTTGTGCTGCCTGCCACAATGTGAATAAGCAATTGACCGGTCCGGCGTTAGCCGGAGTAGACCAGCGGCATTCCATAGACTGGATCATCAATTTTGTTCATTCCTCCCAAAAACTGGTTACAGGTGGAGATAAGGCAGCAGTTGAGCTTTTTCAACGGTTTAATGGGGTAACCATGCCGGACCATCCTGATCTTACTGAAGAAAATATTAAAAGCATAGTCGATTATGTAAAATCAGCAACCGTTATAGTGGATAATAAGGCTCCATTTGCAAAGCCTTCAAAACTGCAACCATATTACCGGCCTCTATCCATTTGGCAGGATTATCTAGTCTTTCTTGTATACTTCTTTGTTGTAATACTACTAATCGTCACCTTGTTGTTTGCCGTACGGTTAAAGAGCTTCTCAGCAAATTCTGATTAGAAAAAAGACCCTGATTCCATCAGGGATATGGCTTTTCGTTTCGTAACTACTCCCGGTTCTCCGGGAGTAGCATTTTAAAAAATAATATGAATAATCATTATACTAACAAGACCCAGGCTGTTCAACACATAAAATCCGGTGACAGAGTTTTTATACACGGCAGTGCTGCAACTCCGGTATGCCTGGTAAAAGCCATGCAGGAACGGTATCATGAACTGCGGGATGTGGAACTGGTAAGTATTACCAATATGGGGGAGCTTGATTTTTGTAAACCTGAATACTCCGGCAGCTTTTTTTTCAATTCCCTGTTTGTTTCAGCAAACACAAGAGAAGTGGCCAATAGTGACGATGGAGATTACGTTCCGGTATTTCTAAGTCAGATCCCTCAATTATTCAAAAGAAATATTCTGCCCCTTGATGTTGCATTAGTGCAGGTATCGCCTCCGGATAAACATGGCTATTGCTCTTTAGGAACCTCTGTGGATATAGCACTCGCAGCAGTTAATACCGCGAAACTGATCATAGCCCAGATTAACCCAAAAATGCCACGCACCCATGGGGATGGCTTTGTGCACACGAGCAGGTTTAAGGCAATGATATGGGAAGAGGCTGATTTACCTGAAACCGATTATTCATCTAAAATAACTGAAGCTATTTGCAGTATAGGCAGGAATGTAGCCTCCCTCATTGAAGATGGGGCGACATTACAGTTGGGCATAGGCAGCATTCCAGACCAGGTGTTAAAGAACCTTGTCAATCATAAAGATCTCGGTATACATACAGAGATGTTTTCTGATGGTATTATTCCCTTACTGGAAAAAGGAGTAATTAATAATCGCAAAAAGAAATTGAACGTAGGCCGATCAGTCACTGGATTTATGGCAGGCACAAGAAAGCTATATGATTTTGTAAACGATAATCCACTGGTTAATGTAATGGATATTGAATATGTGAATGATACAAGTGTAATCAGGAAAAATCCCAAGGCTACGGCCATCAATAGTGCTATTGAAATCGACCTTACGGGTCAGGTCTGTGCGGATTCTATCGGCACCTACCAGTTCTCAGGAATTGGCGGACAAATGGATTTTATTCGCGGCGCATCATTGTCGGAAGGCGGGAAGCCTATTATAGCTCTTCCATCGGTTACATCCAAAGGTGAATCAAGAATAGTTCCGTTTCTTAAAGAAGGTGCAGGTGTTGTAACAACAAGGGGACATGTGCATTGGGTGGTTACAGAATATGGCTGTGTGAACCTGTTTGGAATGAACCTGAAACAAAGAGGCAAAAGCCTGATAAAGATCGCTCATCCGGATCACCAGGAATACCTGGAAAGAATGTTCTACAGCCGGTATCATTCCATGGTTAATTTATAAATGCAATGAGCCGCTTTCGTTGAAATAGCCATGGTAACCTGGCATGTTTTTGAGTAAAATCATAGACATGAATATCCCTAAAGGTTGACTATAAAAAGGTTTTAAGCATTAATTAACTCATTGCATATACCTGATTAAGAGGCAAAAAACGTATAATAAAAAACTGCTTAATGATTTGTTAAGTGTAGTAATGCAAAAAAAAGAACCTCCCAAATAAATTAATTTTGTATCTAAATTCAGTCTTATGCAAATCCTGTGGACAGCCTTATTAAGCAGTTTCCTTTTCTTTTCTCCCCCCTGGCAAACTGACTTTGAAAAAGCCAGACAATCAGCCCAATCAGAACATAAATTAATACTCCTCAATTTTTCCGGATCAGACTGGTGCGGACCCTGCATTCGTATGCATGAGGAAATATTTGACAATAACTCTTTTGTTCAGTATGCCAATGAACATCTGGTACTGGTAAATGCTGATTTTCCAAGACTAAAAAAACATAAGTTGCCAGAAGATCAGCAGAAAAAGAATGATCAGCTGGCTGATAAGTATGATAAGGATGGCATCTTTCCGCTTACCTTGTTGATCACTTCTGATGGCAAAGTCCTGAAGAAATGGGAAGGTAAACCGCAAATCTCAGCAGCAACATTTACCAGCGAGATCAAGGCTTTTGAAAATGCCATCAAATGATGTAACCAGCATCGCTCCCGAAGTACACAGAAAGGTACTTAAACTCATGGGTAACCGATTTGAGATAACTGTGGTTACCGAAGATCCTTCCTTTGCAAATGAGTGTATCGGAAATGCAGTAACCGAGATCAGCAGAATTGAAGCGCTTCTTACAACCTTCAATGATTCCAGCCAGACAAACCGGATCAATGAAGACGCCGGTATTAAACCTGTAAAGGTTGACAAAGAAATGGTTGGTCTTATCCAACGCTCCAAAAGAATTTCAGAAGTAACCCAGGGAGCTTTCGATATCACCTATGGTTCAATTGATAAAAGACTTTGGAATTTCGACAAAACAATGACGAGTCTTCCGGATATAGCTACTGCCAAAAAGCTGGTGCGCCTGATCAACTACCGGAATGTAATCGTAGATGATCGAAAGAATACTGTATTTCTAAAAGAAAAGGGAATGAGAATTGGCTTTGGAGGCATCGGTAAGGGATATGCTGCAGAAAGAGCAAAATCGGTTTTGCAGGACAGGGGAATAAAAAGCGGCATAGTAAATGCGGCTGGTGACCTTACGGCCTGGGGATATCAACCCGGTGGTAAACCATGGACAATTGGCATTGCTGATCCTGATGCGGCACGCAAGGCATTTTCCCACCTCGATATCACCAATACATCAATCGCTACATCCGGCAACTATGAAAAATTCATCCTTGTGGATGGGAAAAAATATTCCCATACGATTGACCCTAAAACCGGTTTACCGGTAACAGGCATTAAAAGTGTAACCATTATTTGTCCCAACGCAGAAATAGCAGACGCCATGGCAACACCGGTTATGATCATGGGTGTAAAAGTGGGCCTTGATATGATCAACCAGGTAAAAGACCTTGCCTGCATCATCATAGATGATGACGACAAAATCCATACATCAAAAAATATACAGCTGAAATGAACACATATAAATTACCAGTTACACGGATTCATCTTATGGCAGCGTTGGGAAGTTTATTATTATTATTTGCAAGCTCTTGCAAAACGGTTAAAGAATACCAGAAAAACAAACTCAATGACGCAGAGATGAATCTCTCGAGCCGTAAGATTGAAAAAACAGAACAGAACTTTCAATCCTACCGCGAAGGAGCTTCTGGCGCCAATGGAGGAAAGACAGGTGGTGGTTGTGGATGTAATTAATCTATTGAACTATTATGAAGAAATTATTTCTTTCCGTCATATTCATGTACCTGGGTATTCTCGCCTCTTTTTCCCAGAGTTCTCCAAAATCTGATTCAGCATACAAATCCAGAAAGCTAACCTTTGAGGAAGCCAATCTTGTATCAAGCTATTACCGGCAGGATGGCAACAATGCCGCTACAACCGGAGGTACAGGTTCTGAAAAACTGACTGATTTTTCCAATACAATCGATGTTAAATTCAGTTTATACGACAGGCATTTCCGCAAACACAGCCTTACAGGTGAAATAGGAATAGACCATTATACTTCCGCATCCTCCGATAAAATAGATCCATCAACCCTTTCATCTGCCTCCCATGCTGATACAAGAATCTATCCATCAGTAGGATGGACAATGGAAAATACTGATAAAGGAACTACAATTGGTGGAGGTATTTCCTTTTCTAATGAATTTGATTACAAGTCATTCGGTGCCAACCTGAGCTTTTCAAAGAAAACAAATAACAGGAATGGCGAATTTTCTGCGAAAATTCAGGCCTATCTGGATAAAGTATCACTTATTTACCCAATAGAATTACGAACCAATACTGGTGGAGGCAGAGGTGATGATGGTAATGATTATGGAAGCTCGAACCGAAATTCTTACAGCGCCGCACTTGCCTGGTCTCAGATCATCAATGACAAATTTCAGGTATTATTGGAAGCAGAAGCTATCTACCAGAAAGGATACCTTGGACTTCCCTTTCATCGCGTGTATTTTACTGACAATACAGTTCATGTTGAAAATCTTCCTTCCACCAGGATGAAGATACCACTGGGTATCAGGGCAAATTATTTTATAGGTGATAAATTAATCCTGCGCTCATGGTACAGAAACTATCATGATGACTGGGGCATTAACTCCAATACAGCTCAATTAGAGACAGTCTGGAAAATTACTCCTTTCGTTTCTGTAACACCTTTTTACCGTTTTTATCAGCAATCCGGAGCCGATTATTTTGCTCCGTATAGGGTCCATACGGGACCGGATGAATTCTATACCAGTAATTATGACCTTTCAAAATTCACCAGTCACTTTTATGGAGCAGGTTTTCGAATAGCTCCACCTCAGGGTGTATTTAACATACAACATCTAAATTCGCTGGAACTCCGGTATGGACATTATCAGCGAACAACTGGATTAAATTCAGACATTATCTCTCTTAATTTAAAATTCAGATAATGAGCCTTTAAGCTGGAATT
>JAJKIP010000047.1 GCA_021154405.1 Segetibacter sp. | reverse complement strand
TTACGATGTTGTTCCCTCAGTCTTTCTTCATTGAGGCCGCGGGCATATACAGCTGTTTTGGAGTGATCAGAGATCACCAGGTATTCAAAGCCGCGTTTGATGCATTCCTTTGCCATTTCCTCAATAGTGTTGGAGCCATCACTCCAGTTGCTATGACTGTGGATCACAGCTTTTACATCACCTGGCTGGATAAGGCTGGGAAGCGCTTTCTTTTTCGCCATATCAATGATGGCAGCTGTTTCCCGGAGGCTGGCAGGTATAAAGGGGATCTTCAAAGCAGTAAATATCGCTTCATCATCATCCCGATAGTTATCGGGATTTTTGTCCCTAATAATTTCGGTAATCTTATCCCGATAGCTATCGGCAGGGAAATGTTTTTCAAAAGCGGTAAGGAAATCAGCTGAAGAGCTGGTAAGGAATAATCGTTCAGCCTTATTCTTCCTGCCAGTGTGCAGTTTCAGTTTAAGCCCATTCTTCAGTTTATAGGAAAGAGAATCCGGCTTTTCTTCTACCAGTTCTGGAGGTTGTGCTGTAAGGAATTTTGGTTTAACGGTGTCATTTTCTTCCAGTACAATAAATTCAAGATCGGTAATGACCAGTTCCTGTCGGCGGAACGCACCGGTAACATGCACTGTTTCCGGAGAAAATAATTTCTTGAGGTAAGCATCGATCTGCGGGAACATTTCATCGATCTGTGCATACAGGAAACTTCCCTGGTGAGTAAAATAGAATTCAATTGCTTCCTGAACATTTTGCTGTGTTTTCTCGCCAAAACCTTTAAAGCGTGTAAGACGATTTTCATTGCAGGCATAGAGTAATTCACCAATGGATTCAATTTCCATTTCCTTCCAGATGGTATTGATCTTTTTGGGTCCGATGCCTTTGATGTTCAGCATTTCAATAACTCCTGCTGGAGTTTTTTGAATATATTCTTCCAGGATGCCGAGTTTGCCGCTATCCAGCATTTCAACAACCTTCTGACCAACGCTCTCACCAATGCCTTTAATAGAAAAAAGTTTGTCGCGGGGCGTATCTTTTAGCTGAGCGGGTAAATTTTCGATATTATAGGCCGCAATCGAGTAAGTTCTGGTCTTAAATGAGTTTTCTCCATGGATGTCCATGAGTTTGGAGAGGAGGGAGAAATTGTCGGCTAATGCGGAATTATCCATTGATGCAAGGTAATAAAAGTAAAAACGTAGTGTACTTCAGCGCCATGGTTCGTGTTTTCGATGCCGTGGTTTACGCGCCTTCTTTCAGGCGCCTCGCTCACCACAATGTCATTTTTTAGTATGGTTCGTGAGACATGAACCATGGCGTGAAATGTCATTTCCCCAATGAAAACTTGACAAAAACTTACTATAAAAGAAAAGTCCCGCAAACTTGCGGGACTCTATTTACTTCTAAGAAATTTTAAACTTATTTCTTTTTCTTAGCAGCTTTTTTCTTAGCGGCTTTTTTCTTTGGAGCTGCTTTTTTCTTAGCTGCTTTTTTCTTTGTTGCCATTTTTGTTGAATTTAATGTTTAGTAAAATGGGTTATCGTTAGTAAAAATAACAATTATTTTATACTAACCAAACATTTTTCCACAAAATTTGGCAATCTGGAGTTTGCTTAAGCTTCTACAGTGGTTACAGAAACATACATTCTGTCATTGCGAGCTTTGCGAAATTCAACAACACCATCGCTTAATGCGAATAAAGTAAAGTCTTTACCAACGCCAACATTTTTACCAGGATGATAAGTAGTACCACGTTGACGAACGATGATGTTACCAGCAATAGCAGGTTGGCCACCGAAGATTTTTACACCAAGACGTTTGCTTTGTGAGTCGCGGCCGTTCTTTACACTTCCTTCACCTTTCTTATGTGCCATGATGATAAATTTTTAAAGATTCGATTCCAGTTGTTATGATGGAATCCTGATTTAAGATTTATTATGCTATGCTTGTTACTTTGATCTTTGTATATGCTGTACGGTGACCTTTCTTTTTATGAAAGCCTTTTCTTCTTTTTTGTTTGTAAGCGATAACGGTATCGCCTTTAACCTGGTCAACGATCTCAGCTTTTACTTTGGCTTTAACAGCAGATCCAAGGGAAACTTTACCATCTGCTTCAGCCATCAGCACCTGGAGATCTACATTGTCACCAGCTTTACCTTCCACGCGGGGAACGTATAAAGTCTGATCTTTTTCCACTTTAAACTGCTGGCCGGCCACTTTAATTACAGCTATCATAAACTTAAAATTAGGGATGCAAAGGTAGGGGAAAAGGATGAATAAGGCAAATGTCAGCATCGCTTTAAGCCTTTTAACTTTCGAAGTTTCTTATGAGCTTCGGCGACCCGCCTACGCCTTCTGAGAGGGGCCCTCCATTTAAAGGCCAGGCGGAGGTGGGTTTAATGGCCCTTCCCTTTATCTTTGCGCGGAGGTTATGTTCCATGAATATGAAAATCAAGTCTTTTCTAGCCAAGCCCTTTGCTTCCTATATATATAAAGGTATCCGGAAAGGAATGGCAACAGCTGTGGAGGACCAGGAAAATATCCTCAAAATGCTGATCAAAGTTGGCCGGACCACTGAATTTGGGAAACAGGCGGGGCTGGACAAGGTCAATAATTACCTTGAGTTCCAGGAGGCTGTGAAGGTCCGCGATTATGAACAAATGAGGCCCTTTATCGATATGATCAAGGAGGGCAAGCACAATGTACTCTGGAAGGGCAAGCCGATCTACTTTGCCAAGACCTCCGGGACCACCAGCGGCACCAAGTATATCCCCATTACCAAGGATTCCATTGGAAATCACATCAATTCAGCCCGGAATGCCCTGCTTTGCTATATGGCGGAGACCGGAAATACCGCCTTTGCAGACGGAAAAATGATCTTTTTGAGCGGTTCCCCGGAACTGGAGCGGGTGGGAGGCATACCCACGGGTCGTTTGAGCGGGATTGTGAACCACCATGTGCCTAAATACCTGCGTACCAACCAGCTTCCATCATACGAAACCAATTGTATTGAGGACTGGGAAACCAAACTGGACAAAATTGTTGACGAAACTATTGATAAGGATATGACCCTGATCAGCGGAATTCCGCCATGGGTTCAGATGTATTTTGATGAGCTGATCAGACGGAAGGGCAAAAAGGTGAAAGATATCTTCGAAAATTTCTCCGTGATGGTCTATGGCGGAGTAAATTTTGACCCTTATAAAGCCAAATTATTTGACAGCATCGGCAAAAAAGTGGATGGGATAGAAACCTTTCCTGCATCAGAAGGATTTTTTGCCTTTCAGGACTCTCAGCAGGCCGAAGGATTATTATTAAATACTGATAGCGGTATATTCTTTGAATTTGTACCGGCAGCAGAGATCTATAATGAGAACCCAACCCGGATATCGCTCAGGGATGTGAAGGTGGGAGAGAATTACGCATTGCTAATTAATAGTAATGCGGGATTATGGGGCTATAATTTAGGAGATACGGTGAAGTTTGTAAGCACCAATCCATACCGCCTGGTAGTTACAGGCAGAACCAAGCATTTTATATCTGCTTTTGGCGAGCATGTGATAGGCGAGGAGGTAGAGTATAGTTTACTAAAGGCAGCAGAAGAGGCCAATGTGCATATCCGTGAATTTACGGTGGCGCCTTTTGTGAGTGCTGATACAGGTAAAAGCTACCACGAGTGGTTTATAGAATTCGAGAACAAGCCGGAAAATATCAATGAATTTGCAGGCAAGGTGGATCATTATCTTCGCCATAAGAATGTATATTACGATGATTTGATAAGCGGAAATATTCTCACGCCATTGAAACTGACACCGGTCCGCAAGAATGGATTTATTGATTATATGAAATCGATTGGTAAATTAGGGGGGCAAAATAAAGTGCCACGGTTGAGTAACGACAGAAAGATAGCGGATGAGTTGAGTAAGTGGAGTGAGACCCGATAACTATCGTGAGTAAACCAACTGATAAAAGAAACCCCATCCCGAAACCATCGGGAACCCGAATGACAGAACAACAACACATACGTCGTATTGCCATTTTCGGATCAACCGGATCCATCGGTTGCCAGGCACTGGAAGTGATTGCTTCCCATCCCGACAAATTCTCCGCAGAAATATTAACAGCCCATACAAATGATGAGTTGCTGATAAAGCAGGCCAGGGAGTTTAATCCCAATATGGTTGTGATTGGCGATGAGAAAAAATACCAGAAAGTAAAGGAAGCGCTTGCATCAACGGACGTGAAGGTATTTGCAGGTGAAAGAGCATTGGAAGAAGTAGCAGGTATTGACTGTTATGATCTGATGCTGGCAGGGATTGTAGGATATGCAGGATTGCGGCCAACTTTACAGGCAATCAACATTGGCAAAGCCGTAGCGCTTGCCAATAAAGAAACACTGGTAGTGGCTGGCGATATCGTAATGAAAAGAGCGGTAGAAAAAAGAGTTCCTGTGATACCAGTGGATTCAGAACATTCCGCTATTTTTCAATGCCTGGTTGGTGAAACAAGGAATAGAATTGAAAAAATAATACTCACTGCATCTGGAGGACCTTTTTTAGGACGCAAGCCTAATTACTTGGTGAATGTGAAGAGGGAACACGCCCTGCAGCATCCCAACTGGACAATGGGAGCCAAGATCACGATAGATTCCGCCACTCTAATGAACAAAGGGCTGGAGATGATTGAGGCCAAGTGGTTATTCAATTTGCATCCGGAGCAGATCCAGGTGTTGATCCATCCGCAGAGTATCATTCATAGTATGGTACAGTTTGAAGATGGGAGTATTAAAGCACAGATGGGATTACCGGACATGAAGCTGCCGATACAATATGCTTTGGGATTTCCGCGCAGGATACCCAATAATTTTCCCCGTTATGATTTCCGCAAAGTGAGTACACTCACTTTTGAAGAACCAGATCTGCGGACATTTAAAAACCTTGTACTGGCTACTGAGGCATTACATAAAGGAGGGAATCTTCCTTCTGTTCTCAATGCCGCGAATGAGATTGCAGTATTCGCATTCTTAAGGAACCGTATAGGCTTCCTTGAAATGACTGATGTGATTGAGAAGGTAATGGGCAAGGTATCATTCATACAAACTCCAACGCTGGAAGAGTATTTTGAAAGTGATGGTGAAGCAAGGACTTATGCAGCGGACCTGATTAGCCTGTAATTTATTGGAGCCCGATAGCTATCGGGATGATCCTGAAACTGTTAAACTCCCACTACTGGTCCAAATAAATGAAGATTGGCAAGCAAAATGCACCGGAATTGACGGATATTTGCACCCCGTAAGCTTTTCG
>JAJKIP010000046.1 GCA_021154405.1 Segetibacter sp. | reverse complement strand
TGCACAAGACAGGCAGGTAACTGGAAAAGTAACCGATGAAAACGGAAAGCCCCTTTCTGATGTAACCATCCAGGTTAAAGGAACCACCACTGCAACTTTTAGCTCACCAGAAGGATTTTATTCAATAAAGGTTCCATCCGGAAATTCTACACTGATTTTTAGTTCTATTGGATTCGAAGAACAGCAGGTGACTACTAACAACCGGGCTGAAATTGGAATTTCCATGAAACCTTCAGTGAACGATCTAAGCGATGTTGTAGTTATCGGATATGGCACTCAAAAAAGAAGAAATGTGACCGGCGCGGTTTCTTCTTTTGATGCAAGAAAACTGGAAGAACGTCCTATTTTAAGGGTTGACCAGGCATTGGTTGGCCAATTATCAGGTGTCAGGGTCAAGCAGACAACCGGAACACCTGGCAAAGGCTTTAGTATCCAGATTCGCGGGTCCGGTTCTATCAGCGGAGGCAATGAACCTTTATATGTTATTGATGGTTTCCCGCTGACTGTTAATTCAAGCAATACAGGTAATGGAAGCTTTACCACCGGAAATCCACTGGATAATATTAACCCAAATGATATTGAAAGTATCGAGGTGCTGAAGGATGCCTCTGCCGCGGCTATTTATGGATCAAGAGCAGCAAATGGTGTTGTAATGATCACTACAAGGCATGGAAGGGCCGGCAAGGCGAGGATCAATGTTAACTCTTATGCTGGTTATAACGAAACAGCCAAAAAACTGGAGATGATGAATGGTCAGCAATGGATTGACCAGGCAACTGAGGTTATCAACGCTACGTATCTGAAACAATTCCCTACAGCAAGCGCAAGTGATGATTATGCTACCCGGCTTGCCAGAAATGGTGGCGCCTTTAATGCCAACTACATTCCTGATCCACGCTGGTCAATGCCAGGGCATCCCGGTTTAAGATTCATAGATTGGCAGGATGAATTGGAAAGAAAGGGAATAGTACAGAACCATCAGATTTCAGCCAGTGGCGGTAACGAGACAGTCAGGTATTATTTGTCGGGAAACTACACCGATCAACAGGGCTTTGTCATAAATACAGATTACAAGGCATATTCCCTGCGAGCCAATCTGGAGATTAATGCCTCTAAAAAATTGAAACTGGGTGTAAATATCGCTCCCACATTTTCCGTATCGCAAGATCCGGGAGTTGAAGGAAAAGACCAGATCTTTCACCAGGCATTAAGCCTTGCTCCAGTACAGGAAGATACGATGGGACTCTTCCCTAACACCGGAAGGAATGATCAGTATGCATGGAGCAGTACCACCAATTCCCCCATTGGCAAATTAACTTATAACAAGGGTACCAATAAAAGATATCGTACACTCGGTACTATATTCGGAGAGTTCCAGATCATCCCTGGTTTAACCGCAAGAACTTCGGTCAACCTTGACAATACTGACAACATTGCAACTACCTATGTATCCTACCTGACAGCCAGTACCAAATCTGCAAGAACCTTTACGGGATCCAACAATGTTTTGACTGGTACTTCTGGCACTTATAACAGCTACAGAAGGCAAACTTTTGTCAATGAAAACACCGTTAACTATAACACAGTAATTAATAAAGATCATAGCCTGAATGTATTGGGTGGCTTTTCATACAGTTTTGATCGCCTGGACAGGTCAAGTATAAACTCGAATGGTGGTTTTACCAGTGCTGTCATTCAAACGTTAAGTGCTGCAGCAGCAGTTACGGGTAATACAAACTCAACTAAAAGTGTACTGATGTCTTATTTTGGGAGGTTGCAATACGGCTTCAAAGACAAATATTTCTTTTCAGGAAGTATTCGCGCCGATGGTTCTTCAAAGTTTGGCATTAATGATCAGTTTGGTGTATTCCCCGCCGCATCTGTGAAATGGGTTGTTAGTGATGAGAAGTTTATGCAAAACGTTCCTGTGATCAGTGATTTCAAGATCAGGGCGTCTTATGGTATAAATGGTAACGATAATTTACCCAATGATTACGCAAGCATTGCAACGCTTGGTTCTTTTGGCTATGTTATCGGCACTACAGCGGCAACTGCGATTGGTCAGGCTCCCAATGTTTTGGCTAATCCCGATCTAAAATGGGAAAAATCAAAAACCTGGGATATCGGGCTTGATTTCGGAATATTGAAGAACCGCATCATCGGATCATTTGATTTTTATAATAAATTAAATACTGATCTATTGTTGAATGTGCCGGTGCTTGAAGTTACAGGGTTCCAGTCTTCTCTTAGCAATGTAGGGCGTGTAAGAAATATAGGACAGGAGGTGGAAATAACCTCCCGTAACATGGTAGGAAAATTTCAATGGACAACCTCGTTGAATGTAACCCATAATACAAATAAAGTATTGGCATTGGGCCCTGGTCAAAACCAGATCATTATACCGAATTCGTTCACCGTTTCCGATGCGATCCTGCGTGTTGGCTCACCCATTAACAGCATATACGTACTGAAGATATTAGGGTTCTTAACGGCAAAAGATATTGCTGACCACGTGCCTTTATATGGCGGCAACCTGGAACAGCCTGGAGATTTTAAATTTGAGGACCTTAATGGTGACGGCTTAATAACTGAAGCCGACAAACAAATTGTAGGCCATCCTAACCCAGATTATACTTATGGAGTGAACAATACTTTCCGTTATGACGGTTTTGATTTAAGTGTATTGGTACAGGGACAATCCGGGGGCTCCATATTCTCACAATTTGGCCGGTCCATTACGCGCCCGGGACAAGGAAGGTCTGATAACCACCCTGCTTCTTTTGTGAACAGATGGTATTCGGAAAGCAACCAGGGAGAAGGCAGATTTGGCAAGGCGTTTTCAAACTTTAATAGCCCGATCACTTCTGCTACTGACTGGTTGTATTCATCTGATTATATACGCGTACGAAATATTACCCTTGGTTATAATTTAACGAAAGCGATCAAAAAAGGTTTTGTACAGGATGCAAGAGTTTATATAACATTAGAGAATTTTTTCGGACATGATAAATATGTAAATGGATTAAATCCGGAGGCCACCAACACCACCATTAGTTCAAATAGCGCATATCCTGAAGCCGGAGACTATGGCGCCATGCCACTGGCAAAATCCCTGATATTCGGATTAAATATTACATTTTAAGCACTCTAATTTTTTATAATGAAAAAGATATTTTTAATTCTCACCATAGGCACCCTATTTTTTATATCGTGTAAAAAAGATCTGAACCAGGTGCCCATTTCTTCAGAAACTACTGCCACGTTCTATCAGCAACCAAGTGATTTTATAAAGGCAATCAATGCAACCTATAATATACTCCGCGGTTATCCTAACAGGTTGATGGAGCTTTCTGAAGTAAGATCCGATAATATTTATCCTACCAACAACGATGTGGGTCGCGATCATGATCCAATTAGCAATTTTGCACAGGGGATCGCTCCAAATACATATGTTGAGGAAGCATGGAGAGTTGATTTTTCAGGTATATTCAGAGCAAATACAGCACTTGAACAAATTGAAAAAAATGGAATTTATGTTGGTTCTGCAGCATTGGCCACAAGGCTATCAGCAGAAGCAAGATTTCTGCGCGCTTTCTTTTACTTCGACCTGGTGAGGTATTATGGCAAATTACCTATAGTTGATCATACAGTATCAGCCGCTGAAGCCAATACCATTGCCAGGAGTCCGGTAGCGGATGTATATACACTTATCATTAACGATCTAAAATTCGCAATCGCAAATTTACCATCCACATTTACCGGTACATTCCCTGCTTATAGCGCCACTGATATTGGAAGGGCAAGCAAATATGCGGCTGAAGCAACGCTTGCACTTGTTTACATGACCCGTTCCGGGCCTACGTATAACATTGAAGGGCCGGGAATGGGATTAAACGAATGGAATTTGGCATTGCCATTATTGCAGGATATTATCTCCAGCAACGTATTTGTTTTCAATCCTAATCCCTATGCCTGGCCAGTACCGGCAAATGGTATCTTCTCCTACAGCAATCAAAGTCCTGCAGTTAATAAAGAAGCCATATTTGATGTTATGTTCCTCACAGGTCAAAACCCCATTGTAGGAACAGATTTTCCATGGGTCCTTTCGCCTCAAAATTATTTTAATTCATTGCCAGCTGGCAATACACCGGCAAACGGAGCACTTGGCGCACCTTCCGCATCAAAAGATCTGGTGAATAGTTTTGCTCCCACTGATACGCGCAAAACACCTACTCTTCATACAAGTGCTTTTGTTTATACAGGCATTGCAGATCCGAATCCATTTCTCAGGAAGTATATGGATACTACCAAAATCCCAACAAGTCGTTTTGACTGGGGGATCAATTTTATTGCCATCAGGTATACAGATATATTAATGCTAAAGGCAGAATGTATTTTGCATGGAGCCCCAGGCACGCAGGCTGATGTTGATGCCATTGTTAACCAGGTAAGAGCAAGAGCAGGACAACCTGCAATAACGGGCGTCACTTTACCTCAGTTATTTGATGAAAGAAGAAGAGAATTTGCAAATGAAGGTTCGCGCTGGTTTGATCTGCAGAGAAGCGGCGATCTGGTAACGATAATGAATTCCTGGAGAACCGTTGAAGATGCGGCACTACATAAAATGAACCCGATAACAGCTAATTCTATAATTTATCCGGTTCCACAAAGCCAGCTGGATGCGGCGCCAGGTCTGTATACGCAAAATCCTGGTTATTGATTCACTGCATATTTTCATATATAGCATAAAAGCAACAAAAAAGGCCTGTCATTTCCATGATGGGCCTTATTTCTGAATGGAATAAATCGGCGGGTTCAAAACTCAGAAACCAATAACGGCCAATCCGCATTATGTTGATGAGCCTCGGCCATTATTATTTCAATTTGCTGAACAATAGCCGGATACTTTGCCGCAATATTATTTTTCTCTGCCGGGTCTTTCTGAAGATCATATAATTCAAGTGCCGGGTACCTTTCTTTATTTACATTCAATCGCACTCCTTTCCAGTTCCCCATTCTCACCGCCTGCCTGCCACCAGACTCATGAAATTCCCAATATAAATAGGGATGAGTTTGCTGCTTTTGGCCTCTAATGGCAGGCAAAATAGAAAATCCATCTGTATTCTTTGCCTTCGGTAATGCCGCCATATCAAGGAATGTATTAAACAGATCCCAAAATGCAAATGGAGTATTATTGATTGTTCCAGGTCTTGTTACACCTGGTTGATAAGCAATAAATGGAACACGAATGCCTCCTTCATACAGATCCCGTTTTATTCCCCTGTAAATTCCATTACTATTAAAGAACTCAGGGTCTCCGCCATTTTCGCGGTGCGGTCCATTATCACTGGTAAAAATAATAATGGTGTTACGGGCAATTCCTTTTTCTTCCACAGCTTTCATGATCTCCCCTGTATACCGGTCCAGCCTTGCCACCATTGCTGCATATGCGGCATGGGGGTAAGGGTCAAAATGATGCGCTTCGCGATCATTGCTCTTTATTTCAACCGGTTTTTCATTAAATTTCCTGACATAATGATCATATACACTATCGTGAGGTACAAATACATCTGCATGTGGCAGTGTATAGGGAAGAAATAGAAAGAATGGATTATCATGATCCGCCTTCAGAAATTGCATGGCCTGCTCATGGATCAGATCAGCTGAATAAACTGAATCAAATTTTAAATTGCCTGATAGATCAATCCTGTCATGATTTTGCCATAAATGATCAGGATAATAATTATGGGCCAGGGTCTGACAATTATATCCATAGAATTCATCAAAGCCTTTTTGCTGCGGATCACCGCTGGTAGTAATAAAACCCAGCCCCCATTTTCCAAAAGCAGCAGTGGTATAACCTGCCTTCCTCAACAGCATTGGGAATGTGACACTTGAATCCGGCAATGGTGTTTGCCCCTCAGGTTGAAATCCTTTATTGCCACGAACAGGGGCATGCCCAGTATGCAATCCTGTCATTAAACTTGCGCGGGATGGAGCACAAACTGCAGTGCCAGCATAGAACTGTTTAAACTGTACACCCAGTTTTGCCAGACGGTTGATATTTGGTGTTTCTATTTTTTCCTGTCCGTTTATGCCAATATCTCCATAACCCAGGTCATCAGCAATAATGAAAATTATATTGGTCTTTTGGTTTTGGCCAAAAACAACCAGCGAGAGTGTGAGACAAATAACTATTGAAAGAATTTTCTTCATAGTTTATACACTTCCGTTCCCGCCATCAGGAAACAACCCAATCCATAATCTTCAAAGTCAGGTGTATGATCATAATTTACCGGTTGCCCATCCTTTGGCTCTTTTCCTGTGCCCTGCACATATCCAAGCTTGCCATCCGGATGCACAACCTCCTTTACCATCGCATTCCATGCTTTCA
>JAJKIP010000045.1 GCA_021154405.1 Segetibacter sp. | reverse complement strand
TCCTTTAAAGGAGAAGTAATTGCCGATAAAGAAGATTTTACAGACGCTAAAATTTCTTTCTCCGCCGATATCACGAGTCTTAGCACTGGCAATGAACAGCGTGATGGCCATCTGCAATCCCCCGACTTCTTTGATGCGGCCACTCACCCACAGCTAACCTTTGAATCAACCAAAATTGAAAAGAAGGAAGACAATGAGTACAGGATCACCGGTGATCTCACTATGCGCGGCACAAAGAAATCCATTGTACTAAATGCAGAATATGGTGGCATACAAACTGATTTCTATGGAAACACGGTAGCTGGTTTTGAAATGACAGGCAAGCTAAATCGTAAAGAATTCGGCCTGCAGTGGCATGGTGTTACCGAAGCAGGCAGCATTGTGGTGAGCGATGAAGTGAAACTTGCCATCGCTGCAGAAATTGTGAAGCAGAAATAAGGGCAGAAGCGATTTGACCACAGTCATAAATGCCAAATGGGTCATAACCCTATATGACCCATTTGAACTGGCTTTCCCGATAGCATCGGGGTTAATTTTATTATACCATTTATAACAACCCGCTCTTCACGAGGTATTCCGCAATCTGAACTGCATTGGTAGCCGCACCTTTCCGAAGGTTATCTGACACTACCCACATATTAAGTGTATTAGGCTGACTTTCATCCCTGCGCAATCTTCCAACAAATACATCATCTTTTTCATGCGCATCCATCGGCATTGGATATTGCTGATTGGCAGGATCATCTACTACTTTTACCCCAGGAGCTGATTCCAGTAATTTCCTTATTTCGGCCAATTCAAAATCTTTCTCGAACTCCACATTCACCGCTTCGCTGTGCCCGCCAACTACCGGTATCCTCACAGTTGTTGAGGTAACCCTGATGGAATCATCACGCATGATCTTTTTAGTTTCATTAACCATTTTCATCTCTTCCTTTGTATATCCATTCTCCAGGAATACATCTATCTGTGGAATCACATTCAGATCAATTGGATATTTATAAGCTCTTTCCCCTGCAATACCTTTACGTTCGTTGGTCAACTGGGTAACTGCTTTCACGCCGGTACCAGTTACACTTTGATAAGTACTCACCACTATCCTTTTTATCCCATATTTTTTCAGTGGATTCAACGCAACTACCATCTGGATAGTTGAACAATTGGGATTGGCAATGATCTTATCGTTCTTCGTCAAAATATCCGCGTTAATTTCAGGAACCACCAATGGTTTATTGGGATCCATTCTCCACGCTGAAGAATTATCGATTACAGTAATGCCTGCAGCTGCAAATTTGGGCGCCCATTCAAGGGAAGTACCACCTCCTGCAGAAAAGATCGCTACAGCCGGTTTGGCAGCAATGGCATCGGACATGCTAACAACCTTAAACTTTTTTCCTTTGTATTCAACTTCCTTTCCTACTGATCTTTCAGAAGCTACCGGAACGAGCTCTGTTACGGGAAAATTCCGTTCTGCGAGGACCTGCAACATTTTGGTGCCTACCAATCCTGTGGCACCTACAACTGCAACTTTCATTTACTGTTTGGTTTTTATTTAATTAAAAAGGCCTTCCGTCTGGAAGGCCTGCTAAACTTTTATATGGTTACATACATAACGCCGCAAACCTTCCTTTAGGAATGTTTCTTGGTGCGCTTTGTATGTTTCATCATTTTCATTTCTCAAAATGCTTCAGCTATATGCTTTAGCGGTAGCAAAAGTAATGCGCCCCCTTTATTGCTCCAAATATATTCACGCTAAATATTGTTTTTTTCCCCTTTTTAGGAAGAAACGCCAACATAGTTTAGCGCATGGCTCGTGGTTACTGGATATTGTTGCTACTCATACCCTGTTTTTCTTTCGGGCAGGACCGGTATGCAGTGATTATTAATGAGATCATGGCTGATCCCTCTCCGGTGGCAGGACTTCCCAATGTTGAATGGATCGAATTAAAAAACAGATCCTCTGTTCCGGTTAATCTGCAGGGATGGCGAGTTGCCGATCAAACAGGCGTTAGCGGTCCAATGCCTGCTTTCATTCTGAAACCAGATAGCCTGGTAATTATCTGTACTTCATCGGCCACATCTCTGTTATCTGTATATGGTTCCTGCCTTGCTGTTAGCAGCTTCCCATCCCTGGATAATGATGAAGATCTGATTTCACTCAAAACAGCAGAAGGCCGCGTGATTCATGCACTTCAATATGATCTTACATGGTATGGTAATGAATTAAAGAAGCAGGGTGGATGGTCGCTGGAAATGAAAGATGATCACTATCCCTGTGCGGGAGCATCTAACTGGGCTGCAAGTATTGATGATAAAGGAGGTACTCCTGGTCAATTTAATTCCAGCCATGAAGTTTATTCAGACATTGATGCGCCAATAATCAGTAATACTCGTGCTGTTAATCCCACAACCATTATAATCAGTTTTAATGAACCTGTAGATAGTAATGCTGCTGTTCAAACCAGTCATTATTCAATCAATAACGGGATCAGTATAAGCAAGGCAATCATTCTTCCACCCCTGTTTAATGAAGTACAATTACTACTTACCGCACCGTTGCAACAAAAATTGATCTATACGCTTTCATCTACAGGCATTAGTGATTGCAATGGCAACACATCAACTGTTGGACAAATCACGCGAACAGGGCTCCCATCAGCTGTAGGAAAAGGAGATATCATTCTCAACGAAATCCTATTCAATCCAGGTCCTGGCAGCTATGATTATATTGAATTCTATAATTTAAGTAATAAGATCATCGATGTCTCTTCTTTATTCATTGCCAACAGGAACATCAGCAACCAGTTAGCTTCCATTACCCGCGTTATCACTGATACCTTCTATATTTTTCCAGGCGATTATATTGTTATCACGGAAGACGGGCAAAGCCTGAGAAAAAATTACCTGGCAAAGGATGAACATGCGATTATTGAAATGAATACTCTTCCTTCTTATCCGGATGATAAAGGCGCTGTAATACTTTTGGATCAACAGGGATCTGTAATAGATGAAGTTGATTATAAAGAAGACTGGCATTTTAAACTATTGCCTGACAGGGAAGGGGTTTCACTTGAAAGAATAAATGCTGCAGCACCTTCACAGGATCAGCTGAACTGGCATTCAGCATCATCCACATCAGGATACGGAACTCCCGGATATCGTAACTCTCAACAAATAAATGCTAATCCTTCCAATGCAGCTATTACAATTAGCCCTTTTGTTTTTTCTCCTGACAATGACGGTCATGATGATTTTCTTACGATCCATTACAAAATGCAGGAATCAGGTTATGTAGCAACGATTATTATTTATGATGCCAATGGTCGTATGATAAGAGCCCTTGTCCGCAATAGTCTGTTGGGCATTGAAGGCAACTGGACCTGGGATGGACTTGGCGAAAATCATCAGGTCCTCTCGGCTGGGGCCTATATCGTTTATGCAGAATACTTCAATCTTACTGGCCGGAAAATGAATTTTAAGTGCACAGTTATTCTCGCAAGAAAACTATAAAAGTGCAATTCCCTGATTTTGAATGTTTTTTCTCATGATCAGTGTCATCCGTAACTTATGGGACCTGTATAGGTAGCACATTTATTAAATATTGGTGGGTTATTGCTGGTTTAATCATAGGTTAATCTTTGGTCAATGCTGGGTTTTTAAGTACTTAAAAACCCAGCATTGACCCGGCATTACCCCAAAAATAACCGCAGAATAACCCGACAATATTTATTAAAGATGAAACCCCCTTAGAACATTGATGTAACTTTAAGAGAGTGTCCTGCCTCAGGCTGAGACATTTGATTATTTAACCATTAAACCCCCTTATTATGAAACTCGATCAGTCTTTCATGGCGCAATTACTTCAAACTCTAACTAACCAGTATGGCGGAAGCCTGTCTATCAGGAAACGCGAAGGAAAAATTGAAGTCATCAGGTCAGCAGATATGAGCAAACGCGTATTGTCGCAGAAACAGAAGGATATGAACATGTTAATGAAATTCGCAAATTTGTATGTCAGAGACATTATTGCAGATGAAAGCCTGAAAGATGCTGCTCAATTGCGATTGAATGTTCCCAGTAATCGTTTATACCATGCATTGATAAAAGAATTTTTCCATATAGAAAATGGAAAAAAAGATTACCCTTATAAAGTAAAGACAATGATTGATCCGGTTCCTGGATCGCAAATAAACCAGGTTTCAACTGATAATGTTTCGGACGTGCCGGGTTTAGGGATTGCCTAGACCAGTTCTCACCAAAATTTCACCTGTTACTAATAAAGCGACAACCTGGACAATTGACCAGGCTGTCGCTTTATAAAATATAAGGTTTGCGTTACACCAGCTCAATCTCAAAACTCACCAGATCCCTGAACTGCTGTATTCTCGAATCGATATCTTTTTTGGATAATTCTTTTAACCTGATCGGGCCAAATTTCTCAACACAGAAACTCGCCAGTGCAGAACCTACAATAATTGCGGTTTTCATGTTTTCAAAACTGATATCCTTTGTCCTGGCCAGGTGACCCATGAATCCACCGGCAAATGTATCACCAGCACCAGTTGGGTCAAATACTTCTTCCAATGGAAGGGCAGGAGCAAAGAATACCTGGTCTTCATGGAACAATAACGCGCCATGCTCACCCTTCTTGATCACCAGGAATTTTGGACCCATATCCATGATGGCTTTGGCTGCCTTAACCAGGGAAAACTGGCCAGTCAGCTGGCGAGCTTCCGCATCATTGATCATGAGCAGGTCCACCATCTTCAATAATTTCTGAAGATCAGGCATTGCGATGTCCATCCAGAAATTCATGGTATCCATGGCAATCAGACGGGGGCGCGGCTTCAACTGCTGGATCACACTGATCTGGGTGGAAGGGGCCAGGTTGCCCAGCATCAGGAAATCAGCTCCCTGGAAACTGTCGGGAACTTTTGGGTTAAAATCGGCCAAAACATTCAGATCAGTGATCAGGGTATCCCTGGTATTCATATCCTCATGGTAACGTCCGCTCCAGAAAAACGATTTCTTATCAGGCACAACCTCTACCCCATCCAGCTGTACTCCCCTTTTTTTTAGCTCTTCCATTTCCTCCTTTGGAAAATCATAGCCTACTATTGATATCTGTTGCACCGGCTTTACGAAATAGGAAGCCGCATAAGCAATATAGGTGGCCGCACCGCCTACTATCCTGTCGGTCTTGCCAAATGGGGTTTCAATAGCGTCAAAAGCCATTGATCCAACAACGATTACTGACATAAAGGTTTCTGGGTCATAAGGGTCATTAGGCCCCTATGGTATTGTTTGAGTTAATAAATAAGAAATCGCGCAAAGGTATGGTTTTACCCCGATCCGCATAACTATCATGACGGGGTCCTGCCTATGCTTAATAACTTAACTTTCACTACCTTTAAACACTCTGTCACACCCCCCGGCCGTTCGGAAACAACCCTTTCCTAACTAACATTAATATTAACCTGTTCATTATCTTTGACCAATGGCAAAAGCACAGCGTCGCAAAGCGTCGAAAAAAGATCTGATACTTCAAAAAGCAGCCGCCATGTTCCGCGAAAAAGGATTTGCTGCCACTTCCATGAGAGATCTGGCAGAAACGGTGGGAATTGAAGCTGCAAGTCTTTACAACCATATCCGCTCAAAGAACGAGATTCTTGAGGCCATCTGTTTTGATGTTGCCAATCGTTTTAATACGAATATTGATATAATTGAAGCCTCCAAACAGGCTGTTATTCCCAAGGTAGAAACATTGCTTCGTTTTCATATCCGTCAGATGGTTGAGAACTATGAAGAAGTATATGTGGCTGACCGTGAATGGAAACACCTGGAAGAACCTTACCTCTCCAATTTTCAGAACCAGCGCCGCGCTTACCGCAAGAAATTTGCTTCCATTCTTGAGGAAGGAATTCAAAAAAACGAAATTAAAAAAATAGACGCTCCTACAGCTATACTGATCATGCTCCATGCAGTTAGCGGAATTGAATCCTGGCATCGTTCCAAAGCCCGTATCAATGAACGGGAACTGGAAGATAATATGATCATGATCATGATCGATGGCTTACGTAAACAAGGCTGAACATGTCCATTCACTTTCATCCCCTTCGTATCAAAGAAATACGACAGGAAACGAACGATTGCATCTCACTGGTATTTGATATCCCGGATCAACTCAGCAAAAATTTCCAGTTCAAACAGGGGCAGAGCCTGACGATGCGCACTACCCTGAATAATGAAGAAGTAAGAAGAACTTATTCCTTGTGTAGTTCACCTTTGGATAAGGAGTGGCGCGTTGCCATTAAAAAGGTAGATGGTGGTGTGTTTTCCACTTATGCCCATAACCATTTGAAGAAGGGAGATACCCTTGAGGTAATGCCGCCTGTGGGAAGTTTTTATACTGAATTAAATACTGAGTACTCCAAACATTATTTGGCATTTGCTGCTGGTAGTGGCATCACACCCGTATTGTCACTCATCAAAACAACATTGGCCACTGAACCTAAAAGCAGTTTCACGCTCGTTTACGGAAACCAGAATCGCGCCTCCATTATTTTCTTTGAAGAACTGGAAGCACTGAAGAATAAATATATCGAAAGGTTCACCCTGATTTACCTGCTTAGCAGGGAGCGAACAGATAGTTCCCTGAACTACGGGCGCATCGATAAGGATAAACTGGTTGATCTAAGCAAACTGTTGCACTATTCTCAATATGATGAATTTTTTATCTGCGGACCTGAACAGATGATCTTTACTACCAGGGATTTTTTACAATCCCTTGCCATTGATAAAAAGAAGATCCATTTCGAATTATTTACTACTCCGGGTGTCGCTTCCGCCAAGAGTACTACAGGTGAAATAAATAAAAAAAAGGCTTCAGCGACCGAAGCGCCTAAAGCTAAAATCCAGATCAAACTGGATGGGCGTTCATTTGATTACGATCTTCCTTTAGATAGCGGTACTACCATTCTTGAATCTGCTCTTCAGCAGGGTGTTGATCTTCCTTATGCCTGCAAAGGCGGAGTATGCTGTACCTGCAAAGCCAAATTACTGGAAGGCAAAGTTGATATGGATGTACATTGGGGATTAGAAGAGGAAGAAATTGAACAAGGCTATATACTTACGTGCCAATCACATCCAACAACTTCCTCAATAATTGTTGATTTCGACATAAAATAAGTAGTGATTCCAATCTCACTCAACTATGCCGTTCATTTATAGACTAATGTATATTATAAAAATACCTTCTTAAGGGTATTCGGATGCGGCTTATATGGGTATACATTTATTGGGTTAAACCTAAACCCAATATCTAACTCCTATTATGGCGATTGTACAGAATTGGATGACTTGGCACGATGGTGTTAATCTCACAGCTATCACTGCGCCTCACCTGAAATCTCCCAATATAATTTTACATCTTGGCAAACAGGTAAATACCCCTGTAGGTAATGCTCCTTCGGGCCTGATTTTTTATCAGCCTGACCCGGATAAAATTCCTGCTGTAGCCGGATTTGTCAGCACTGATAAAGATGTAGGGAAATATTTTGGTCCAAG
>JAJKIP010000044.1 GCA_021154405.1 Segetibacter sp. | reverse complement strand
GCGGTATAACGCTAATACCGTTTACAAAAGCCTTTTAGTGACATTCAGGAAAACTAAATGGCCGGTAATTACAGCTGGTTATCAGCCGGCTTCACAATTTACTGCTGTTGGCAATGATGTGTATGAGAATCATTACCAGTCGTTCATGGCTTCAGCAAGTCATCAATACAAACTGGGATTGATCAAGGCTACTTCTGTTGTAATGATGAGCCGGTTTTACAATGATAAGACTGACACGGGACTAGTGTATTACAATTCCAGCAACTTTTTCTGGAACCAGACTTTTCAGTTCTCTTTTTTCTCCATGAATATGAATATGGCAAGAATGAAGAATGGAGAGCATGACCTGGTCGTAATGGAGGAAGGAATTTCTTCTTCATTTTTAAAACAGTTCCATGCGGGGTTTGCAGTAAAGATCAATAACCTGAACAGGTTGGTCACCCGTATTGGCTTCAATACTAATGCAAGAGTGAGTATACCAAAAATAGGGGAACTGGACCTGTGGATGGAGCAAAGTTACCTGCCTTCAACGCAGGCAACGCTGTTCCAGTATCGATCGTATAATCTAAGCCTCACCAGATATTTTTAAATATGAATAAAAAATCACGCACCATAAAATCAAAGTACATGACCAGGTATGTCCTATTAGCTGCTTTACTGGCAGTTTCTTTTGCTTCGTTTGCCCAGGTGCAGACGCAGGTGGTTGGCGATACCGTTTACATTAAAACTGATACCCAGCAGCGATTATCGGTTTGGAAAAATGGAACGGTAAACATTGCGCCGAATAATTACACCACCCAGCCGCTTTTCCGGGTTTATCCAAATGGGGATATTACTGCCGGTGCTGATAACCGTTATATAACCGACCAGTTCAAGAATAAAAATGGATTGCGGTTTAATAAAAAACTGGGTATACTGGAAGTGGGGATCAGCAACAATATCGATACAACACTGAATGTTGCAGGTGATCATTTCCAGCCTTCAGCCCTTGTCGTTAATTCTGACTCATCCAATGTTTTTACGGGCAAGATGATCTCTTCAATCATTGCAGGTGATTATATCCGGGTTCTATCGCCTGGGTCCCTTGCCTGGTCAATTGTGACAGGAGAGCAGCACACCATTACCGGATCCTTGTATAAATCTAATATGTTTGGATACGGTCATACTATTACTAATCCAGATTCAATAGCTGTAATAGGTTCAGCTATAATGGGAATTTCTAATCGTCTGGATTCAGCTAATGGTGCTACAGTAATTACAGGCTTATCAAACAGGGATTCAGGCTATACTATTGCAAGTTTTATTTCTGGCAGGGGAAACCGGTTTGGAGGTCATGCTCAATTTGTTTCAGGTGCTGGTCTTATCGCCATTGGTTATGCTTCTACTACTCTTGGTTCGGGAAATGTTGATTTTGCTTCCTTACCGCGAATCAGAAATCCGAACCCGCAACCAAATCTGAAAGCTTATCCATTGCTGGCAATTGGTAACAGTGGAGATTGGGTAGCTAATCGTCGTTCCAATGCGTTCACAATGCTATATAATGGGCGAACTCAAATTAATACTACCGGTTATGATTCTTCTTTAAGTGAAAGCCAGGTAACTCCAAAAGCCGCACTGGAGGTTGTGAGCACAACAAGTGGAGTGTTACTCCCAAAACTTACCACCACTCAACGCAACGCAATTGTAAGCGGTGATAAACATAATGGACTTTTACTTTACAACACCGATAGTACCAAATTCCAATTCTATGATGGCTCTGCCTGGAGATCTCTTTCAGATAACAGCAGCGGCCAGGGAGTAAATAAGGCTGTACAAACTTTAACGGATGGAAGTACCATAACCTGGAATGCAAATAGCGGTTTAAATAGTACTGTAACGCTTCACGGTAACAGGTCGCTTACAATCTCTAATCCAATTGCAGGTTATATATACAGGATCAGGATAAAACAGGATTCTACAGGTAGCCGTACTATTACCCATTGGCCGGATAGTACTTTATGGCCAACCGGAACACCTCCGACCTTATCTACAACAGGGAACGCAGTGGACCTTGTTACCTTTTATTATGATGGCACCTATTTTTATGGGGACTACAAATTACTCTACCAGGCCACGGCCAATGTGAGCATCATTCATACAGATGCACTGGCTGATCATGAAGAAGTCACACATACTCTAACGGGCGTTCCACCAGGTGCATTGCTGGTAATCACTACTGGTTGTGAATCCTCAATGCTGGACGCAAGTATTTCAAGCAGTCCTTCGCTTATGTGGGGTTCTCCCAGGTCAGAAGCTGAAGCAGTTAATAGCGGAGATGCTGAAATTTATACAGCGGTTTTTCCAACCGGAGGTTCCATCAACATTACAGTTAACTGGGGTGATAATTACATGTCAAGCGTTTGCTACACTGTGATCAACCAGGAAGCTGATGAAGATGGAGAAGATGCACACGCTACCGGGCAGGCAGCACCCTCCGTTAATATATTAACTACCCGGGAACATAGCATATTGTTTTGCGTAAGTGCTGATTTCAGTGCCAAAGATGGTGCCACGCGGCAATATAGGAATACACCTACAGAAGGCTTATACAACTATGATGTAGGTCGTGGCACCCAATATCATTACTATAAGCTGGCGCCAAACGTTACCACTTATACCGTAGGTCTTACTGATCCAAATGATATGGAAGCTGGTACTGCAGTATTTGAAGTAAGAAGCCGATAGCATTACCATTTGTGAAAACATCACATCAATCTTTCCGCATGAAACCAAATTTTAGAAATATTCTCCTGCTGCCATTAGTAATGTGTGCGCTAGTCAGCCGCGGCCAGCTGACTGTGAATGTGCTGATACCACCTTCCGGTTTAATGGACAAGCAGCAGCTTTGGAATATTATCCTGACTAATACGGAGCAATCTCCTTTATCTGTTCAGGTGCAGGCCAGCTTTTCAGATCTGAACACTGGTCAGCCTGTATTCACCGCATCAGCAGGCCCTATCATAGTAGGTATGGGAACAAAACAGCTTTCCGCCACTACGGTTGGGCAGGTTCAATACAATTCATTAAATGCGAACTACCGTATTGACCCAGGTCCAACCGGGTTATTGCCAGTAGGAAGTTTCAGTGTTTGCTACAATTTCCTCATTGATAAATACAATAAGGTAGTACAGGAATGCCAGCCCGTAACAATATCCCCATTAGGCCCATTGTTACTCAATCAGCCTGCCAATGGTTCCACATTGCAGGAATATCATCCACTATTCAGCTGGTTACCACCTACTCCTGTTCAATCATTAACCAGTTTGAAGTATGATCTGAAACTGGTGGAAGTACTGGCTAATCAGAGTGGTGCAGATGCCATACAGGATAATATTCCGCTAATGGTGATCCGCAATCTTTCAGTTGCCAATTACCTCCATGCACCTAATGCGCCACAATTAGTTCCAGAAAAGCAATACGCATGGCAGGTAATAGCTACCAGTAATTTATCTGAAATAGCAAAGAGTGAAATATGGTTATTCTCCACACGTCAGGAATCATCGGCATCTACATTAAAAGAAGCAAGCCCGGTTTTTATCAAATTAACCAAAGGAAGTTCAGTGGGAGGATTTGCAGTGTTTAAAGGCAATCTCCGCTTTGATTATTTCAACGAAACAAGGGACACTACCTGGAATATTAATGTGGTTGACATAACCGGTCTTCAGCATAATGGTTTTGCCCTTTCACTTGACAGCGTAAGGGTTAACCGTGGACAGAACCTGGTTGATTATCCGGCGGGTGAAGACAGAAGATTTATACATGGTCATCAATACCTGTTGCAGGTATTTAATTCAGCAAGTGAAGTTTGGCAGCTGCGGTTCGAATATAGAAAACAAGATTAATAGACAAGCCACCTATAAAAAGGATTGAATGATACTGAAATCCATTTCAAGTCACAGACGTACAACGGCGTTCCTGCTGTTTATGGTCTTTTATTTTGAATCAATCTCGCCATTGATGGCAATGGGTAATAAGCCTGTTGATCCTTATTCTTTTAATTCCTTTAGCGGAGGAAAATTGGATCATAGGAGTATTATCATCGACAATGGAAATAATTTTTCTGAAAAGAATATTGATGCTAAAAAGCAATCCGTCAATCTTTTCGAGCCATCCACTATTTCAGAAAATAATTTCAAGATAGAAAAGAAAGAATTCATTGATGGCCCAGGACAGCCGGAAATGAAAAGTTTTCAGAGTGTGAACGGTAATAATATGGTAGACCTGTTCACTGGTGACTTTTCATATAGCATACCCCTTCTGGATGTGGGTGGTTATCCAATCAGCATACATTACGGTAGCGGTATTACAATGGACCAGGAAGCGAGCTGGGTAGGACTGGGATGGAATATCAACCCTGGTACGATCAGCAGAAGCATGAGAGGATTACCAGATGATTTTGATGGCGTGAATGACAGTTTGAAAAAGGTGCAGCATATAAAAGACAATAAAACAACAGGTGTTACTATCGAGCCCAGCCTGGAAATATTTGGAGGGCCCATTAACGTTTCAGCCCGATTGGGGGTTTTCTATAATACTTATAATGGATACGGCCTGGAGACAGGAGTAGGAATTGGAGGAACGGCCACTTCAGCTTTTGGGTCATTAACGGGTAATCTATCCATCAGTAATAATTCACAGGAAGGTATACGGATAAGCCCTTCCCTCAGTGCAAGTTTCGGCAGGCATGAGAAAGAAGATGATGTACAAGGTACGCTGGGTATTTCAACCGGTTATTCAAGTCGTGGAGGTATTACTGAACTTCAAATCAATGGAGGAGTACAATCCTCCAATCAGGATTACAGAACACTATTTACAAATCCGGGAGCAAACTACCCTTTAGCTTCCATTTCTTTTGCCAGAAGAGCCTATACGCCTTCTATTACAATGCCCATAACCAACACGGCCTATTCCTTCACAGGAAAAATTGGAGGAGAATTGTGGGGCGTGGATCCTTCGGCAGCATTTACAGGATATGTAAATAAACAGTCTATAGCACCAGAAGATATAACTCAGAAAATGCCAGCTGCCGGATATTTGTATTCCTTTAACGCCAATGGCCGTGAAAATGTTATTCTGGATTATAACCGCCAGAACGAGCAGGAATATAACTACAAAACTACACCCGCTATTGCCATTCCACAATACACTTATGACGCCTTCAGTATTTCCGGTGAAGGAACAGGTGGCAGTTTCCGGCCATACAGAGGTGATGTAGGTTATGTATTTGATCATGCAATCAATACACGAAGCAGCAGCACTAATGGATCAATTGATGTGGGGTTGGGCTCAATAGCGCATACGGGTCTTGAAATAACCAATATTGAAACATCCAATGCCAATCATCGGTGGACGAGCAACAATGCCATGGAGCCAAAACTGCGGTTTCAATCTTCAGATACTACTTATGAAGCTTTTTATTTCAGGAATCCTGGTGAGAAAACAACCAATGCAAAAAGTTATTACCGTGCTATAGGAGATGATTCTCTTATCCGGATAAAACTGTCAGGCGGTGGTGAAAATGCAAGGGCAGAAAATGTTTTGGTAAAATACGATGATGAAGGAAAGCCGAATGCAGAATTACCGGTTACTGAAACTCTCGTTAAGAAACAGCGGGATAAACGCACACAGACTATTACTTATTTAACTGCTGCCGATGCTTCTGTGCTGGGTTTGGATAAGCAGATCAGGATCATTGAAGAAAATTTTATTCCGGTTGGAAATTGCCCGGATAGTAGCAATATTAAGGAAGTGCCGAGGGTGGATGACATGCACAAGAAGAATCATCTGTCTGAAATTGATGTATTGAATAGTGATGGCAGGAGATATGTTTACGGCATTCCTATTTATAATGCCTTGCAGAAGGACGTTACATTTTCAGTTGATACTATTCATAATGACACACTTTTCACGAGAGGTCTGACAAAATATCAACCCGGAGATAACACGCCAGGAAATCAGCGAGGAAAGGATGGGTATTATTCCAGTGAGGAAATGCCTGGTTATGCGCACAATTTTTTATTGACCGGTATTTTATCACCAGATTATAATGATTTAACTGGTAATGGAATTTCAGAAGATGACCCGGGTGATGCGGTGAAGTTCAATTATAGTAGGGTTTATGGGGCTGATAAGGGGTATTATCAGTGGCGAATCCCCTTTGATTCCATGAAGGCTAATTACAACGAAGGGTTTAAAAGTTATATACGGGATGATAAAGCAAGTTACCTCTACGGTAAAAAGGAAATGTGGTATTTGAACTCCGTAGAATCAAAGACCATGATCGCTGTATTCAATATCAGCACCAGCAGAAAGGATGCCTGGTCTTCAGCGGGTGAAAATGGAGGAGCTGATAAGACTAAGACTTCAAGGCGCCTGGAAAGAATTGATCTGTATGTAAAAGCAGACCTTGTAAAAAATGGAATAGTTAAGGCGAAGCCTGTTAAATCCGTTCATTTTGAATATACCCATGAGCTATGTATGGGTAGTTTGCCCACCGGCGATTCAGGTAAGCTCACTTTAAAGAGTATCTATTTTACGTATAACAAGAATAAAAAGGGAAAATTGAATCCCTATGTATTCACTTATCATTCTGAGAATCCCCATTATAACCCAAGGCAGACAGACCGCTGGGGATCTTATAAAAATCCGGCCAGCAATCCTGATGCAATGAGCAATGTGGATTTTCCCTATTCTACAGCAAAAAAAGATTCAGCGGATAAATACGCGGGTGCCTGGAACCTTACAGGAATAAGGCTGCCATCAGGCGGCAACATGGCGATCAGTTACGAAGCTGATGATTATGCCTATGTGCAGGATAAAAGAGCTACTCGCATGTTCACTATTGCCGGAATCAATGGCATAAATGACAGTGATCTTTATAACCGTTCAACTGGTGTGGATTATTACAGGATATATATTCAAACCCAGGATGAAATACATACCAGGGAAGATATTAAGCGCGGGTATATGGACATAGGTGATGTGTTGTATTTCAAGTTTGCGGTGAAGATGCCAAAGGATGATCTGGGAATGGGCTATGATATGGTGCCGGGTTATGCCACTGTTAAAAATTATGGAAGGAGTGACAATAATCACTTCTGGATTGAAGTAGCTGGTGTAGATGGTGCCAGTCCGTTTACAAGGGCAGCCTTGCAATACCTGCGATTAAACCTGTCAGGAAAAGCTTTTCCTCACTCGGAAGGTATTAACGATGTTGGCCTGCAGGAACTTATTAAAATGCTGGCTACCAACTTTACTGAATTTAAGAAATTGATGGATGGATTTGACGGAGCAGCCAGGAAAAGCAAGGAATGCAATAGAATAGATCTTGCACGCTCTTTTGTTCGTTTAAGTTGTCCTGATTATAAGAAAATTGGGGGTGGTTACAGGGTCAAGAGAGTGGAGGTATATGATAACTGGAAGAATATGACTACGCAAAAGGAATCAGTGTATGGACAAACCTATTCCTATACCACAACCGAAAAAGTAGATGGGAGAGATGTTGAGATCAGTAGTGGTGTGGCCACTTATGAGCCTGCCATTGGAGGAGAGGAGAACCCCTTCAGGCAGCCGGTCAGTTATGTAGAACAGTCAGCGCCAATGGCCCCGGTTAATTATATGTTCAGTGAAGAGCCACTGGCTGAGTCTTATTTCCCTGCGGCCATGGTTGGATACAGCAAGGTAAGAGTGCGCACCATTAATGCAAAAGCCAGATCAGCAAATGGATGGGAGGAAACAGAATTCTTTACCAGCAGGGATTATCCGACACTGGTTGAGCATACTTTACTGGAACCGGGGGTTTCAAAGATGAAATATGAAACAACTTCCAATATTCTTCGTCTGAACCACAAACATTATGTAACGCTTAGCCAGGGATTTAAAGTGGAGTTGAATGATATGAATGGGAAGATGAAAGCCCAATCATCCTATGCAGAAACTGATTCCGTGCATCCTATAGCCTATTCGCTCAATTTTTATAAGACAGATAATGATAAGGACCAAAAGAAGCATTTGAACAATACAGTCTGGGCCATAGATTCGGTGAGCGGTCACATTGATACGCTGGCAACAATCGGAAAGGATATAGAAGTGATGGCTGACTTGCGGGAACAGCGTTCTGTGGCCAATACACGCGGGTTCTCACCCAATATTGATATCATTCCATTCTGGTTTCCACCTTTCATACCGATTCCCTCCAAAGTCAATCTTCCTCAAAAGGAGGATACAAGATTCCGGTCTGCAGCTATGGTCAAGATTGTGCAGCGCTACGGGATACTTGATAGTGTGGTGGTAATGGATAAGGGGAGTGTGGTATCAACTAAAAATATATTGTACGATGCAGAGACGGGTAATGTGGTGTTGTCAAGGACTAATAATGAGTTCAATGACCCGGTATACAATTTCAATTATCCGGCATATTGGGCCTATAGTGGAATGGATCTGGCGTATAAGAATATTAATGCTGTTTTTTCGAAGAAGGGTGTGACTGGAGGTTACCAGCTCAATAAGGGCATATTATATAAGGAAGCCAGCAAAGAGCCATTCCCTGTAAACCAGTTTTTTGAAAGTGGGGATGAAGTGTATGTGTACAGTGCAACTAAAGCTGAGATCGGTGATAATTGTAATACGCTTTCCACGCTTCCAGGACAAACATGGAAGGGCAAGCTTTGGGTGATGGAGGCTTCCAGGACCTTGCAGAAAGATACCGGACTTTATTTTATTGATAGCCTTGGTAGAGTGGCGCCGAATATAGTGATCAGCAAGATGATGATTATCCGGTCAGGTAAGAGAAATATGCCGGATGTAAGCGCGGGAAATGTGGTGATGCTGGCAAATCCGTTGAAGAAAGTGAGTGATCAGTACAGGGTGGTGATTGATAGTGCAACAAAGGTGATCAATTCATCGGCTTCTACGTTTAAGGATTTGTGGAGAGTGGATAATACGATGTATCAGCAGGATAGCTGCTATAGCTTTTCCTACGAAGGAACTGATACCCTGCATCCTGTAAATATATTTGGCAATACTTCAGTATTATTTCGCCAAAGGCTTAGATATGATGACGGAGATTTCAAAGAATCTTATACGACCCCAAATAAGGCAGACAGAAATTTTGTGACCAGTTCAAATGTAGCGGGCATCCATAATCAACAATATTATAGATATAGTATCAAGTCTGTGATGAAATTTGATTTGGCATCAAAGTTTGGTACTACAGATTCAATAATCAGCTCGGTTTTACAGTTAAATCCAAGTGCTCCCACAACGGCGTGGCTTGATGTAGCTGGAAGTCCAAGTCCACCATCCTTCGAGGATTATGTTAATGCACATTTTCAAAATGGGGAGTTAAGCCAGAGAGATAATGCTAGTGAAATATACCAGGTTACTGTGCCTTGGGACCTAAGTACTGCATTTGATCTTGTTAGTGTTAGTAGCGGCCATGTGGGGCTGGACTCCGCTGGAAATGGAAGCTGTGTAGATAGAAGTCCAAATGTTACAACTTTTGTGCGTGATCTGGTGAAAAATCCGTCCAATAACTACGGATTTCAAATTGTATTGTCTGATCTTGATGGTGATGTAGGTGATCCGAATAATTATGAACGGATTATGTCCTATTGTACGCAAGACTTTATCCCACATGTGGGAGCTTCTCCTTCTGGCGAATGTGTAGCTTGTAATACATCCTATCTATCCGTCCATTATATTACTCAGAAAGATACCTGCGTCAAAGTCTGCCGTAAAAGCATCGTTGATTCAGCTTCCAATCCATACCGTTGGGGAGTACTTGGGAACTGGCGGATGGAAAGAGCGTATACCTACTATAATTCCCGCCAGGAAGATGATGCAACAACCAAGGTAACTAATATCAGAGCAGAGGGAACATTGAAAAACTTCGTGCCTTACTGGTCATTTGCCAATACAGGTATTACCGGCTCAACAGATACCACCAAATGGGTTTGGAACAGCGCTATCTCCCTATTCCAGAAAAGAGGATTTGAAGTAGAAAATTATGATGCATTGGGAAGATACAATGCCGGACTTTATGGATATAACCAGACAGTTCCTGTTGCCGTTGCACAGAATGCCCGCTATCAGGAGATCCTGTTTGATGGGTTTGAAGATTATGGATTTAAAACTGACACTTGCATTCAATGCAAACCTGCAAGAGAATTTGACTTCTTAAAAGGGAATTCTGGTGTGGATACAACGATGGAGCAAAGTCATACCGGTCTTTATAGCTTAAAAATAAATAGCGGATCGGATGGTTTACTGACAGTGCCTGTTACCTATGCTGACACGCTTTCAAAAGTATTTGCAGGAATTCATAAAGATACAATTCAGACAGGAATTGTATCTGGTACCGGAACAGGCTTAACAGGTAAATACACAATGGGGCATGATAACGGGTCAGCCTGTGTGCCTACAGGGCCACAGCATACCAGGTTAGATGCGAATGTATTTTTTGACTGGGCCGATGCACCGCCTTACCTGTCCGGCGATTGTGACGGTTCCTATAAAGTTGAGTGGACGGGCACTATTCAACCGCGGTTTTCTGACTGGTATACCTTTTATTTCCAGTACAATGGAACAGCAACTATAGTACTTGATGATACAATCGTATTGCATGATAATGCGGTTTTCCAATCAGACGAGATTGAAACTGACTCCATTTTCTTGCATGCAGGCTCCCTGCATTCCATTTCCATCAACTATACCAAAATGGAGGCAGGTGTTGGACTGGCACGATTCAGTTGGTCCAGTGCCGTTAGCCAGTTTAAAGAATTTGTTCCAACCTCCTTACTTTATCCTGTAGCCCCTGGATTAGCGGATACTACCGGATCTGCATCTAACCTCGGGCAATATATATGTCGAACAGCGGCTACAGTAAGAGATTCTGCCATACTCAAAAAATCATTCTCGCCCATTACTAATAAACAATTAACAGTTAGCGCCTGGGTCCGCCTGAATGTGGAAGATTGCTATACAACTCCCACACCTCAGAAAGCCATAAAAGTTGATTTCGGTTCAGGTGACACTACCTGGTTGCAGAAAACAGGTCTTCGTATTGAAGGTTGGCAGCGGTATGAAGCAACCGTTTCAGTTCCATCCGGCGCCACTGGAATGTTATTACACCTGAAACCTTTATCAGGTGATAGCATTTTTGTAGATGATATCCGCGTACAGCCTTTCAATAGCAGTATGAAATCCTATGTATACAATCCCACCAATATGCGGTTGATGGCGGACCTGGATGAGAACAATTATGCCACCTTCTATGAGTATGATGATGATGGAACCCTGATAAGAGTGAAAAAAGAAACCGAGCGTGGAATTATGACCATTCAGGAAACAAGAAGCGCACTATTAAAAGACAATTAAAGATTATTAAAAAAGAAACTGTAAGAATCGATATGAAATATTTACTTATTATACTATTCGCGCTGGTGGTTGTTCCAAAGAATTCCTTTGGACAACCAGTGCCAAAGGGAACGGAAATACAGGAACTGGTTTGGGTATCTGAAGTATATGCCCATATTCCTAACCTGTGTTTCTCCATGAAATACACGTACGCAGACAGCCTTTATCCGGCCACCATATTGGATTCAACGTTATTGAACTGCAAACTCAGTAAAGGGAAATCGTTTTCTTCCAATAGTG
>JAJKIP010000043.1 GCA_021154405.1 Segetibacter sp. | reverse complement strand
CCCATACCCAGGAATTTTATTGATGAAATGTTCGTTCTTATAAAGGATGTGGTACCGGGTGAAAAAAACAATGAAGGGTTGATCAAATTTTTATCGGATATCCTGAATAATCAGCGAACAGCGTTATTGTCGACCGGATTTCTATTGGCTATGTTCTTTTCTTCTAATGCTGTGATGAGTATTATGCGATCCTTCAACCGGAACTATATCGGGTTCCGGAAAAGAAAAACATTTGCCACAAGATGGGTTGCCATCCGGCTTACCTTCATTTTATTCTTATTGTTCTTTGCAACAATTATCACCCTGATCATGCAGGGAGCCGTTTTACGCTGGCTGGGCATCACTAACAAAACCCTTATCTGGCTGATCGTAAATTTCAAATGGGTACTAATAATATTACTCTTTTTCTTTTCTGTATCGTTCATCTATCGATATGCACCGGCAGTTCATAAAAGATGGAAATTTATCAGTCCCGGTTCCATTCTGGCCACCTTTCTCATGATCCTGTTCACTGTAGGTTTTTCCTATTGGGTAAACAATTTTTCCCGCTATAATGAACTGTACGGTTCCATCAGTACGCTGCTGATCCTTATGCTGCTTATTTACTTCAATTCCCTTGTGTTATTGATTGGCTTTGAACTGAATGTGAGCATTAATTCCCTGAAACACCAGGTGGATGAAAGGAATAAAAATCTGTCAGGTGGTATCCATTCCTTATAGAAATTCCGGAAATTTGTATACACCTTAAAATAACCAAGTATGAAAAAGACTATGTTTTTGGCATTACCAGTGCTGGCGCTGGCTTTAGTCACCCTGGCCCCTGCTGACCCTCTTCCCATCGGTGCCTCCTTACCCAATCCAGAGGTAAAAATGAAGGATATTTCAGGCAAGGAAGTTTCTTTTAAGGACGCTACAAAGAAGAACGGTTTACTGGTAATGTTCAGCTGTAATACCTGTCCTGTTGTAAGAGGATACCAGGCCAGAACAGTTGCAGCCGCAAAACATGCAATGGAAAGTGAAGTTGGTGTGATATTGCTGAATCCCAATGAAGCCACCCGCACAGAAGGTGATTCCTTTGATGATATGAAGACTTACGCCAAAAATTCTGGCTATACCTTCAATTATGTACTCGATCATAATTCAAAAATGGCTGATGCATTTGGAGCCAATCGTACTCCTGAATGTTTCCTGTTTGACAAGAATGGCAAGCTGGTTTACCATGGTGCCATTGACAACAATGCAGGGGATGCAGACGGTGTTACCAAACAGTACCTGATCAAGGCCATTGACGAGGTTAAAGCAGGCTCACCGGTTTCCGTAAAGGAGTCCAGGTCTGTTGGCTGTGGTATTAAAAGAGTATAACCAGCGGAAAATAATTGACCTGTTCATATTATCAGCCTCCCGATTAAATCGGGGGGCTGTATTTTTTTAAAGATTTTTTGTGGAATTGTGATATGAACTCATCACATAGCAGAGCTCCCCATTTATAACCACAAAAACCCAGCTTATGATCCACAGACCAATTTTCCAACGCCTGCTTGTTATTGGCTTTATGGTACTGGTTGGCTTTTGCCTGGCAAAAGGCATTTATTCCCAGAGCGTAACAGGAGTTATCCTGGCAATCATCAGCCTTACAGCAGGGCTTTATTTTGTGCATCTGCTGCATCGTGCAAACCAGGAAGCGGAGTTTGAAAAGCGTACGGAATCCATCCCACGCGAATAACCGGCCATTAATTTAGTATAGCCATGATTTCTTTCTTCAGGGTTTCCCTGGAGAGAGGTTCTTCGTAAAATTTACGATACCCTTTCTTATTGTTTATAAAGAGAGTTGCAGGTATTACACCAGACCATTTGGGATCAACCTTTGGACAGAAATAATCTGCATCAGTCTCATTCAGCCAGAGGATGGGAGCGGTAAACTTACGGCTGGCGGCAAATGATCTTATTTTTTGAGGATAATAGGATTTCAGGTCCAGGCTCACCAGCACTAATTGCACTCCCCGGGCTTTTTGTTTTTTCACCTCGTCCTGGAAATAGGGGATTTCTGCCACACATGGCTTGCAAAACGTAGCCCAAAAATTTATAACCATGGGTATTTTACTTTCCGCTATGGTTTTTTCCAGGTCTGTAATCTTTATTGATTTTATTTCCTGTGCAGTCAGGCACTGTATTGCAAACAATGCCATCAGCGTCATCATTAATCGAAACATTGACACAATTTGAATGTTATTCTTCATAAATGCTCCATTCTTTCAGGAGATCCTGTTTTATGACGCTGTTCAAACCAGCCTGGTCATAATGACCGGCTTTATTCTTTTGCCGGCAGGCTTCGTATAAAGTAACTGCACAGGCTACGCTGATATTCAGTGACCGGATAATACCTACCTGTGGGATGATAAAATTACCATCTGCAAGCGCCCTGATCTCTTCACTTACCCCGCTATGCTCATTCCCAAAAACCAGGGCTATGGATCTGGTAAGGTCCAGCTGGTACAAACCTACTGCATCACTGGCAAGATGTGTTGTTAAAATGGTGGAGTAACGTTGTCGAAGGCATTTAAAACATTCTTCTGCCTCTTCAAATTGATGAACGGTGAGCCATTTGGCGGCACTGGAAGAACTGCGGGTCCCCCATTTCTTGTGCCGTGGGATTTTGGTGTTTAATATATATATGTCCTGGACTCCTACTGCATCACAGGTTCGCATTACCGCTGAAATATTATGCGGGTCAAAAACGTTCTCCAGTACAACGGTTATATCGTTTTGTCTTTTGGAAAGAACATTCAATAATTTTTCCTTTCGTTCCGGTGTCATGAATTTATATTAGTACGAATTTAAGTATATTTATAGGTGCTGTATTCAGCTCCTGAAAAAAGTAATTTAATATGAGCCAGGGTCTCATCTGGCTAAAAAACAATAATAATTAACAGATGAACCAAAGCTCCATCTTGCTAAAATCAAATAATTAATAAGAGATGAAATACGATCCTGTTTTAAACTATATCAATGGGAAATTTGTAAAGTCCCACACTACCCGTACACTCGATGTGATCTCCCCAATTGATGGCGCTCCGCTTTCCAAAGTTCCGATGAGTTCTGCACTGGACCTTGATGATGCAGTTACAGCTGCAAAAGCAGCATTTCCTGCCTGGAGCAAAATGCCGATCAAAGAAAGAGTACAGGTATTCTTCCGATATAAATATTTACTGGAAAAGGCAAGCAAGGAACTGGCCGACCTTTGCAGTGAAGAAAATGGCAAGACCTATGGAGAAGCAATGGCTGAAATTGAAAAATGTATAGAACTGACAGAGTTCGCCTGCTCACTCCCCCAGCTGGTAACGGGTGAAGTGCTGGAAGTAAGTAAAGGAGTTGAATGCAGAACCGAACATGTACCATTGGGCGTTGTAGCCTCCATTGTTCCCTTTAATTTCCCAGCGATGGTCCCTAACTGGACCATTCCCAATGCCATTGCACTTGGGAATTGCATGATCATAAAACCATCTGAGAAAGTACCGCTTTCCTGTGGCCGTCTTGCACAAATATTAAAAGAAGCCGGATTACCAGATGGTGTATTCAATATTGTCCACGGTGATGTTGAAATAGTGGAAGCAATCTGTGATCACCCGGGAATTGAAGCAGTTTCATTTGTGGGCAGCACCAAAGTGGCCAAAATCGTTTACCAGCGGGCTACCAGCAATTATAAAAGGGCACTCGCACTTGGCGGTGCAAAGAATCATTTAATGGTATTACCCGATGCCATTCCCGGAATGACTGCGCAGAATGTGGCCGCCTCCATGAGTGGTTGTGCCGGGCAGCGTTGTATGGCTGCATCAGCAATGGTGGGTGTGGGTAATGTGGATCATATCATCGATAAGATCTGTGAAGAGGCCAAAAAGATTGTACCCGGAGAAACATTAGGTGCCGTGATCAGCAAGGAATCAAAAGAAAGAATTGAACGATATATTACTGAAGCCGAGAGCCAGGGCGCAAAAGTATTGGTAGATGGCCGGCATACTACAGTAAAAGGAAAAGAGAATGGTACTTATGTAGGTCCTACCGTTATCGATTATGTAAAGCCGGATATGTCTGTTGCAAAAGAAGAGATATTCGGACCCGTGATCAGCATCATGCGAACAAATACGGTTGATGAGGCGCTTGCCATTGAAAACGCCAATCCTTATGGTAATGCGGCATCTGTGTTTACACAGAATGGAGGTATGGCACGATATATCATTGACAGGGCAAGTGCGGGCATGATCGGCGTGAACGTGGGTGTTCCCGTTCCCCGTGAACCTTTCTCCTTCGGTGGATGGAACGAAAGTAAATTCGGTGTAGGTGATATCACCGGGAAGAGTTCTATTGAATTCTGGACCAAATTGAAGAAGAGTACTACCAAATGGAATCCGGAGGCAGGAATAAACTGGATGAGTTAGGTTTTCTAAATAAATAATTATGCAGACAAAGACCCTATCCGAATCAGCAAACATCATTCAGGATAATCTTGATTATACACTATTTTCCTGGAGCAAACAGAAAGGTATAGCACCAATTGCGGTGAAGTATGGCGAAGGTGTTTATTTATATGATTATGATGGTAAACGCTATATCGATTTTTCATCAGGACTGATGAATGTGAATATTGGTCATGGTAATCAGCGGGTAACGGAAGCGGTGGTGAAGCAGATGCAGCAGGTAGCGTATGTTACGCCAAGTTGTGTTACGAAAGTGAGAGGCGAATTGGGAAAGAAATTATCGGAAATCTGTCCGGGTGATCTGAACAAAGCCTTCTTTACGCTTTGTGGCGCAACTTCTATTGAGAATGGTATTAAGCTGGCAAGAATGTATACAGGAAGACATAAGATACTGGCCCGCTACCAATCCTATCATGGTTCTACTTATGGTGTGATGTCTGCCGGAGGTGATCCGCGCAAATTACCGGCAGATGCACAGCAGGCTCCCAACTTTGTACATTTTGATCTTCCTTATTTATATCGCTGGCCGTATGGAGAAGAAAGTCTGTTGACAGAATCCGTGGCACAGCTGGAGCGACTAATTGCCTATGAAGGCTCAGCCAATATTGCTGCGATATTGCTGGAAGGTGAATCAGGTTCTTCCGGTTGTCTGCAATACCCTGTTGGTTATTTGAAACAGGTCAGAGAGATCTGCAATAAATACGGAATACTGCTGATCATTGATGAAGTAATGAGTGGTTTTGGCCGAACTGGCAAATGGTTTGGTTTTCAAAATCATGGGATCATTCCGGATATGATAGCCATGGCAAAAGGATTGACCTCGGGTTATCTTCCATTTGGCTGCCTGATGGTGTCAGACAAAATCGCTTCTAAATATGAGGATACAATGTTGGCATTAGGGCTTACCTATTCCGCCCACCCGGTGAGTTGCGCAGCAGCATTGGAGACGCTGAGTATTTATGAAGATGAGAATTTGATAGCGAATGCCGCAGCCATGGGCAAATACATGAATGAGCAGCTGGAAAAATTAAAGAAGAAACATCCCAGCATAGGCGACTGGAGAAATACCGGTTTACTGGGAGTGATTGAGCTGGTAAAGAACCAGAAGACAAAAGAACCTATGGCGCCATTCAATGCAAAACCCGATGAAATGGTAGTGATGAATAAGGTGGCTGCGAAGATCAAAGAACTCGGCATGTACACATTTGTCCGTTGGGGCTATGTATTTGTTGCGCCCCCACTTTGCGTTACCAAAGAGCAGATTGATGAAGGCCTTGCCATTATCAGCGAGGCAATAGCGATTGCTGACGAGCACGTCAATTAACAATAGCTTATGCAGGATTCAACCACAAAAAATTCTTCATTAACGAATGAGGACCTGGAACCCGTTCCCTTGGCAAAACGGAAATGGGGAACCTGGAACTATGCTGCACTCTGGATCAGTATGAGCCTTTGCATACCTACCTATATGCTGGCCAGTTCACTGATCGGCGGTGGCATGAACTGGTGGCAGGCGATCCTCACTATTTTTTTAGGGAATAGCATAGTGCTGATCCCAATGCTATTGAACGGACATGCCGGTGCCAAATACGGAATTCCTTTCCCGGTATTTGCAAGAGCAAGCTTTGGAACAAGGGGTGCCAATATTCCAGCGATGCTTCGTGCGATTGTAGCCTGTGGATGGTTTGGGATCCAGACCTGGATTGGCGGTACCGCAATATATTACCTGATACGGGTCTGGGTGCCTTCTTTACCAGAAATAAGAACTGATTCACTTTTCCCCAATGCAATTCCATTTGTTTGTTTTCTTGCCTTCTGGCTAATTAATATGATCGTTGTTTACCTGGGAGTTGAAAGTATCCGGAAACTGCTTGTCTTTAAAGCGATCTTTTTACCCATAGCGGCATTGGCTCTTTTATTTTGGGCCATTAGTGCAGCCCATGGATTAGGTCCCATACTTGAACAGCCTTCAAAACTTTCCGGATCAGCATTCTGGAATTATTTTTTCCCGGCGCTTACAGGGATGATCGGATTCTGGGCCACGCTTTCCCTGAACATTCCGGACTTCACGCGGTATGCAAAATCACAAAAGGCACAAATAAGAGGACAGGCCATTGGGCTGCCATCTTCAATGACATTATTTGCTTTTATTGGCGTGGTGGTTACTTCAGCAACTGCAATTGTATTCGGGTCAACTATCTGGGACCCGGTGCAGCTGGCGGGAAAATTTGAAAATAAAATGATGGTGAGCTTCGCCATGATCGCTGTTGCCATTTCTACCCTGGCTACTAATATTGCTGCCAATATTGTGAGCCCCGCCAATGATTTCTCCAACCTCTCCCCTTCAAAGATCAATTTTCGAACCGGTGGTTATATCACTGGTATCATTGGCTTCCTGATATTTCCCTGGAAGCTGGTGGCTGATCCAAGTGGATATATATTCACCTGGCTGGTAGGATACTCAAGTTTGCTGGGACCAGTTGGAGGTATCATGATTGCTGATTACTATTTCATTCGCCGTCAATACCTGGATGTAAATGACCTGTACCGCTCCGATGGACAGTACAGTTATAAAAATGGGTTCAATACCCGGGCGGTGATAGCATTAATATTAGGTATCTTACCTAATGTTCCCGGATTCCTTTTGACGATTAAGGTGATCGGCGCTGATGCAGTGCCTGCATGGATCGCTGAATTATATAACTATGCCTGGTTTGTTGGCTTTTTTGTAAGCGGGACCATCTACTACCTGGCCATGAAGGGTCAGACCAGGCTGGAATTAAGTGCGTCAAAATAATTTAACAGCTATGTCAGTTATCATTAAGAACGGAAGGATTATTACTGCCACGGATGATTACATTGCCGATATATTTATCGAAGGGGAAACGATTAAAACGATCGGCAATAATCTTTCGGTAAAAGCTGATAGGGAAATAGACGCGAGTGGCAAACTGGTATTTCCCGGTGGAATTGATCCGCATGTTCACCTGGATATGCCATTTATGGGAACCTTCTCCAGCGATAATTATGAGACCGGTACAAGGGCAGCCCTTTTTGGGGGCACCACCATGGTGATTGATTTCATCTTGCAGAAACAGGGTAATTCATTAAGGGCTGCACTCAATGAATGGAAAGGAAGAAGTGATAATAATTGCCT
>JAJKIP010000042.1 GCA_021154405.1 Segetibacter sp. | reverse complement strand
GTAATGTCTTCCGAAGCAAATAGTTCCTTGGATTTTTCAGTAACCCAGTTATAGGTGTAAAGGAGGTTCACAATGGCCTTCTGATGCTCATTGCGAAATTTAGATTGCAAAATATCCTGGTCAATACTCATGTCGTATTGTTTAATTCATAACAGTCGAATCAGAGTACGGTATAACCCACAAAATTAAAAAACTTACTTCGCAATTACAGGGAGGGTCCAGACAGGGCATTCAGGTACTATGCAAAATTTGTGCAAAATTCCCCATTCTGGTGATATGCGAAATTATAGGAAAGAATGTTGTTTTGTATTACAATTCAAGCGTTACAACAATTGTTATGAAAGTTTTCACCGAATCAGTTCGCAATTTTTGCGAAGGTTTTATTTCCTTTTATGCCACCATTTATCAGGGAATGAAAAAGTGGTAGAATGCAGCGCAGGATGGAAATTCTATGGATTACTATCCTGCCTGCTCTTTTCTTAGTTCGGCAGTCAGTCTGAAAATTGTATAAAGATGGTGGGCCTCATGAAGGAGAAAGAAGTCAAGCCATTGCAACACTGTCATTTTCCCAAAGAATGGATGAGTGCCCGTTTTTATCAGCTCAGGTTCGTCAAAATTTAATATCCCGGCTGCCATTTCCTTGCGGGTAGTGAGCAGATCCTGCATTATCTCGCGGGAGGTCTTACTGCAATTATCATGAAAATGCGGGTCAGCTTCAGCAGTATATCTTTCAAATACCGGGTTATCGGTCTCGAGAATCAGTTTTAAGCGGGCGATCAGTATATGCTGATAGGTAGCCAGGTGAACTATATTCTCAAATATGGACCATTTTCCCGGATAAACCACCTTGCGGATCTGTTCATCGGAAAGCCCATCAATAATATCCAATAATGATTTATGCTGGTATTGTAACCGCGTTGAAATGGAAGACGGCAGTTGAATCATACAGTATTTGTTTAATCCTTGTTCCAGACCCTTGTGCCCTCCGAACAGTTGGCACAGATATCTATATTCTTTCGCCCTGATAATATTCTTGTCCTGAATTTAGTATATTCCCCATTTTTCCAGATTTCCTTAAATGATTTTTTCTTTAAATCTCCAAGGCGATGTTGTGCATCTTTATCAAAACAGCACGGTGCAACCAGGCCATCCCAGGTAATAACAGGATCATGCCATAAGCGCCAGCAATGATTGGCTAATTTTCCCTTAAACTCATATCCATTACCTGTTTTACGATATCGGCTGTATTTATCAATAGTGGGAATGAGATCATTGGGGTCCTTTTCATAATCATATACCTGTGCCGTTTTGAACCATACATCATCCACTCCGATCTCTTTGGCCAATAGCTTTACTTCTTCTATCTGGTGTTCATTTGGTTTTACTACCAGGAACTGAAATACAACAAATGGCGTTTTACTTTTTAGCTCTTTTTTCCAGCGAACGATATTCTTTGCGCCCTCTATTACTTTATTCAGATTGCCTCCAACACGATATTGTTGATATACTTCCTGGGTTGTACCATCTATAGATATAATTAAACGGTCCAGGCCGCTCTCTATTGTTCTTTGCGCATTTGCATCATTCAGGTAATGGGCATTGGTTGAGGTGGCTGTATAGATCTTTTTGCCGGATGCATATTTAACCATGTCAAGAAAATCAGGATTGAGATAAGGCTCCCCCTGGAAATAAAATACCAGGTATAGTAATTCCTTATGTAACTGATCGATAGTATCACTAAAAAAATCTTTTTTCAGCATACCTGTAGGTCTTGTAAAAGCACGTAGTCCACTCGGGCACTCAGGACATCGCAGGTTACAGGAGGTAGTAGGTTCAAAGGAAATAGATACAGGATAGCCCCATTGCACAGGCTTTTTAGTCCATTTACTAAGGTAATAACTGCTCAATACTTTAATACCATTCCAGGCACGACGTAATGTGAGCTTGGACAAAAGATTAAGGGTATCTGCTTGGTTAAAGCCTGGCATGGAGTAAAGGTACTCTTGAAAATTCAATTCCCATGATGTTGAAATTTCAAAATACAGTCATCAATTAATACCTTCAGATCAACTTTCTATGAAATACAAAACTGATTACCGTATTTTTCCATTGGGTGATTCTGCAATAACAGTTGATTTCGGCAATATCATTGACGAGGCGATAAACCTGAACGTTATGGCCTGGTTTCACCATCTTACAAATGATCCGGTTGAAGGTGTAATTGAAATTGTGCCGGCCTATAGCTCACTAACAGTACACTATGATATGTTGGCGGTAGCCAAAAATATCCCTAAAGGACAGCAGGCATATACCTGGATGAGAGAAAGTATAGAAAAACGGTTACAGCAATACCCGGCAGCATACCAAATTGAAGGTTCCCTGATTAAGATCCCTGTTTGTTATGATACATTCTTTGCGCCTGATCTGGGAACTTTGGCAGAAAGCAAAGGAATGAGTAGTGAGGAAGTGGTGCAACTACATGTATCAAGATCATACCGGGTATACATGTTGGGATTTCTGCCAGGCTTTGCATACCTGGGTCAGGTAGATGATAAATTGGCCACGCCACGTAAATCCCAACCTGTTGAAGTTGCAGCAGGAAGCATTGGCATAGCCGGGCAACAAACGGGCATTTATCCAATGGTTTCACCAGGAGGCTGGCATATTATTGGTCGCACACCCGTTCATTTATTTGACAGCGATAAAGCGGATCCGGCATTGTTAAAACCGGGAGATTCGGTTCAATTCGTTTCAATCACACTACATGAATTTGAGAATTATTAAAGGTGGAATTCAGGACACGGTGCAGGATAATGGCCGCTATGGTTATCAATACCTGGGTGTAAATCCTGGCGGTACCATGGATAGGTTGTCTGCCCAGATCGCGAATATTCTTGTAGGTAATTCTCTGAATGAGGCTGTCATTGAACTGCATTTTCCTGCTTCTGAGTTTTTCTTTGAACAACCAGCATTGATCTCACTTTCAGGGGCAGATTTCATGGCCAGCATCAATGGAGATGAAGTGCCCCGTCATCGGCCAATCCTTGTAAGCAAATTCAGCATACTACAATTTTATCGTTTGCGAGCAGGTGCACGAGCTTATTTATCAATACGGGGAGGGTTTGATTTGCCAAAATGGTTTTGCAGTTATAGTACTAACCTGAAAGCAATGGCAGGTGGTTATAAAGGAAGAGTATTGCAAAAAGACGATGAAATAAAAATACACTCTGATGAGGTATTGACCTCCATTCTCGGTAAAAAAGAATACCAGGTATTGCCCTGGAAAGCGGATATAGGCTGGGAAGACACGCATTTAACAGAATTGTTAGCTCTTCCCGGCAATGAATGGGAACAGCTAACAGCTCCATCAAAGGAAAGCCTTGAGCAGGCATCTTTTATGATCACCAGTAATTCTGATAGAATGGGGTACAGGTTGAGCGGGCAACTGCTGTCTCTTACCTCAAAGGAGGAACTGATTTCTTCTGCCGTTTCATTTGGTACAGTGCAATTATTACCCGATGGGCAATTGATTGTATTGATGGCAGACCATCAGACAACAGGCGGTTATCCCAGGGTGGCACATGTGATCTCTGCACATCATCCCCGTTTAGCCCAATTAAATCCGGGAGAACGGATCCAGTTCAGGCTATGTGATCATGCTATGGCAGAAACATTGATGGCAAAACAGCAGCAACATGTACTGCAACTGGAGTATGCCTGTAAGTTTAAGCTGGAAGGAATAGGCATTATGACCCGATAGCTATCGGGTTGATCATGGATAAATTAAATAATACTTATGATTCCCCGCCTGGAAATAGATATCAATTGCGATATGGGAGAAGGCATATCCAATGACGCTACTATTATGCCTTTTATCAGTTCTGCGAATATTGCCTGCGGATATCATGCAGGCGATGAAAGAACATTGTGGGATACCATCAGGCTGGCAAAGGAAAATAATGTAGCAGCAGGAGCACATGTATCCTTTTTGGATAAGGCAAATTTTGGGAGAAGTGAAATGGTATTGCCAGTACCTGCCATATATGAACTGGTAATTCAGCAATTGATCATTATCAGGGAAATTGCCGATTCATTTGATGTGAAACTGCATCATGTGAAACCCCATGGAGCTTTGTACAATATGGCTGCGAATGATGCAGGAATTGCAAAAGCCATTGCAGAGGCAGTCAGGGATTTTGATCATAAGCTGATTATTTACGGACTGAGCAACAGTCTTTCAATAAATGAAGCGGAAGCAGCAGGATTAAAAGCAGCTAATGAAGTATTTGCTGACAGGGTCTATCTTGATGATGGAAGCCTGGTTCCGAGATCACAAAAAGGAGCAGTCATAGAAGACTCTGTAAAACTGATAGAACAGGTTTTGCAAATAGTTAATAAAAAAACTATTATAACCCAGTCAGGAAAGGAAATTCCAGTTAAAGCTGAAACTATCTGTATTCATGGTGATAATGAACATGCCGCAGTTTTTGCCAAATCGATTTTCGAAACATTGAAACAAAACCAGGTTGTTATCAAAGCCTTTTAAGTGGTTAGGTGGTGCGGGAATAGGCGCTGCTTTTTTAATGGCTAATTCATCCATTGGGCCCGGCTTTCTTACTCAAACAACGGTTTTTACTCAGGACCTGCTGACAAGTTTCGGGTTTGTGATCCTTGTATCTGTTTTGATAGACATAGGAGCACAATTAAATACCTGGCGAATTCTGACGATAACTGAATTACGCGCACAGGATCTCGCCAACCAATTACTTCCAGGGCTTGGTTTTTTCCTTGCTGCCTTAGTGGTGTTTGGAGGGTTTGCATTTAATATTGGAAACATAGCAGGTTGTGGCCTTGGTGTTAACGTACTCACTGGTCTCACATTCCAGCAGGGAGCAATTATCAGCGGAGTTATAGCACTTTGTCTATTCTGGATCCGGGAGATAGGCAGTATGCTGGATGGATTTACCAAAACTCTCGGCATAATCAAGATACTGCTTACCCTGTTCATTGCTTTTAGCGCACATCCGCCTGTTATGCAGGCAATCCATCATACTATTATTCCCGGAAAGATCAGCCTGGTTGCCATTGTTACTATTGTTGGTGGAACAGTTGGCGGTTATCTGACGTTTTCAGGAGCACACAGATTAATTGATGCCGGAATAAAGGGAAAACAAAAACAGGCAGCGGTTACAAAAAGCGCACTGAGTGGGATTATCATTTCAACCATTATGCGCTTTGTCTTATTCCTGGCTGTAGTGGGAGCGTTGTTAAAGGGAGCTGTATTGCCTGGAGAAAATCCTGCAGCTGGTGTTTTTTCATTTGCCGCTGGTGATATTGGTTTACGCATATTTGGAGTTGTACTCTGGAGCGCAGCTATTTCATCAGTTATTGGCGCGTCTTACACGTCAGTTTCATTTATTAAAACCTTTCACCCTTCCCTGGTAAAATATGAACGGCACCTGATCTCTGCATTCATAATCCTCACCACCTGCGTATTTGTGATAATAGGAAGACCCAGGGATCTATTGGTACTGGCAGGAGCAGTGAATGGATTGATATTGCCTGTTGCGCTTGCCATTATATTATTGGCGGCCACCCGGAAACGGATCATGAAGGGATATCAGCATCCGGTATGGATGCAACTGGCAGGTTGGATAGTGGTTTTTGTTATGGCCTGGATGGGATGGAAAGCCATCATGGAAAGCATTGGTTAACAACAGGACAAAAAAAGAGCCCAATCATAGGATATTATGTTGGGCCTTTGTGTTCATCCATCCTTGTAGTAGTGTCCATTCAGTAGTTTAATATCTTGGAGTTTTTCAGGTAATTTTTAGAAGGGTGATAAATAAACAGGCAGCTGCCTTCTTTTAATGTATCAATGATCTCTTTACATTCATCCTCAGGTATGGCAGGACAGCCAAAACTGCGACCCATGCTCTTACTATTATCCAGCCATTTCTCTTCAATATAATCAGCACCATGTACAACAATACCGCGACGCAGGGCTTTATCATTAAAACCGGCTTCCAGTCCTGCTATTCGTAAAGACAATCCATGTTCACCATAATAAGTATTCTGGGTAACAAAGAAACCTAATGAGCTTTGTAGTGAAGATGGTTTATTGGAAAAGCGGGTAGCATACTCACCGCCTGAGTTGCGGCCATGGGCAACATAGGTGTTCATCAATAATTGAGCGTTACATAAATCTATAATATAGAAACGCTTTTTTGCAGATGACTGGCTGAAATCGCAAATGGCCAGATAGCCGGATTCTTTAATAACCTTCTTTTTCAATAAACACTGGTACCCTTTATAAGCATATATAAAAGCATCTTCGGAAAGACCTGTTCCTTCCAGGCAAATATTATCATACATTATCTCAGCTTCCTGCCGTAAAGCATTGACATTGGAAATAACTGAATTTACACGTAATTTTTTTGCACCCGGGTCCTCAGGGGTGTTTGCCGGTAACCAGGCGATGCTTGTCAGGGCAAAAAATAAGCAATAGATCGATATCGGAGATAGTCGTTTCAGGCAGATACGGATTTTACAGATTATTAACGTCTACAGGCTCAAAAATAGTACCCCAGAATTGCGAATACAAGCAAATAATCCATTGTTTTTCACACATTTCGAATATTTACTAGGCATTGAAATTTTTATCTCATGGAAATCTACTATAGGCAGGCATATTCAAAGAAAAAGGCATTATCCGCGGGTAAGGATAATGCCTTATATAGCATTAAGATCAGTTAGAGAGTGGCTTAAACCTTAACCTCTTTCCATCTGCCTTTTTTGAATAGAATGTATGCTGCAATCGCGATTGCTGTTTCAGCAATAGGAACAGCCCAAAACGCCCCAACAGGTCCAAGATCAAAGCCTTTAGCCAATAAAAGCCCTAAAGGAATCTGAAATAACCAGAAGCCAAAAAAATTAAGCCAGGTAGGCGTTTTTGTATCACCAGCTCCATTCAATGCCTGTATCATTACCATTCCAACTCCATAAAAAATGTATCCACTTCCTATAATCTGTAAGGCCAATGCACCATAATGACGTACCGCTTCCTCTTTTGTAAATAAATTAATTATAGGGGATGCTAATAATAGAAAAAGGAACATTACAGAAGCCATGAAAATAGCGTTGAATCTCGTAGCGAGTAATACACTTTTCTCTGCACGATCTGGTTGTTTGGCTCCTAGATTCTGACCCACCAACGTAGCCGCAGCATTACTCAATCCCCAGGCAGGCAAAATAAAAAATACCACATTTCGAATGGCTACCTGATACCCTGCTGAAGCATCTGTGCCGCCTGTTTTTGCTACAATTATACCCATGGCGATCCATCCCCCTGATTGAATAATAAACTGAAGCGTTGCCGGTGAAGCAACGTGAACAAGGTTTTTTATTACTGGCAAATCCCATTTAAAATGCACGGCTTTTATTTTAATTATTCCTTTGCCTTTAAACAGGTAGTAGCATTGATATAACACAGCTGTACCACGACCGATTGTTGTTGCAATGGCAGCCCCAGTCAAACCTAATTCGGGGAAAGGCCCATAACCATTTATTAGAGTGGGGCATAGGATTATATTCAATATACTGGCGATCCACAAACTCCTCATTGCCATAGAGGCATCACCTGCTCCCCGGAATATACCATTGATCAGGAAAAGCATAATAATTACTATACTACCACCGAGCATGATGCGTGTAAAACTGGCACCTTCTTTTACAACTTCAGGTTGTGCTCCCATAAGTTTAAGTATGTCCGGAGCGAAAACAATACCTAATAGACTTACAATTACAGTTATTATCATTGCAATAAGCAATGATTGCATCCCTGCATGCGCGGCTCCATCCGGATTTTTTTCACCAATACGGCGTGCTACAACCGCTGTAGCTGCAGTACTTAAGCCCATGGCAACGGAATAGACTATTGTAATCGATAGTTCGGTTAGCCCCACTGTCGCAATTGCATTCTTGCCAAGTTTTCCTACAAAAAATATATCTACAACGGCAAATACCGATTCCAGGCTTAGTTCAAGGATCATTGGAATTGCCAGTAATATGATCGCCTTTTTTATGTTACCCTGGGTATAATCGTACTCTACACCACCCAGTGATTGTTTGATCAATTTAAAATAATGGGACAGTTTGCTGCTGGTTTGAACAGTCTGCGACATGTTTGAAAAATATTGAAATTTGAAATTAATTAAGAATAGAGCAACTATCTGTTACCCTTCGATGAAGTCCGAATAATTCAGGTTCTATCTTACAATGGAGGCGATGAACCTTAAAAGATTTTCATATGCGTTGGTTGAAAAGAGGAAGCAAAAATATGTATACCAATTGGGTTGATAAAAGATATTTAATATGATATGTCAGGTAGTGGACAAATTAAATACCCTGCCAAAGGTATTGCCTTATGATATTATTGATTAGTAAGTTTAGACATAACGTGTTGGCATTGATTTCGCTCATAAAAAACGAAATGGGTAAGAGTATCTACCTAATTTGCAGGGATTTGTCTGAATTAAAATGGCGTGCGGGTTAAAAAAGTATCTATTTTCATCATGTCGTCCAGACATAGCTCAAAAGTTGGGGGTGTTTTAATTACAGGATAGGATCGGGTTGTACTCTATTACAACAAATTGGAAGTACCTTACTGTCATTTCCACGATGTATTTAAAAAATCCAACAGGTTTTGATTAGTAACATTAAATCTGTTGTATGTATTCAGCACCTGATGTAGTACTACAGGGAAGATTACAACGCTGGTCCAAACTTATGGTAACCGCAGTAATGGGGATTGCCTTGCTTGTTTTCGCCGGGTGGCTCCTCCATATACCTGTGCTGAGACGCCCATTCCCTGGCCTTGTATCCATGAACCCTGTCACTTCTGTATGTTTTATACTATTAGGTTCAGCATATTTTCTCTTTAATTCCTCTTCTCTTTCCAGAAACAGATCCATTCTTCCGGTTATTCTCAGTTTGCTTGTACTTTCTATTGCTACGATAAAAATCCTTGACCTGTTATTTGCCTGGAATATCGGTATTGACAGGATACTATTTACTGAAGCACTGGATCATGATCTAATCGGTAATGCTTCCAACAGGATGGCTCCAAATACAGCGGCCTGTTTTTTTGTTTCTTCCATTGGCCTCATTTCTCTTAACCGGTTTGAACATCGGTTCAAGACCTTACCCTCTCAGCTGTTAACCCTGGCAGTAGCATTGATAGGATGGCTGTCCATTCTGGGTTATATCTATCATGAAAGGACTTTCTATGGTATCCTTGTTTACATCCCAATGGCTGTTCATACTGCCATCTGTTTCTTTTTGTTCTCGATTGCCCTGCTCTTTGTTCAGCCGGAGAGGGGAATCATGAAGGCTTTTACAAGCAGGTACAGCGGCAGTGTTATGGCAAGACTGCTGATTCCGACTGTTTTTGTAGTGCCATCCATACTCGGCTATTTACGCATGGAAGGTTTCCGCTCTGGTATTTACAGCAATGAATTTGGAGTGGCCATTCTGATCATATTTATCATCATAATTTTTGCTGCCATTGTCTGGTACAATGCCTCATTGTTGAACAGGCGGGACATGCAAAAAGCGCAGGCGGAGCAGGCACTTCATGATACAGAAGTTCAGATAACCGCCATTTTTGAAAATGCTCCTGATGTGGTAGTTGTGATCGATAAAGAAGGAAGGATCACCAAATGGAATCCACAGGCAGAAAATCTGTTTGGTTGGAATAAGGCTGAAGTAATCAATAAACTTTTATCCGAAACAATCATACCTCCGCAATTCCGCGAGTCGCATCAAAAAGGATTGCGTCGTTATATTGAAACGGGCGAAAGCAGTATTCTTGGCAAAACCATTGAGCTGTTTGCTGTTAAAAAAGACAATACAGAGATCGATGTATCACTTAGTATTTCGCCAATGACAATTGGCGAAGAGCAGTTCTTTATAGGTTTTATACGCGATATAACCGAGAAAAAATTCCTGGAGAATAAATTGAAGACCTTCAATGAAAGTCTTTCAGAGCAGGTAAAGGAGCAAACCAGGGAAATCAATGAAGCAAGGGTTCTGGCCGATAAGTTGATCGATAGTCTTCCCGGCGTATTTTATTTCTATGATGCAAATGGCAAATTCATCCGTTGGAATAAAACATTCGAAGAAGTAACAGGGTATACAAGTGAAGAAATAGCGGTAATGCATCCCACACAGTTCTTTGCTGATGATGAAAAGGAATATATCACTGAAAGGATCATGGGCGTATTTGAACAGGGGGTGAATGATGCAGAGGCCAATTTCCTTACTAAAAAAGGAGAAAAGATCCCTTATTATTTCAGGGCTGTATTGATACAATACAAGGGCGGCCCCTGTTTACTGGGTACAGGCATTGATATTGCCAAGCGAAAAGAGGCAGAACACCAGCTTACTTTCAGTGAATATCGCTTCCGTTCCATCATTGAGCAATTCCCTTATCCTGTTGTGATCTATAATAAAGAGGGGGAATATGTTCAAACCAATGAGGCCTGGGAGATCATGTGGGAAGACAAGAGAGAAAATGTAAAAGGTTATAATATCCGGAAGGATCCACAAATGATCGCTTCTGGTCTATCAGTGTATGTTGAGGCAGCTTATGCCGGGGAGGTGGCTATTTCAGAACCGTATGAGTATGATCCGGCAATGATAGGGCAAAAGGGAAAAAAGCGATGGATGGTAATGACCCTTTATCCATTAAAGGGTCAGAATGAAGAAATATCCGAGGTAGTGCTGGTACTTCATGATGTAACCGACCGCAAAATAGCAGAGGATCAGTTGAGGATGTCAGCAGATAAATACAAACTGCTCTTTGCAAACAATCCGCTGCCCATGTGGATGCTTAATCTTCCCGAATATCATTTCACCGATGTTAACCATGCCACTCTTGCACAGTACGGGTATTCCCGGGAAGAATTCCTGGCATTAAGCATACTTGATCTGCGCCCTCAGGAAGAGGCAGCAAGGTTCAATTCAGCGTTAAACACGAATATTCGAGGGGTTCATTATGCAGGAATATGGAAACATAAAAAGAAAAACGGAACTTCGATGTACGTTGATATCGTTACTCACGATTTCATAAATGATGGCAAGGCAACCCGGCTTGTACTGGCCAACGATGTAACAGAAAAATACATAGCGGATGAAAAGCTGAAAGAATCATTCACTGCTATCCGTGAACTCACCGAACACCTTCAAAATATCAGAGAGCAGGAAAGAGCTCATATGGCCCGCGAAATTCATGATGAACTCGGGCAGTTGCTGACCGTTTTGAAAATGGATGTTTCCTGGCTCAAAAAACGAGTAACTACTACTGAGCCAGCTATTAAGGAGAAATTCACCGAATTATTGGAAATGCTGGACACTACTGTAAAAACAGTGAGACGTATTGCCTCTGAGTTAAGACCAACCCTGCTGGATGACCTTGGCCTGGTAGCTGCCATGGAATGGCATTTAGAGGAATTTGAAAAACGATCTGGTATTGCTAAAGAGTTCAATACTTCTGTAACGGAGGTTTCTATTGATGATTCCATGAAGATTGGTCTTTTCCGTATCCTTCAGGAATCACTTACCAATGTTGCAAGGCATTCTCAGGCTCAAAAAGTGAATGTTGGCCTCGAAAAGAATAACGGGCACATTATATTAAAGATTACAGATAACGGGAAAGGTTTTGATACTTCCCGAACTACCAGAAAAACATTAGGCCTCCTTGGAATGAAAGAAAGAACTGAAATGATGGGAGGCGAATACCAGATTTCAAGTAAACCAGGGGAGGGTACAGTTGTTGAAATAAAGGTACCTGTGCCCATAGCTGATTAGTAAACTCTAAAACCTTATCTTAATTATGTTAAAGATCCTGATTGCAGATGATCATGCCATAGTTCGTAAAGGATTAAAACAGGTGATACTTGAAGAATATCCATCTGCAGTTATTGGTGAAGCAGCTGATGCGGAAGCACTGTTGAGCCAGGTTATCGAGAACGAATGGAATATTGTTATATGCGACATGAACATGCCGGGACGCAGTGGCCTGGATGCATTGAACCAGATAAAACATGCAGCTCCAAACCTTCCGGTTCTTATCATGAGTATGTATCCTGAAGACCAGTATGCCCTGCGGGTATTAAAAGCAGGCGCATCCGGTTATCTTGGGAAAGATCATGTTCACGATGATATCATTAAGGCAATTCAGACATTACAGTTAGGTAAAAAATTCATAACTCCATCCATAGCAGAAAAACTGGCTTCCACGCTTGGCCAGGATACTAGTGTTCAATCACATGAAACCCTATCCGACAGAGAATTTGATGTGTTCAAATTACTTGCCTCCGGAAAATCAGTTTCTGAAATTGCGGCTCAGCTTTCATTGAGCGCTACTACGGTAAGTACGTACCGGTCAAGGATCATGGAAAAAATGGGAATACAATCCAATGCAGGTCTTACAAGGTATGCATTGGAGAAAAAACTGATCTGAAGTCCCTGATATCTACTAATAAGTTACCCCTACCCGAAGCCCTGATAGAAGTATGTTCCATGTACACAATTCTTGACCTACATCAAGATTTTTGTAGTATGAACTCTACAAGGTTTACCAAGATATTGCTACAAAGGGTACAGGACTAAAGACTTACATTGCAATACACTAACCCGTCAACCAACCTGTAGAACACCATCAATCATGCTCAGGATCTTAATAGCAGACGACCACGATATAGTACGCCAGGGAATAAGGCAACTATTACTTGAAGAATTCACTTCTGTACAGGTGGAAGAAGCTATTGATACCGCCACACTCATAGATCTTGCACTGTCCCAGGACTGGGATATTATAGTTTCCGATCTGGTGATGCCAGGAGGCGGTGGATTCTATGCATTGGAAAAGATCAAACAGAAAACTCCAAACACCCCGGTGCTTATACTTAGCACTCATCCTGCTGAACAATATGCCCAGCGAGCGACCAAGGCTGGGGCGGAAGGCTTTATCAATAAAAGCACCCTTCCCAATGGTCTTGTTAATGCGATCCAGGAGATCATTGAAAAAAAAAAGTAATGGCGTGAACGCCACTCTTTCCGCACACTATTCATAATCAACGCTTAATGTTCCTGTAGTCATTCTGCTACACAGTGTACGTACGATTTAGCACGCTGAAATAATAAACTGCTCTATTTTTTGGGCCCCGTTCAAGGGGTTACTTTGTATAACTATACCAACCCATGATGAATTACAGAAAATTATCCGTATTGATCGTTGATGACAACCGGTTCTACATAGACCGGATGACAGCAATGCTGACTGACCTGGAAGGCATTGGCCAGATCAATACTGCAAAGAACTACAAAGAGGCTTATTCCCAGATCGGCGCTGCTGAACATGACCTGGTATTACTGGATATTCACCTGCCCGATGGCAATGGACTAAACCTGCTAAAACAAATAAAGGAATCCCCTGTAAGGACCGAAGTTATTATGGTCAGCAACAGCAGCGATGATTTTTATCGTCGCCAAAGTAAAGAACTGGGGGCCTATTATTTTTTAGATAAGAGTAATGATTTTGAAATGATGCCGGCAATCTTATCAGAGATGAATAGTTGCTGACAGCAAGACTCGATTACAGCTAATTAAACCTTATCCCGATGCGAGAATGGGCAGCGACCAAAAATCTCAACCATGCCTCGGACCTCTCAACTGCTATGCCCCTTTCAGTTGTAAAGGACGACGGTATTACTTCCTCTTCTGTTACCAACCCTGGAACAGGATGGGAAGACAATCTGTTTTATAATTTCCTTCAGCAAACCAGCCAGCTTGCCTGGATACTGGATAATGAAGGAACCCTTCTTTTTGCCAGCAAGGCATTTTACAAATACTTTGATATAGAAGAAAAAGAGTGCATTAACCGGAATGTAATGGATACAATTCCCATTACGGTTACCCATTCTTTATATGAACTGCATAACCGTGTCCTCACTACAGGAAGACCTGTTGAGTCAACCCAGAGAATACGGCTGGCAGACGGCAATAACCTGATCTGTTTTATGAACCTGTTTTCATTGGGCTCCTTTAATGGAAAAAAACTGGTTGCTGGCCATGCGATACGGTTACCCGACACAAATGAACTGGAAAAGAAATATCACCTGGCCCAGGAAAGACTGCTTACGCTGAACCGGGCAACTTCAGATGCAATTTGGGAATGGGATATGCAGAATGGGCAAATGGTCCACAATGATACCTTGCCAGAACTCTTCGGATATAAGCCCAATACTGCCAGGGGACTTTCCTGGTGGTTGCGACAGATCCATCCTGAAGATCGGAATCGTATTGCAGATAAAGTGAAACAGGCCATTGAAGCGCATGAGCAATCCTGGGACGATGAATACCGTTTCAAATGCGCCGATAACCATTATAAGCATATCCAGCATAAAGGATTTGTGGTATATGAAAATGGTCTGCCAATAAAAATGATTGGGTCACTGAATGATGTTTCCAATCTAAAAGCACTGGAAGATAAACTGGCCAAGGAAAAGGTCAAACGCCAGAAAGAGATTTCCGAGATCATGGTAAAGGCGCAGGAAAATGAGCGTACCCGTATTGGCCATGAGTTACATGATAATGTGAACCAGTTATTATCTGCAACTAAATTGTTTGTTGACTTCCTTACTCCCGTTGGTAAAGAGCAACGGCAGGTAAAGCAGAAAAGCATCGATTATATACAGCTTACCATTGACGAAATAAGAAAGCTTTCCAAGGAACTGGTAGCCCCTTCATTGAAAGAGCACGGTCTGGTGCAGAGCATCAGGGGCCTCGCAGAAGACATTGAAATGGTGGGTGCCATGTCAGTGAGATTTGAACATGACGATGAAAGTGAGCAGCTCAGTAATGGGAAAAAGGTAGCCCTGTTCCGTATAGCCCAGGAACAGCTAAAGAATATACTAAAGCATAGCCATGCAAAAAATACATCTATCTCCCTGTATACCCGTGATGAACAGGTTAAACTGGTTATTACCGATGATGGGAATGGTTTCAATCCCCAGCAGACTTACCAGGGCATTGGACTTGGGAATATTCGGGAAAGAGTGAATTTCTATAATGGTTCAGTGGATATTACTTCGGCCAAAGGTCAGGGATGCAAGCTTACAGTGATCATTCCAGCAGAAGAAGAATAAACTCATTTCTTTCCATTTGCAGCTTTCAGGACTGCCAGATATTCCCTGATATAATCGGCCTTATGCTTCCTGCGGTATTGTTGTATAAACCTGGGATGCGGCAGGGCATGAATGGTTTTAAACCAGCCATGTATATCATTCAGGGAAGAGAGATATTTGAAGTTCTTCTCACCCCCTATGCAAATACAGCATTCCCTGTTAAAATTCCATTGGCACTGTTGATTGATGCAATCCACGATAAAAGGTGTAACGGCATCCTGTAATCGCCTGTCGTCATAATAGTTCATATTTTTTCCATCCTTTACAAAGCCCAGCGGGCAGACCGATGAAAGGAAGAAATCACTATAAAAACCTGGGACGCTTCCGTAATGGAGTATCACTTCATATATGAATTCGGCTGAGAGTTCACTCTGTTGCTTAAGGTGATTATCGATACCGCAGAATTGCGTCAATTGCCTGGAGGCAGTGAAATTGATCCCGGTAGTGCCTGCACCGAAGCGGCCTGGATTGATACCAAGGATAAGTGTACGAGGTCTATTGTCCGAGTAAAACTTATCCAGAAAGGCTTTCACAAGCTGCATAATGTCTGGATCTCCCTGTGGAAACAAGGCATCCACCCCTTTGGGAAGACCCTTTGGCGGCCTGAGCGAACCGTAAAAACCATATATCTTATCCGAAAACATTGGGCAAAATTAGGAAGGATGGCTTAAGAAACGGAGTTGCCACAATAGCAGGACTGGTAAACTTACCAGTAAAATTGAGTACTTCTGGGATTGTAACTTTTTGAAAATTGGAGTTGATTTGTAGTGTATCCAGCCACTATGCAACTAATGATGTACATAGGAAACGACCTGATAGAAGCGATCAAGCTCAATGATGCCGATATACCCAAACCCGGGTATGTGGGAACCTTCAAAAGGAATCTAAAATTAAAATACAAAGACCTCATTCAGCAGTTCCCTGATCCCCCCGAATTCCTGATCATTGACCCAGCTCCCAGGGTTTCCCATAGGAAAAAAATGAGTTAATTCAGGAAACCAGCATCTATCCAGGCATTATCTCCCAATAAAAAAGGCTCCTTTCAATGGGTATTCCCAATGAAAAAACTGAGCTAATTGAGGAAATCAGCACCTATCCAGGCATCATCTCTCAATGAAAAAAGCCCCCTTTCAATGCTTTTTCCCAATGAAAAAACTGGTTTTTCATTGGAGAAACTTCCCTAAAAAATGATTTGGGTATTATTTAACTGTACCTTCGCTGCCGGGTTAAACAGTTATATTGCCCATTTTCCCAATGAAAAAGACTTTTTCACAGTATAGTAAGATTGACACGATGGAACGTGTAAATCCATACTTTTACAGGAGGATGGACGAATAACAAATACTAATACCCATTAAAATTCAAAACGATGGCAACAAAAAAAGCAAAAAAGCCTGCGAAGAAAGCGGCTAAAAAACCAGTAAAGAAGGCAGCTAAAAAAGCAGCTCCTAAAAAGAAAGCGGCCAAAAAGAAATCAGCCCGCAAGCCTAATGCAGCTTTCATGAAAGCATTAACTCCAAGTTCTGCATTATCAGCAGTAGTGGGAAGCAAAGCAATTCCCCGTACTGAAGCTGTAAAGAAGATCTGGGTTTATATCAAGGCCAACAAACTTCAGGACTCCAAGAACAGAAGAATGATCAACGCTGATGATAAATTGAAACCAGTATTCGGAGGTAAAAGCCAGGTATCAATGTTTGATATGGCAAAACATCTCTCAAAACATCTTTCATAAGAGTTTTTCTTCCTTATTATTACAGGCTTTCTTAGGGAAGCCTGTTTTTTTTGCCATTAACTTTTCAAACCATGATTTAACTTTAAATGCAGAATACTTCCATCCTCCTTATTGGAATAAGTATAAGGGAAGCATATAATTGAAATATGCGAGGAAGATCATATAAATAGAGTTGCAGAAAGGATGTAAAATAAGAGGTGCAATTCTTCTCAGATAACCTGGTCAAATAATGAATTACATGCGGTATTTAATTTCAGCTTTTCTATTATGTTTTTTTGGTTCCTTAGCAGCACAACCCGTTACAAGCACGTTTTTAAAAGAATTACTTGAAAAAAATACTAACCCTGTTTTCCAACAGGTAATAAAAGATCCGCAGAATTACCGCCTTCAGATCATCTATACCCAGATCAACAGGGATGGTAACAATTATCCCAGCTTTAAAAATTATTATTTTAATCTTGATCCGGAGCTTTATTTTAATCCTGCTTCCACGGTAAAGCTTCCACTTTCTCTTCTCTCATTGGAGAAACTGAATGACATGCATATTAAGGGAGTGAATAAATACACTTCCCTCCAGATCGATAGCAGCTATGATCGCGAGGATGCTCAATTAACAGACAGTTCGGCCCGTAATAATCTTCCTTCCATAGCTCAATATATCCGCAAGGTTTTCCTTATCAGTGATAATGATGCTTATAACAGGATGTACCAGTTTCTGGGCCAGCAAAGGATCAACAGGGAATTGCACAAAAAGGGATATCCGGATATACGCATCACTCGCATGTTCAAAGGCTTTACCTCTGAACAGAACCGCCATACCAATGCAATTCGATTCATAAAGGAAGATGGGTCATTGATATACCGGCAGCCACCGGCATATAATACAGACTCCTTTTATTTTCCAAAAGAAATCAAAATAGGTAAGGGTTATTGGGACAGTAATGATAAGCTGGTAAATGAGCCCATTGATTTTACCAGGGTAAATAATGTTCCATTAAGAGATCTGCAGCAGTTATTGCAATCTGCCTTGTTCCCGACATCTGTACCATTCCGGCAACGCTTCCGGCTTACATCAGAAGATTATTCATTTTTATACCGGTTCCTGTCTCAATTTCCCTCTGAGACCAGTTATCCCAAATATGATACAGCCAAATATTATGACAGCTATGTTAAGTTCTATTTCCGCGGAAATAATCTTCACCTGCCGCCCAATATAAGAGTATTTAATAAGGTGGGCTGGGCATATGGATTCATGACTGATATTTCTTATGTAGCTGATTTTAAGAACAAAGTGGAATTCATGTTAAGCGCTACTGTTTATGTGAACAGCGATGGTATACTTAATGACAATCGCTATGATTATGACAGTATAGGATATCCTTTCATGTATGAATTGGGGCAAACTATTTACAATTATGAACTTCAACGTAAACGGGTGTACAAACCCAATTTATCCAAATTCCAGATCAAATATGATCAACGTGACCCTGCAGACAAACGACCCGTTATTACTGACGCAGATAATTAATACAGCAATTGGTCGCATCCAACACAGCTTCATCCTGCATCTGCCAGAAGGGTAACAAAACTGCTGGAAAATTTGGAAAATCTCCTTCAAATCTATAGTCCCTGCCACCATTGAGTGAAAGAATACCGGTCTGTTTTAAGGTCAACCTCTTCCCCGATCATGGGAGTCAATAGCAGGATGCTATTATCTGTATGGAGCTCTGTAATGGTTTTAAGCGGCTCATCCCAGTCGTGATTACCCAACAGGAATTTGGCAGAGTGAACAGGGATCAGGCGCTTTGCTTTGAGCTCCTTTGCAGCCTGCAGAACTTCAGCGGGCGTCATATGAATATATTTCCAGCTTTTATCATACTGTCCATTTTCCAGAATTGCGAGATCAAAGGGTCCAAATAATTTACCAGCTTCTGCAAAATGTGTATCATAACCACTATCACCACCAATGAATATCCTGTAGTGTGGGGTTTGAAGCACAAATGATTGCCACAAAGACGGATTCCGCTTAAATGTTCTACCTGAAAAATGGCGAGCTGTGACAGTGTGGACTACATAACCCTGTTCCAGCAAAACAGTCTCATTCCAGTCTTTTTCAATGATAATATTTTCATGAAACCCCCAGTAGCGCAGATGCATGCCCACCCCCAGTCCACAGATAATCCTTTTGATTTTAGGTTTAAGCTTTTTAAGTGTTGTATAATCCAGGTGATCCCAATGATCGTGAGAAATAAATAAATAGTCGATAACGGGAATATCATCCGTGGTGTAGGGATCAGTTCCTTTAAAGGCCCTTGTAGTAAAGGCAAGCGGTGAAGCTGAACCACTCATTACCGGATCAACTAAAATCCTTTTTCCATCCAATTGCATGAAATAGGAAGAATGACCAAACCAAACGAATACATCCCTGGATGGATCAAGATTTAGCAGGTCTGTTTTCTTTGTCGGAACAACAGCATGAGGTTTGGCTTTTTTCTTATCTCTAAAAAAGAATTCTTTGAATACACTATAATAACTAACGCCCTCAGTCAGGGCAGGAGTATGACTGCGATTTTGGAATTGACCATGCCGATAATTGGGCGAGGC
>JAJKIP010000041.1 GCA_021154405.1 Segetibacter sp. | reverse complement strand
GCTAACTAAAACCCCTTCCGGAGGCAAAGATTTAATCATTTCCTTCTTTCGAATGAGCTTTTCTGGATAGTTTCAAGTGTTGAAAAAAATTGCCGTATATAACATAAAGGGAGGCGTCGGAAAAACCACCACTTCTGTAAATCTGGCCTGTTTCCTGGCCAAAAGCGGTCTCAGTGTACTGCTTTGGGATCTTGATCCACAGGGAGGCAGCAGTTTCTTCTTCGACCAGCAGAATAAGAATAATCACACCCATGGCCGGCTATTTGATAAGTACATTACCATCTATGATGTTATTCATTCCACAGATTCTTACCAGATAGATGTGATCAGCAATGATGCACATTTCTCTGACCAGTTCATGAATCATGCATCACGCGTCACAACCATGAACTTCGCCAATCATGAACTGATTAATATTTCCCTTAAAGAAGTAGAGGATGACTATGATGTGTGTATAATGGATTGTTCACCCGGTCGCTTCATGCTTCACGATAATATTTTTTATGCTGCGGACCTGGTACTGGTGCCAACTGTGCCTGCACCGCTTTCCATTTATTGCAACAATATGCTGTTGGATTCACTTCAGCAAAATTCAAGTATATTGAATAAGGTGCTGACCTTTTATAATATGGTGCAGACACATAAGAACCTGCATCGCACTTACCTTGATAATCGCAGTCATGAAGACCCTCGCACCTTGCATCATTATATTCCATTCTATTCCGAAATTGAATTGATCACCGCAACCAAGGAATCCATATTCCACCAGATCAAAGAAAGCAGGGCCCATGTATATTACCATAAACTGTGGCTGGAAATCTGCGATCGGATGAACTGGGAACTGTATAATGTAAAAGGAATGGTTGTGGATATGACCCAGGATTTACCGGATGAAAACCTGCTGGACTCCGGTACAGAAAGCCAGCTCGGCAAAATCTCTGAAGGATGATCCACCTTGTTAAATTCTCCATTCACTCAAAATAATGCCTCCCGGCGTTGCCTTATTTCTCTGATTCGCATTCGGGCAACTCTTTTTGATTCAGTCTACTATAAGTTCCCCCGCACAAATCCGCAATTTGGCAAATATGCCAATTTTAATTTTTGTAATCTTTCACTCTAAGGGTTTCAAAAATAATTGATTGCGATTTAGTCCAAACACCTGTTCTTCCAGTATTAGTTGTAACTACAAAGCTACCTTATCAGTAACTCGCAAGTATGATTCGGTAATTTCTTATTTACCTGCCTATGTTGAAACGCTACGTGTCCTAAAAAACCATGTCACCTATAAATTCAAAAAATTAAACCTTAAATCAAAAACATGGAAGCAGCTTTAGCAAGCAAGAAGCAGGAAAAATTCTCTGAAAAGAAAATGGCACTCGCAGCCATCATGCGCGAAGAACTCCGCCGCAGGGAGATCTCACAAAGTAAATTCGCCAAACTCATGGACAGGCACAGGCCTGAAATCACCAAGTGGCTGAGTGGCCGTCACAATTTCACGCTCGATACACTTTTTGAAATTGAATCCAAACTCAACATCAGCTTCTTTCACTACGGTAAGAATTTTGACATAGCCAAGGGCTTTTCTATGTCGCTCACTGCAAAGCATAATGTTGAACAGAACACATTATCTTGATTCGCGCCTGCCTGCTACACCAGAATATATATCGATTAGCCAGGATGAGATACAGGATACTCCATTGGATGAATTGATACTCCCTCTTACAAACCCAGATCTAAATCAGTGAACAGATCTTGAAGAAAGAGCAGGAAACAGAACGAGAGCGGGATGAACACTTTCCGCTCTGTTTCCCGCTCTTTTTATGATTCCCCAACAATAATATTTAAATGGAAAGGACCCGCGAAATACAGGCCCTTTCACTCGCTATAATCAAAACTTGCCCGTGAGAACCTTTAGTATCTTTTCAAAAAGCAACTGATCTTCTTTCCACAGCATGAATGGCATTCACCGTTTTTATGACAGAATCAGGAGTAACTGAAATACTATCAATCCCATTCTCTACCAGGAATTTTGTGAAATCAGGAAAATCACTCGGCCCCTGCCCACAGATGCCTACTTTCACCTTTGCCTGTTTAGCTGTTTCAATCAACATACTGATCATCGTTTTCACTGCCTCATTCCTTTCATCATAGATATGGGCTACCAGTGATGAATCTCTATCGAGACCAAGTGTCAATTGGGTAAGATCATTGGAACCAATTGAAAACCCGTCAATATGTTTTGCAAATTCCTTTGCCATTATAATATTGGATGGCAGCTCTGCCATCAGGTATATTTCCAGCCCTTTTTCTCCCTGCACCAGTCCAAATTCTTTCATCACTTCCTTTACTTTCAATAATTCCGTGACAGTACGGCAAAACGGGATCATCACCACTACGTTCTCCAATCCCATTTCCTCCCTCACTCTTTTAATGGCCCTGCACTCCAATCCAAAGGCTTCTTTATAATCGGGTGAATAATACCGGGAAGCTCCTCTCCACCCGATCATCGGATTTTCTTCCTTTGGTTCGAAATATTTTCCACCCAGCAGGTTGAAGTATTCATTGCTTTTGAAATCAGAGAAACGTACAATTACTTTATTCGGATAAAAAGCAGCTGCGATACGCGCAATACCAAAACCAAGTTTACTAATGAAATATTCTTCTTCATTACTATATCCGCGTATCATACCTGTAATGGCAAGGGAAAGCTCTTTATCTCCCAGCGACTGATGTTTCAGCAATGCCATCGGGTGAGCCTGAATATAATTATTGATAATGAATTCTTCCCTTGCCAGGCCAACTCCTTTATTTGGCAGGTGCGCATAATTAAATGCCATAGCCGGAGATCCAACATTTAGCATAAGTGGAGTATCTATCCTGGGAAGTTCATCCAGCCTGGTCTCCAGCTTTTCATATTCCAAAGCGCCTTCATAAATAATTCCTTCATCTCCTTCTCCACAACTCGCGGTAACGGTTTGCCCGCTTATCAACAATTCAGTTGCTTTGCCACAACCGACAATTGCTGGTACACCCATTTCACGGGCAACTATTGCTGCATGGCAGGTGCGGCCGCCCTTATTGGTTATGATGGCAGAAGCCTTTTTCATGATTGGCTCCCAATCCGGATCCGTCATATCAGTTACCAGCACATCACCTGCATTGAAGCCATGCGCATCGGCAACCCGTATATCCAGCGAATGCATGATATTGACCTGTCCACATGCGATCTTATCTCCAACTGCAATTCCCTTCAGCAAAACAGGCTTTGCCTGGCCCGGTTTCATGGAATAAGAAATAATGGTATTGGGGCTCTTTCTGGAATGAATCGTCTCTGGTCTTGCCTGCACAATGAATAATAAACCCGATAAACCATCAACTGCCCATTCCACATCCATTGGGCACCATTTCCCTTTTCGATTACTATAGTACTCTTCGATCTGCACAACCCATCTGGCCAGTTCCATCACCTTATCATCACTTAGGCAAAAACGGTATTGCGCAGACCTGTCAGTTGAGATGACCTTTACCCGCTCATCCGGATCATCTCCATAAACCATCATCTTGTCTTTTACGCCCAGTTTCTTCTCGATAATGGGCTTGTATTGACCTTTCAGTCTGGGTTTGAATACAATGAACTCATCCGGAGATACCGCCCCCTGCACTACCATTTCTCCCAATCCGTAAGAGCCATTTATCACTACCACGTCCCTGAACCCTGATTCTGTATCAAGTGAAAAAGCGACACCGGAAGCACCCAGATCCGATCGCACCATTTTCTGTATGCAAACAGATAGCCCCAATCTGAAATGATCATACTTAAAGCTGTGGCGATAGCTGATTGCCCGGTCTGTAAACAGGGAAGCAAAACAATTCCTCACCGAATCCATTAAAGCTGCGGGTCCACGTACATTTAAATAAGTTTCCTGCTGTCCTGCAAAACTTGCATCCGGGAGATCTTCGGCAGTTGCAGAGGAACGTACAGCCACATCAGTATCTGGTTGACTGTATTCACTGGAAAGCAATCTGTACTGCTCAATGATTACAGAACTTAACTCCGGAGGGAATTTACTATTGCGGATCAACTGCCTTATCTGCAAACCAGCTCTGCGCAGTGATTCCACATTATTGAAATCAATGGAATCAATGAAGCGGCGGATCTCCTGGTCAAGTTTATTGACCTCGATAAATTTCCGGTAGGCATCAACTGTAATTACAAATCCACCAGGGATGCGAATTCCTAATTGCGAAAGATTATTGATCATCTCTCCAAGAGAAGCGTTCTTTCCTCCTGCAATTTCAATATCGTCGAGCCCAACCTGTTTGAGATTCAGAATGTACGTGGATGAAGACATAATGGGTATTTAAGGTACAGTGGTGCTATCCTGGTCTTCAATTGCCGGTAAATTATAAGGGACAATGGTAATTGGAACAATACCATGCCAGGGAGTAATTATAAATAGCACAGCAATCAGCTATGCAATATTATAACAGGTATCAGGTGAAAAAATAAAAACTACATGAATCAGGTTGTTTATAGGATGAAAGCCCACGTATACGTGATTTGTCCAGACAACTATCGAGGCCAACCGTTTGTCGAGATTATGATGCCGTTTGGATAAAAATTAACAGCTTGCTGTTCTCTTTGGCTAGATTGCCGGGGACGAATGCACAATTTCCAGCTGATGCATACACAGCGTAAAGAGCTTTGGTTCAACATACAATTCTGGCTACTGTATTTCCTCTATGAATGGATAGGTAATGCGGCGGTAGCTGATGAATATCGCCGTTATTTCATCAATGCCTCTGTGATTGTTCCCCTAACCCTGCTTTCCGCCCTGTTTACCGTTCATGTGCTGATAAAGGAATTGTATATGAAGAACAGGAAACAGCTTTTCTGGATCTGCCTTGTTGCAAGCATGTTTGTCTTTGTTCTCGCGAGACGGTCCTTTAATTATTATTATACCTATCCGCATTACTACCCCGAAGGGCAGAAAAATACCCCTTGGCTGTTCTGGCCAAAATTGCTGATTGAAGGTGTATATAATTATCTGATAGTAGCGCTGTATGCCCTTTTTTATTTCATCAAAGCATGGTACCAGCAGCAACGGATCGCGCTGGCTTTGCAGCAGGATAAAGTACAGTCTGAACTTGAGCTTTTAAAAGCACAGGTACATCCGCATTTTATATTTAATACCCTGAATAATATATATTCTTTATCACTAAGACAGCATCCCCAGACTCCACATCTTATTTACCGGCTTTCCTCTTTCCTGGATTATAATTTATATGATAGCAAATCGGTCTCCATTCCTCTCGCCAAAGAACTGGATTATATTTTCAATTATATAGAATTGGAGAAGATCCGGTATGGTGAAAAGCTGGATGTTTCGATTAATATTTATGACTCGCTGGACGGATTCAGTATTTGCCCTCTGTTATTGATGCCACTGGTTGAGAACTGTTTCAAGCATGGAAGTCAGCCAGGCCCTGAAACTGCCTGGATCCGGATGGATATAAATACCCACCGGGATTGGGTAACGATCAAGCTGGAAAACAGCTTTTGTGCGGAGGAAAGGAAAGACAATGGACGCTCAGGAATCGGACTGGAGAATGTTCGCCGTCGCCTGGCGATTCTATATCCTGGCAGGCATGAATTGAGTTTTTTCTCCGAGAACAACTCTTACCTTGTAATCCTGAAATTAAAAAGTTACCAGTATGAAAATAAAATGCCTGTTGGCTGATGATGAACCGCCAGCAAGGGAATTGCTGGCCTCTTATATCAACCGCCTGGATGATCTGGAACTCTGCGGCCAGTGTGCTGATTCTCTTGAGACATTCAAATTCCTTCAAAAAAATGAAGTGAACCTGCTTTTCCTGGATATCCAGATGCCAGGGATGAACGGACTGGAATTGATCAAATCCCTGCATAACCCTCCTCATATTGTACTGATCACTGCCTACCGGGAATACGCAGTGGAAGGATTTGAACTGGATGTTCTGGATTACCTTGTGAAGCCAGTAAGCTTTGAACGATTCCTGAAAACAGTTTCCCGCTACCACCACTATTCTGTGAATGCCCATTCCAATGATGCAGAACCCGCCAAAGACACCTTTGAGAATGCATATATGTTCTTCAAGGTAAATAAGGAGATGATAAAGATATTCCTGAAGGATATACTCTACATTGAAAGCATCAAAGATTATATCAAAATAGTCACATCGGACAAATCCTATATCACTTACCAGCGGATCAATTACATGGAGGAAAAGCTGCCCGAATCCAATTTTGTTCGCGTGCATAAATCCTATATAGTCGCAGTTCCAAAGATCAAGGCCTTTAGAAGTGATACCATTAAGATCGGCCAGGTGGATATTCCCGTAGGCCGGCACTATAAAAAGAATTTTACCGAACAGCTAACGAGAAGAAATGTAAGCTAGGATTGGGCTAATGACCATTAGCTTTTAAATTACCTGTATATTAATTTTTTGTTACGTGCCAGTTACAGCAAAAAAGCTGTAACATTCTCCAAACTATAATCGTTTCAATACATATCCGGCTTAGTGGCTACGTCCTGGTTTGTGCCTTCACATTTGACCTGTGCGCCATGTCGTTCGTCATAAAAAAACCAGGTTTGGTCTAAAAAATTTGCTACTTGCGCGTTCACTTGTTTTCTTTGTATAAGTCATCTGAAAAGATGCCTTGTTCCTTCTCTAATGATATTGCCTCTCTCTGAGGTGTAAGGCAGAAAAAAGCAATTTCATTTACTAATTCTTATTAGAGGAATTCCTCTTAAGCTACTACAGACGTGATTCTATAGGAATGGGATCTGATTTGCCATACAAAACCAATTGAATCATTTAACAACTTACACAATGAAAAAGTTAGCCATGACCACCCTGATCGTGCTGATCACCTGCACATCCTGCAAGACCTTTTACCCTGTAACCAGAGACTCTCTGGATGATGCCCTTCAGATGAATATTGACTGCAGGAATGACACAGCCCTGCGACAAACCATTGTTTTCTTATTGCGAACAAATAAGGCCAGGGATATAAAATATACTGTTAATGAACCGGAGCTTAATATAAAAGCCGTGTTCCTTAAAAGAGAACTCCCGCTAAATAAACTCAATGAACTTACAAAGGATATCGAAGACCTGGGCGGAGGAATCCAGATAGATGTAGTGGCAAACCCGGGAACTATTATAAATGAGATAGAACGCGGACCCATTCGTTAATCTAAAACAGGACCGCAATGGCCTTCACCTAAAGAGCAGTGGCGTTTGTCGAAAAGGATAACCTTGGTCTAAATACACTTGCTATCCGGGGTGTCTCACTATTTTCTTTGTGCTAATTCAAATCAATCGCACAATGAAAAAGTTTATTATTATCATCACCCTTGCAGTGATGGCTTTAGCTTCCTGCAAATCCAGTTCCCCAATCAGTAGGTCCAGCAGTGATTCTGTATTAATGACTATCGATTGCCGGAATGAAGGGGACCTGAAACAAATTATTGTAATGCGCCTTCGAGGTACGAAGGCAAGAAATTTACAGATTACACCGGAAGGTCCTTTCCTAAAGATCAGGGCGGTGTTCTTAAAAAGGGAAATATCGCCAATCAGGCTTTATACCCTTTCAAACGATATCAAAAATATGGGAGGTGTTTTGCAAACGCTGATGGAAGAAAACAGGGGAATCGTGGTGCAGACAATAGATCGCAGTCCTGTTAATTAAAACTTAAAGACCCATCGGCCGCCTTCGGCGGCCGATGGGTCTTTAACTTTAGGCCGCTTTAGCAAAGGCCGCAGTTGTACGGTTTGTGATTTCAACCTGCTGCTGTTGCAATCTTCTTCTTTTGATATAAAGCACATAAGAAGTGATGCCGAGCGCAAATGGAAGGACCATGAATCCAACACCGGAAATATTGCCAACTGCAATGATTGAATAGGTTGCACCGATCAGATCAAAGAATAATCCTGCATAAGCCCATTCTTTTAATCTGGGAAATCCAGGAACCAGGATGGCTATTACTCCCAGGATCTTTGCTACTCCGATGAAGGGTACAAAATAAACCGGATATCCAAGACCATTATGCATTCCTTCAATGGCAACAGGTGAGCTCAAAACGTCTGGAACTGCTGAGAAGAACATTAAGAGTCCAAAAAGACCTGTGAAGATCCAGTAGAAGATGTTTGTTTTTTTCATGACTTTAGTTTTTAAGTGTGTTATAGTTTTTGTTATTTGTTGAAACAAAGCTAAAGTGCCAAAACAGATTTAATGGGGTGCTGCTTCGTCAATCTAAGGGGGT
>JAJKIP010000040.1 GCA_021154405.1 Segetibacter sp. | reverse complement strand
GCAGCAAAGATCTTGGAAAGGATGAAGGTTAAAAGCGCAGCGCCGAGCCACCACCAGTTTGCCTGTTTAAGGGCTGCTCCAGCCTTCTGGAAGTCAATTTTCCCGGACACATACCAGATACAAACGCCGGCCACTGCAATTTTCAGCAGCAATTTCAGGATTCTGCCAGTTTTGGAGCCTTTGCGAGGAGGTGTGTCAGCCATGATCAGGGTAAATTGGGTGCAAAGAAAGCTAATTCTGGAAAAGGGATAGTTAATTAATTGAGGCCCATTGGCCATTCCGGGCGGTTATTAGCTTTCCTGGTGGAAAATTCCCCGCCAAATAATTGGAAGATAGCTTCGGCACCCCTACCTTTGCACTCCCAAAAGAAAATTGGGAATTCACCCATGTCTCAGCGAATCAGAATAAAATTGCAGTCTTACGATCACAATCTGGTAGATAAATCTGCCGAAAAGATCGTAAAAACAGTTCGCAGTACTGGCGCAGTAGTAACAGGACCTATTCCTCTGCCTACCCGCACCAAGATCTTTACCGTATTGCGTTCACCACACGTAAACAAAAAGAGCCGGGAGCAGTTCCAGTTAGCTACGCATAAGCGTCTGCTGGATATTTACACTTCTTCCAGCCGTACAGTGGATGCTTTGAGCAAGCTGGATTTGCCGAGTGGAGTTGAAGTTGAGATCAAGGCCTGACGGGTTTTTAATTGATCTAACTGACACTGGAAAAAAAGAAGTTCTTATTAATAGATATTATTTAGGTATTAGAATTCATCTCTCAATCTTGTCGTAAGGCAGGAAAAAAGAGCGCTGAAATGCGAGGTTGGATTTAAACATCTGCTTCGCGATTAAATAAAACAAGCCGTTCAGGGTTTGTTTATTACCGGTACTTCCATCGTCCGCCGAAGCTTTAGCGAAGGCGGAACATAAAACCGAGGGGCAGTCGGCAGGTTGGGGCAACCCACCTGCGTCAAAGCTTCGGCGGTCAAGGGAAAAGGTCGGTAACAAACGGGGATTGACGCCGTGATTTGTTTCCCGCAAATCACTGGTTCGTGGAACACGAACCAAGGCATGTCCCAATAATCCTGAGGCGATAAACATTTCAAAACATGAAAGGTATTATTGGGAAAAAGATCGGTATGACGAGCATCTTCGATCCCTCAGGTAAACAAACAGCCTGTACGATCATTGAAGCAGGTCCCTGCGTAGTTACCCAGGTAAAGACGAAAGAGTCTGACGGGTACAATGCACTCCAGCTCTCCTTCGGCGACAAAAAAGAGAAACACTCCACTCAGTCTGAGATCAATCACTTCGCCAAGGCAACCACCGCTCCAAAAAAATTCTCCAAAGAGTTCCGCAACTTTTCCATCGAAAAAAATATAGGTGAAACAATTACAGTTGACATTTTCGCAGAAGGTGAAAGTGTTGAAGTAGTTGGTACAACAAAGGGTAAAGGATTCCAGGGTGTCGTAAAACGCCATGGCTTCTCCGGTGTTGGTGAGCAGACCCACGGTCAGCATGACCGTCAGCGTGCTCCCGGTTCACTTGGTAACTCTTCTGATGCAAGCCGTGTAATGAAAGGTATGCGCATGGCAGGCCGTATGGGGAATGATCGCGTTAAACTGAAAGGATTGAAAGTGGTGAAAATTTTCACCGACAAAAACTATATCCTGATCAGCGGTTCTGTACCCGGTCATAATGGTTCAATCGTTTTGATTCAGAAATAAATTCTTTTGAAAATGCAAGTTGAAGTTTTAAATACAAAGGGAAAGAAGACAGGCAGAACGGTTGAACTGCCCGAAGAGATTTTCGGCGCAGAACCTAACAACCACGTTATTTACCTGGCTGTTAAACAATACCTGGCCGCCCAGCGTCAGGGTACTCACAAAGTGAAGACCCGTGCTGAAGTACAGGGTGCCAGCCGGAAGCTCCATCGTCAAAAAGGTACAGGTGGCAGCCGTAAAGGAAATATCAGGAACCCATTATACAAGGGTGGTGGTACCATCTTCGGACCAAAACCTCATAGCTACGATATCAAACTGAACCGTAAGGTGAAAGACCTGGCCCGTATCTCTGCTCTTTCTTATAAAGCAAAAGAGAATGCGATTGTAGTTGTTGAGGATATCAGTCTGGATACTCCAAAGACCAAAGGCATGATGGATATTTTAGGAAGCCTGAAGGTGGCAGAAAAGAAATTGATGTTTGTATTGCCGGAGTATAATGACAATGTTCAACTGTCTCTCCGCAATGTACCATCTGTACTGGGTGTATTGCTGAGCGATATCAATACGTATGATATTGTAAACTCAGAAGTATTGGTGATGACTGAAAGCGCTGCAAAGATCTTTTCCGAGCAGGACGCCGAATAAGATTAATAAAAGAATTAAATAAAAGAAAGACATGAAACTTTCTGAAGTATTGATAAAGCCCATTTTGACAGAAAAAGCAAATGCACAGCAGGAAAAACTGCGTCGCTATGCTTTCAAAGTGGCCAGGAAAGCAAACAAGCTGGAGATCAAAAAAGCAGTTGAAAGCTTTTACGGTGTGAACGTGGTAAACGTAAACACTTCTGTTACTCCTGCAAAAGACAAGAGCCGCTTTACAAAGGCTGGTATCATTATGGGTCGCAAGCCTGGATACAAGAAGGCTTATGTTACTGTAGCGGAAGGAGAAACAATTGATCTGTATTCTAGTATTTAAAAATTGAATTAACCGCCTTCGCTAAAGCTACGGCGGTCAAGGAAAAATAAGAAACAATGGCATTAAGGAAATTTAAACCAGTTACCGCAGGAACCCGTTGGAGAATTGGTAATGCATACGCAGAAGTTACAACCAATGTTCCTGAACAAAGCCTTGTAGAGCCGAAGAAAAGAACCGGTGGACGTAACTCTTCTGGTCACCTGTCCATGCGTTACAGAGGCGGTGGTCACAAGAAGAAATACCGTATCGTAGATTTCAAAAGGAATAAGAAAGATATCAAGGCAACTGTGGTATCTATTGAATATGATCCAAATCGTACAGCATTCATCGCATTGCTGAATTATGCGGATGGTGAAAAGCGTTACATCATTGCACCGCAGGGTTTGCAGGTTGGCGCTACTGTAGAGAGTGGTGATAATGTTGCTCCTGAAATTGGAAATGCATTGCAGTTAAAGAATATGCCTCTCGGTACCAATGTGCACAATATTGAAATGCAGCCTGGCCAGGGTGGTAAATTATCACGCAGTGCCGGTTCATCTGCACAATTGACCAACAAGGAAGAGAAATACGCTGTATTGAAGATGCCTTCTGGTGAGTTGAGAAAGATCCTGATCAATTGCTATGCAACAGTTGGTGTGGCAAGCAATAGTGATCATAGCCTTCAGAGCATGGGTAAAGCAGGCCGCAATCGCTGGAAAGGTATTAAACCAAGAAACCGTGGTGTTGCCATGAACCCTGTAGATCACCCAATGGGTGGTGGTGAAGGTAAGGCATCCGGTGGCCAGCCCAGAAGCAGGAATGGTCAGTATTCAAGAGGATTGAAGACCCGTACGAAAGGAAAAGGAAGTGACAAGCTGATCATTCAACGTAAGAACGGAAGCAAAATAACCAAGTAATCAAGCTCATTTCGAAAAACTTTATAAAGTAAAAAATGGCACGTTCGATTAAAAAAGGTCCTTATGTAGCCTCTCACCTGGAAAAAAAGGTGCTTGCGATCAATGAGGGCAAAAACAAGAAGAGTGTTATCAAGACCTGGAGCCGTCGTTCCACGATCACTCCTGATTTTGTAGGCCACACATTTGCTGTACACAATGGAAACAAGTTTGTTCCTGTGTATGTGACTGAGTTCATGGTAGGCCATAAGATGGGTGAGTTTGCACCTACAAGGCATTTCAAAGGACACTCTAGCAAAAAAGTTGACTGATAACAGGGGGCGCGGGTTGAATAAAATCACCTAAGCCTGTAAATAATAAATAACAATGGGAACAAGAAAAAAAATAGCGGCTGATGCCCGGAAAGAAAAGAGAAAGTCTTATTACGGTGCTTCACTGAATAACTTTCCTACTTCTCCCCGCAAAATGCGTTTGCTGGCCGACCTGATCCGTGGTCAGAAAGTGGAAAAGGTGTTGGCTGAACTGGAGCACAACCCCAAACATCCTGCAGTTCCGCTGCGCAAGGTTGTTCTGAGTGCTATCAACAACTGGAAACAGAAGAATGAAGGTGGTGATGAAAGCCAGCTGGTGATTAAAACCATTATGGTGGATGGTGGAAGAACGCTGAAGAGAATGAGACCTGCTCCCCAGGGTCGTGGTTACAGGGTTCGCAAGCGTAGCAACCACGTAACAGTGATCGTGGGTACAAAGGAAGAAGCCGTTGAAACTAAAGAAACTAAATAAAAAGAATTCATCGAATAACAATTACTATGGGTCAAAAAGCAAATCCGATCGGCAACAGGTTAGGCATCATCCGTGGATGGGAGTCTAACTGGTATGGTAGCAAAAAAGATTATGCTTCCAAGCTGATCGAGGATAACAGGATCAGAACTTACCTGAATGCCCGTATCAATAAGGGTGGCATTTCAAAGATCGTTATTGAAAGAACGCTCGGTAAGCTGATCATCACTATCCACACCTCCAAGCCAGGTATCATCATTGGTAAAGGTGGTGGTGAAGTGGACCGTATCAAAGAAGAGTTGAAGAAACTGACCGGTAAGGATGATGTGCAGATCAACATTCTGGAGATCCGCCGTCCTGAGCTGGATGCGATGATCGTTGCTGATACCATTGCACGCCAGATCGAGAACCGTATCAATTATAAAAGAGCGATCAAGATGTCAATCGCTTCTGCTCTCCGTATGGGTGCTGAAGGGATTAAAGTGAAAGTGGCTGGCCGTTTAGGCGGTGCAGAAATCGCTCGTACAGAAGAGATCAAACAGGGCCGTGTGCCGCTGCATACATTCCGTATGGATATTGACTATGCCAATGTATTTGCTCTTACCGTTTACGGAAAGATCGGTATCAAGGTATGGATCTGTAAAGGTGAAGTATTGACCAAGAGAGATCTGAACCCCAATTTCGTTGGTGGCAAGAGTGATGTGACAGACAGAAGAGAAAGAAGGGATGATGATCATGGACATGGTGGACACCGTGGTGGTGGCCGCAGAGATGACAGAAGAGGTGGCGGCGGTGGCGGTGGTCATCGTGGTGGTGGCGGTGGTCGCGGTGGCGATAGAAGAAATTAATACTATTCGATAACAGCATAAAGCTAGCAAGATGTTACAACCGAAAAGAACGAAGCACAGGAAAATGCAGAAAGGCCGCATGAAGGGCGATGCCAAAAGAGGTACTTCCATTGCATTTGGTTCCTACGCATTGAAAGCGCTGGACCAGCACTGGATCACCGATCGCCAGATTGAAGCTGCCCGTCAGGCATTGACCCGTGAAATGAAGAGGGAAGGTAATGTGTGGATCCGCATATTCCCCGACAAACCAATTACCCGCAAACCTGCTGAAGTGAGAATGGGTAAGGGTAAAGGTAACCTGGAGTTCTGGGCTGCGGTGGTAAAACCAGGTCGTATCCTGTTTGAAGTGGATGGTGTGGATGAAAAGGTAGCTCATGCTTCCCTGCACCTGGCTGCTGGTAAACTGCCTATCAAAACAAAGATCATCAAGCGCAGAGATCTTGCGGCTTCCTGATTGTAAAATTTGAAAAATTAATAAGATGTCAAAGAAATCAGATTTTGTAAAGAGCATTCATGGCATGAATGAGGGTGATTTGAAGGCGCGCCTGGAAGAAGACAAGCTTCGTTTGAAAAAGCTGGAGTTTGCACATGCCATCTCTCCATTGGAAAATCCAATGACCATCCGTGGCCTCCGCAAGGATATTGCGCGGTTGAAAACAGAATTGAAGTTGAAAAAAGATCTGGCATAAGCTGCCTTCATAAAATAGCTGAACGTTAAAAGTTCTAATAATGGAAGATAGAAATTTAAGAAAAACGAAGATAGGAGTGGTCACCAGCAACAAGATGGCCAAGACCATTACTGTTTCTGTTGAAAGAAAAGTAAAGCACCCTATCTATGGCAAGTTCGTAAAGAAAACGAACAAGTTCCATGCACACGATGACAAGAACGAATGCAGCATCGGTGATATAGTGAGGATAATGGAAACCCGTCCGCTCAGCAAAACAAAGCGCTGGAGACTGGTGGAAGTGGTTGAGAAAGTGAAATAATCCCGATAGCTATCGGGACGGGCATCTTAAATATCGAACAACAGATAGTTCAATTTAAAAGCTAATAAAATGATCCAGCAAGAAAGCCGGTTGAACGTGGCAGATAATAGTGGCGCAAAAGAAGTGTTATGTATCCGTGTGTTAGGGAACAGTGGCCAGCGTTATGCCAAGATCGGGGATAAGATAGTAGTGACTGTAAAAGATGCATTGCCTGCCGGCGGTATCAAAAAAGGTACAGTAGCAAAAGCAGTTATTGTACGCACCACCAACAAGCTGCGCCGCAAAGACGGATCTTATATCCGCTTTGATGATAACGCAGTAGTTATCCTGAACCAGTCAGACGAACCTCGTGGCACCCGCATCTTCGGACCGGTTGCACGTGAACTTCGTGATAAAGGATATATGAAGATCGTATCCCTGGCTCCGGAAGTACTGTAATGGTCCGCCGCGGCGGAGAAATGACAAAAAATATCGATAAGCGAACAAAGAACAATAAAATGAAATCAAGATTCAAACCGAAGTTTAACATCAGGAAAGGCGATAGCGTGGTGGTTATTACCGGTGACGATAAGGACCTGACAAAACCCCGCACGGTGAAAGAAGTTTTGGTAGACAAAGCGAAAGTGATTGTTGAAGGAGTGAATATTGTTACCAAACATTCCAAACCATCTGCCCAGAATACAAAGGGCGGAATCCTGAAAATTGAAGCGCCGATCCATATCAGCAATGTAATGCTTTGGGATGCTTCACAAAAAGCTGGCGCCCGTATTACGCGCGTGAGAAAAGAAGGAAAGACTGAGCGTCAGTTCAAAACAAAAAAAGAAAAAACGCAGGGAGGTAAGAAATAATGAGCACGAAAACTTATTCACCCAGGCTGTCTGACAGGTACAAGAAAGATGTTGTACCCGCCCTGGTTAAGAAATTTGGATATTCTTCCGTCATGCAGGCTCCCAAACTGGAGAAGATCTGCCTGAACCGCGGTATCAACGGTGCAGTAACTGACAAGAAGCTGGTGGATGTTGCGCTGGATGAGCTGACTACCATCACTGGTCAGAAAGCTGTGAGCACCTTATCAAAGAAAGATATCTCCAACTTCAAGTTGAGAAAGCATATGCCGATCGGTGCAAGGGTTACTTTGCGTGGTGATAAAATGTATGAGTTCCTCGACAGGCTGATTGCTGTGGCGCTGCCCCGTGTGCGTGACTTCAAAGGCGTGAATGAGAAATCATTCGATGGACGTGGTAACTATACAATGGGTGTAACCGAGCAGATCATCTTCCCGGAAGTGGATATCGATAAAGTGAACAGGATCACAGGTCTTGATATCACATTCGTAACAACTGCCAATACAGATGAAGAGGCTTACGAATTGTTGAAAGAACTGGGTATGCCTTTCAGAAACATTAAAAAATAATCCTGATATCCCGATAACTATCGGGACCGGGAGAAAATAAATAAAAATTAGATATGGCAAAAACATCAGTAAAAGCCAGACAGCGTAAAAGGGAAAAAATGGTAGCCCAGTTTGCTGCCAAAAGAGAGGAGCTGAAAAAAGCAGGTGATTTCAAAGCGCTGGATGAATTACCAAAGAATTCTTCCAGGGTACGCCTGAAGAACCGCTGTCAGCTCACCGGCCGCCCAAGAGGGTATGTTCGTTACTTCGGTATTTCCCGTATAGCGTTGCGTGATATGGCGCTGGATGGAAAAATACCAGGATTAAAGAAAGCGAGCTGGTAATCCGCCTACGCTAAAGCTACGGCGGACAAGTCCCCAACGCTAAGGGTAAGGGGGGCAAGTCCCCAACGCTAGAGCTACCGTGGACGAGGAGAGAGAATAACAAATAGATGGCGATGTAAATTTCTCTCGGTTGAACAAACAATAAGTATAAACTGAATTAATAGATATAAAATGGTAACAGATCCTATAGCAGATTTCCTGACAAGAATCCGTAATGCGCAAATGGCTGGCCATCGCGTGGTGGACATCCCTGCTTCCAAGCTGAAGAAGCGTATGACTGAGATCTTGTATGCACAGGGCTATATTCTGAAATACAAGTTTGAGGATGATAACAAGCAAGGCGTGATCAAGATCGCGTTGAAGTATGATCCTACTACCAAGACTCCGGCAATCCAGAGCATGGAAAGAGTTAGCCGTCCGGGTCTGCGCCAGTATTCAAAGCCTGCTGATTTCCGTCGTGTGAAGAATGGTCTGGGTGTAGCTATCCTGTCTACCTCCAAAGGAGTTATGACTGATAAGGAAGCCAAGGCTCAGAATGTAGGTGGTGAAGTTCTTTGTTACGTGTATTAATGCCCGGTTCCCGATAGCTATCGGGATTTGGGGTTACTGATACATTAATCCGCCGCGGCGGATGACCGGTCAGTAAGTAAGTAATTAATAAATTAATTCCGCGGAAAAAATAAGATGTATGTCTCGAATAGGTAAAAAATCAATCCCGGTTCCTGAAGGTGTAACTGTAACAGTTGGCAACGACAATATCGTTACGGTAAAAGGAAAGAAAGGTGAACTGAAGCAGTCTATTGACCGTGATATTAAAGTAGAAGTGAAAGATGGCCAGGTAAGCTTTGTGAGGCCTACTGACCAGATCCGTCACCGTGCCATGCATGGTTTGTACCGTGCAATTATTGCCAATCTTGTGAAAGGTGTGACCGATGGTTATACGCGCAAACTGGAACTGATTGGTGTGGGTTTCAAGGCCAGCAACCAGGGCAATGTACTTGACCTTACGCTGGGTTACTCTCACAATATCATTTTTGAAATTCCCAAAGAAATTAAAGTAGCTACTGCCCAGGAAAAAGGACAGAACCCGATCATTACGCTTGAAGGTATCGACAAGCAATTGATTGGTCAGGTAGCTGCCAAATTACGTGGCCTGCGTAAACCTGAGCCGTACAAAGGAAAAGGTGTTCGCTATGTAGGTGAAGTGGTAAGGAAGAAAGCAGGTAAAGCAGCTGGCAAGTAATAGGCAAGTAAGAAATAATTGAGAACAATTCCAGTTTGCGAAGTAAAACTGGGCAAATTATAAAGAGATGAACGCAAAAGTTAAATCAGCAAGAAGACAAAACATCCGTTACCGGATCCGCAGGAAGATCGGAGAAGGTGTTGCACAAAGGCCCCGCCTTTCTGTATTCAGAAGCAATACTGATATCTATGTGCAACTGATCGATGATGCTAATGGCCAGACGCTGGCAGCTGCTTCCTCAAAGGATAAATCAATTGTTGCCCAGAAGGGTACCAAATCTGAAAAGAGCAAGCTGGTGGGTGAGGCTATTGCCAAAAAAGCAACTGAGCTTGGCATAAAGGATGTAATCTTTGACCGTGGCGGTTACCTTTTTCATGGTCGGGTAAAGTCTGTAGCTGATGGTGCACGTGAAGGCGGATTAAAATTCTAAGTATCGAATCTTAAAAAAATATAGATGTCAAAAGTTAATCTTAACAGAGTAAAAGCCGGTGACCTTGAGTTGAAAGACAAGGTTGTTGCCATCAATCGTGTGGTAAAAACAACCAAGGGTGGCCGTGCATTCAGTTTCTCTGCATTGGTGGTTGTTGGCAATGAGAATGGCGTGGTAGGTCATGGTCTGGGAAAGGCCAAGGAAGTTCAGGAAGCCATTACAAAAGGTATCGAGGATGCAAAAAAGAACCTGATAAAGGTTCCGGTAATGCATGGTACCATACCTCATGATCAATGGGCTAAAGAAGGTGCTGCCAAAGTATTGATCAAACCTGCTGCTCATGGTACAGGTGTGATCGCCGGAGGCTCCATGCGTGCAGTACTGGAAAGCGCTGGTGTAACAGACGTATTGGCTAAATCACTTGGTTCTGCCAATCCTCACAACGTGGTAAAGGCCACTTTCAAGGCATTGGCTTTGTTACGTGAGCCAGTACAGGTTGCCAAGACCCGTACACTGGGATTAAAGAAAGTATTCAACGGATAATATAATATATATACGGCTTTGCCGTAAAAGATATAATTATGAAAAAGATCAAGATCACATTGGTGAAAAGTCCGATCGACAGGCCCGAAAGGCAGAAGCTTACGCTGAAAGCGCTTGGTCTGGGCAAGACTAATTCCGCTACAGAACTGGAAGCCACTCCCCAGGTATTGGGTATGGTGAGAAAAGTTGAGCATCTCGTTAAAGTGGAAGAGACCAAATAATATAAACGGCCCACACTAATAGCTAATGGCTGGTAGTTAAGGCTAATTTTTAAAGCGAGGGGTGATTCCCCGTTAAGTTAAAACATCAAACAATGAAATTACACGAATTAAGACCTGCAAAAGGCGCAACGCACAAAGACAAAAGAATTGGCCGTGGTGATGGTTCCGGACATGGTGGTACATCTACAAAAGGTACCAAAGGTGGTCAGAGCCGTGCAGGTTACAAGAGAAAGATGGCTCATGAAGGTGGTCAGATGCCAATCCAGCGCCGTATCCCCAAACGTGGTTTTAAAAATCCCGGTCGCGTTGAATACAAAGTCTTAAATATCGGCCAGATAGAACAACTGGCAGATAAATATTCCATCACGGAATTTTCACTCGAAAACCTCTATATCAATGGACTCGTTTCCCAGACCGATAAGGTAAAGATCCTGGGTAATGGAGAGCTGAAAAAGAAATACACTTTCAAGGTGAACGCAGTGAGTGAAAAGGCGAAATCAGCAATCGAAGCAGCCGGCGGTTCAGTGGAGATAGTAAAGTAAATTTCACTAACTTGCGTGACGCACCCTGTGCGTCTTTTGCTTTTACAGGTAATATGTTTCAGGGCGCTTAAACTTTATAATCCCCGTGAAGAAATTAGTTCAGACCTTAAAGAATATATGGAGTATCGAAGAGCTGAGAAGCAAGATACTCTTTACACTGCTGATGGTCCTGATATACCGGATCGGTAATCACATTGTATTACCGGGTATCAATCCAATAATACTGGAGCAAAACAAGGTTCAGGGTAATGGTATCCTTGATCTGATCAACACATTTGCTGGTGGCGGCTTCAATATGGCGTCCATGTTCGCTTTAGGTATCATGCCTTATATCTCTGCCTCTATCTTTATGCAGCTGATGACGGTGCTGGTTCCCAAATTCCAGAAAATGCAGAAGGAAGGTGATAGTGGCCGCAAAAAGATCAATCAGTATACCCGTTACCTTACAGTAGGAGTTACTATTGTACAGGCTTTTGCTTATGTTGGATACCTGCATCAGACAGCTTCCACAGCTATCAATCCCAATTTCCAGTTCTTTACACTTTCTACGATTGTTGTGCTCACGGCAGGAACCATGTTTGTGATGTGGATGGGCGAAAAGATCACAGATAAAGGTTTGGGTAACGGTACTTCACTGATCATCATGATCGGTATCCTGGCTCGTCTGCCACAGGCTTTCACGCAGGAGCTGGTTGCCAAATCAACCCGTACCGGTGATATCCTGGTGTTCATTATTGAAATCGCTATTCTGATCGCAATTATACTTGGATGTGTCTTATTGATACAGGGTGTAAGAAAAGTGCCGGTAAACTACGCAAAACAGATCGTAGGCAACAGGCAGTTCGGTGGCGCCCGCCAGTTCCTTCCTCTGAAGGTGAACAGCGCCGGTGTAATGCCGATCATCTTTGCCCAGGCGATCATGTTCCTGCCCACACTGGCAACACTGGGTAAAAAAACTGCTCTTTCTGCATTATTTACCGATCACCGCAATCTCTGGTACATGCTGATCTATTCAGTAGTGGTGATAGGTTTTACATTTTTGTATACAGCTTTGATCTTTAACCCCAAGCAGATTGCCGAGAACCTGAAGCAGAACAATGGATTTATCCCTGGTGTAAAACCGGGCCAGCCTACTGCAGATTATATTGGTAATGTTATGGATAAGATCACCTTCCCGGGAGCCGTATTGCTGGCACTGGTAGGTATCCTGCCCGGCATTGCGCAAAGACTGGGAGTAACTCAAAGCTTCTCGACCTTCTTTGGTGGTACATCCCTCCTGATCATGGTGGGTGTAATCCTTGACACGCTGCAGCAGATTGAAACGCAGCTACTCATGCGCCAATATGATGGTCTGATGAAGAGTGGGCGCATCCAGGGAAGGCAGACCACTTCCGCGGTTCAGTATTGAACTTCGTTTTAAGCTAATGATTAACCAAAACATACAAGAACCCGGTCCCCTATAGCGGACCGGGTTTTTAATTTTCTATTGTATACCAATGATCTGCAATAACCAGGCTTTCCGACCTTTCTGCAGACAGAGCGGGTTTTATTTTGGTATTTCACAAGGCGGCGGAAGCACAGGAATCATGTACCTTTGCCGATAATTTATGATGATCTACAAGACAGATGAACAGGTTGAGCTGATGCGCAAGAGTGCCCGACTGGTCAGCAAAACCCTGGCTGAAGTGGCCAAAATACTGAAGCCGGGTATCGATACCCTTTCGATCGACAAAATGATCGGGGAGTTCATTCATGATCATAAAGCAGTTCCCTCTTTCCTGAATTACCAGGGGAGTTACCCATTTAATTCCTGCATTTCCGTGAATGATGTGGTAGTGCATGGATTTCCCACCAAAAAAGAACTTAAGGAAGGTGACATCGTTTCTGTAGACATCGGTGTTATTCTCAACGACTGGCATGGTGATCATGCCTATACTTTTGCCATTGGTGATCCGGGCCCAGAAGTAATGCAATTAATACAGGTCACTAAAGAATCATTATACAAAGGAATAGAAAAAGCAGTGGCTGGAAACAGAGTGGGTGATATTGGGTTTGCCATCTGGGAGTATACTGAAAAGAACCATGGGTATGGTGTGGTGCGTGACCTGGTTGGTCATGGTTTGGGAAGAAATATGCATGAAGCCCCGCAGGTGCCGAATTATGGAAAACGCGGAAGCGGATCCAAATTGAAGGAAGGACTGACACTGGCCATTGAGCCAATGATCAATATGGGAACAAGGGAAGTATTTACGGATAAAGATGGATGGACAGTGCGTACAAAAGATGGCAAGCCTTCCGTACATTTTGAACATGATGTATGTGTAAAGAAAGGAACGGCTGACATACTTTCCGATTACAGCATCATTGAAAAGGTAGAGGAAGAAAATGAAAATCTTTTCACAATGGCAGACAGGGACGCCTTCGCTAAAGCTTCGGCGTCCAAGGGAATAAGCTGATCATAAATTCATGATGGGAAACAATGCGCCTACGCTAAAGCTTCGGCGCCCAAAGGAATAAGCTGATCATAAATTATCATAATGGCGATGAATAGGATTTACTTTCTCTTTATTGTATTACTATTCTTTCACAACGCCCAATCTCAATCTCCCGAAATTTTAAAGATCAGAGAATACCGGACAAGGCAGGAATCTCATATTCTCAATGATTTACTGCGCTTACTATCGGTCCCAAATACTGCTACAGACACTTCAGGGCTTCAGGAAAATGCGAATATGCTTACGGAGATCATGAAGCAAAGCGGGATTCAGAATGTTCAATTCCTTAAGGCTGATGAACTTTCCGCTCCAGTGGTTTACGGGGAAATAATGACTGCAGGGGCAACACGGACCATTGTATTTTATGCGCACTATGATGGCCAGCCAGTTGATCCCTCCCAATGGGCGAAGGGGCTATCACCATTTGTTCCTAAAATATATACCGGAAGAATCGATCAGGGTGCAACTGAGGTGCCCCGATCACAAACTCCGATTGATCCCAACTGGAGGATATATGCCAGAGGATCTTCGGATGATAAGGCAGGCATAATGGCTATACTTTATTCTTACCAGGCGATTAAAAATACCAATACAAGACTGACCTGTAATATTAAATTCTTTTTTGAAGGCGAGGAAGAACATGGCTCAGAGCACCTCGTGAATATCCTTGATAAATACAAACAGCTATTGCAATCAGATCTATGGATCATATGTGATGGCCCGATTCATCAGACAGGAAGAAAACAGATCGTATTTGGAGTAAGGGGTGATGCAGGAATAGATATAACTGTTTATGGTCCCTCGCGTCCATTGCATAGCGGACATTACGGCAACTGGGCACCAAATCCTGCCATGCGGCTGGCGAAGCTACTTGCATCCATGAAAGATGATAATGGTAAAGTAACGGTAAAAGGGTTCTATGATGATATGAGACCGGTCACGGCAGCCGAAAAGAAAGCGATTGCAGTACTTCCTTCTGTAGATGAACAAATGGAGAAAGAACTGGGCATTCGTGAGCCGGAAATGAAGGGAAAGAATTTATACGAATCTCTTCTATTACCCTCACTGAATATAAGAGGTATGCAAAGTGCGAATATCGGTGATAAGGCCAGTAATGTAATACCGGTAAGCGCAACAGCAAGTATCGACATGCGACTGGTACCGGGAAATGAATCATTTCGCCAGCAGCAGAAAGTGATAGATCACGTTCAACGACAGGGTTATTATGTAACTGAAAATGATCCAACTGCAGAAGAGCGGATGAAATATAATAAGATCGCTAAAATAGTGCGCCGCCCAAGCTATGATGCGATGCGCACGCCGATGGACAATGATTTTGCAAAAGGAGTGATCAATGCTGTGCGAGGAGCTACCAAAGAAGAAGTGCTGCTGGTGCCGACCATGGGAGGCAGTCTCCCGTTAATACATCTGGAAAAGAAACTCAATGCAAAAATCATAATATTACCAATTGCCAATCACGATAATAACCAGCATGCAGAGAATGAGAATCTGCGACTCCAGAACTTTTGGGATGGAATAGAAATTCTTGCTTCCGTGATGATAATGCCATGAATAAAGACCCCAAAAAGAAATTACTCGTGACAGGTGGCGGAGCTGCAGGATTCTTTTGTGCAGTAAATGCAGCAAGATTGAACCCGGGTCTGGAGGTTACGCTGGTAGAGAAATCAAACAGGTTATTGTCCAAGGTAAAGGTAAGTGGTGGTGGTCGCTGTAATGTTACGCATGCATGTTATGATATTGTGGATATGAGTAAACGATATCCACGAGGTGGGAACTTTGTAAAGAAAAGCTTTCATCAATTCTTTACTACAGATACTATTCAATGGTTTGAAGAAAGAGGTGTTAAACTGAAGACAGAAAAGGATGGCAGAATGTTTCCAGAGACAGATTCTTCGCAAACCATCATCGATTGTTTATTGAAAGAAGCCGATAAATATGGAGTGAGGATTGAGCTGAAGAAGGAGGTGAAGAAAATCGATCCCCGTAATAATCGGGATGGGTTTACTGTTGAATTTGTAGATGGTTCAATTGTTAATGCTGATTATGTTTGTATTGCCTGTGGAGGGTTTCCCAAATTATCTCAATTTGCCTGGATTACAGGATTGGGGCATACAATCGAGGAGCCGGTTCCCTCTTTGTTCACCTTTAATATGCCGGGCCATCCAATTACAAAATTGATGGGAGTGAGTATTGACAATGCCAGGGTGAAAATAACTGGAACCAGACTGGAAGAGAGAGGGCCATTGTTGATCACACATTGGGGATTGAGTGGGCCTGTGGTATTACGATTGAGTGCATGGGGAGCCAGGGAACTGGCAGCCATTCAATGGAATTTCAGGATCCAGGTCAACTGGCTTTCCGAATATAATGAACAGCAATTTGCCGAGCTGTTGAAGACTTTGCGTTTTGAAAAGGCGAGCCAGGCAATAGAAAATAAGAACAGTTTTGGATTACCACAACGATTGTGGGAATTCCTGCTGGAATATTCCGGAGTAAAACGGGGAACGCGTTGGGCAGATCTTCCTGCTGCGATCCAAAACAAATTGGTGAAGAATATTTGCAACCTGGAGATTGAGATAAAAGGAAAGACAACTTTTAAGGAAGAATTTGTTACGGCAGGCGGAGTAAGGTTAGGTGAGATCGATCCCAATACCATGATGAGTAAAAAGGTCCCGGGGTTATTCTTTGCAGGTGAGATAATGGATGTGGATGGAATTACGGGAGGGTTTAATTTCCAGCATGCCTGGACAAGTGGGTTTGTGGCAGCGAAGGCGATTATGGAACATTGATCAGTTTGCCCGTGCTGTAAGATATATTCTTACTGATAACCGGATTTCCTTTATAGTAAATATTCCCTTTGTAATAAAGTATCGCATTCAGGTCTTCGGTTACGTGCACATAAGTATCTGCCAGACCACCATATTCAATAACCATTTTCTTAACAGTAAAGTCCCGCATATCGGCAAGCCCACGTGCATTGGTATAGGTAAAACAAACTTCACTCTTTCCGTGCAATTTAATACCAGCGCTTTCCAGCATGATGTAAGCGCCCGTGTAAATATTGTCCAGTGTTAATTCAATATTGCCTGCACCAGTAAATGATCCAATATTAAGGTGTTCCAGTTTGAGCGTATCCGTATTGGTGACATTTCCGCTGCCTTTGTAATCAATATTCCTCAGGTCCTGGAAGTATATATGCACATTTATCGTTTCATCAGGATTGCGCATCCAGCCACAGTCGCCCTCATTTTGAATGGTGAGCGTATTGCCATTGATAATGGAAGTAATATTCGGCTCAATATTTTTGGGAGCTGTTATTTCAATTTTGTTCATGGTGCTCTGCGTAAGCACTACATTGATCCTGCTATCCAGTACCAGCTCATTAAAGCTGGTCAAATCGCGGCTGACAGTGGTTACAGGACCGGCGCTGCCCAGGCAGCCGGGCTTTTTACAGGCTGAAATAATTATGGCCAATACACAGCTATATAATATTAGGTTTCTACTCTTCATACATTAAAAAATATAACCGATCCCGGTATGAATGAAATCAGCCTGCCCCATATGGCTCTTTAAAAAAAGTT
>JAJKIP010000039.1 GCA_021154405.1 Segetibacter sp. | reverse complement strand
TTGATCGCGATACGGCAGGATGATATGAAGCGACTGGTAGCTTATTCTTCCATCGCGCACGTTGGATTGATGTGCGTGGCCATTTTTTCAGAAAATGCGCCAAGTATTCAGGGGACGATGATCCAGATGTTCACGCACGGAATAAATATCATCGGCTTGTGGATAATCGTGGAGATGATCGAAAGGCAATTTGGTACAAGAAAATTCTCACAGCTTGGCGGACTGGCACAGAAAGCGCCGGCGCTTGCGATATTCTTTGTAGTGATCGCGTTAGCCAATATCGCCTTACCACTTACCAATGCATTTGTAGGAGAGTTCCTCATGTTTAATGGCATATTCAGTTCAGCGGTTACCCAATACAATGTGTGGTTTACCGTAATGGCAGGAATATGTATCATCCTTGCAGCCGTGTACACACTGAATATGGTAAAGAAAGTATTGTATGGGGAAGCCAATCAAATAACAGTTGCGGGAAAGGATATTAAACTGGTGGAGAAACTGGCATTAGGGATCATTGTTATTCTGATCTTCTGGGTAGGTATGTATCCGCAACCGATGTTAAATGTTACAAACGAGATAACAGAAGCGATATTAAAAAAATCAGAGGTACTACATCTGTTACAAAAAAAGTAAGGACCAGGCATGAACGCATTAATATTATCAGCAGTTTTGGGAGTCATCATGATGTACTGCGGCTTTATGTTTAAAGCAAAGAGCGCAGTGAGGGGAGTGGCTATTGCCGGGCTGGTGCTATTGCTGGTAGTGAATGTGATGGAAAGTTATGGTACGGTATTCTTTCATATCGATACGCATGGAATGATGCGGTTCGACAGGTTTGCGCTGCTGTTTAACTCCATCATGTTCTTTTCCGTTTTTGTGTATTTCCTTTTGAGTGCAAAGGATATGGAAAAGATAGGGGTGAATTATGGCGAATATTTTGCGCTGATCTATTTTGTATTATGTGGAATAGTGCTGGCTTCTTCTTTCCGTTCCCTGCTGATCCTGTTCCTGGGGATAGAAATAATCTCCATTCCGCTGTATATACTTACCGGAAGCGATAAGAAGAATCTGAAAAGCAATGAGGCGTCTCTGAAATACTTCCTGATGGGATCATTCTCAACAGGGTTGATGCTGATGGGCATTGCACTGATCTATGGAGCATCAGGCACATTCAATGTTGAGAATATGCACCTGGCGCAGATCAGGCCGGCGTACTTACCAGTTACGGGAATGTTGTTATTGTTATTCTCCATGTCGTTCAAAGTATCGGCAGCACCCTTTCATTTCTGGACGCCAGATGTGTATGATGGAGCGCCGACAGTCTTTACATCTTTTATGGCAACGATAGTAAAGGCGGCAGTATTCATTGCCTTTATCCGATTGTTTGATGAAACCTTTACGGGATTATCGGGACAATGGAAATTATGGATCTCGGTAATTACAGCAGCTACATTATTCATCGGAAATATCACTGCAGTATTCCAGCAGAGTGTGAAACGGATGCTGGCATATTCCAGTATTGCGCAGGCGGGGTTTATGTTAATGGCCATTTATAGCATGAACTCAGATGCCAAGGAAGGTATTTTACTTTATACGGCAGCGTATAGCCTGGCTACTATCGGCATATTTGCCGTGTTGAACAAAATGGGCGATTACACCTTCGATGGATTCAACGGATTGGCCCGCCAGCAACCATTTATAGCTGTAGTCATCGCCATATTCCTATTCTCACTGGCAGGAATTCCGCTTACTGCGGGGTTTGTAGCCAAATTCTATATGCTGAAGGCAGTTTTGGCCACAGGTACCGGCTTATGGCTGGTGATATTCTCCGTATTGATGGCCGCAGTGAGTGTATATTATTATTTCCGGGTTATCCAGGCCATGTATTTCAGGGAAGGGCAAGCCAATATTGAGGCATCTACAAGCTTTAAACTAACGCTGGGGGCTGTTGCGGCGCTGGTGATCCTGCTTGGGTTGTTCCCCGGATTGCTGATCTATTTCTACTACTTCTGATTTTGGCGGGCGGACGACTTACTGTCTGATTTTTCCTAATTAACATAACCCAAACCTGGTACTTGCCTCTCCGGTAAGTCTAATGGCTATTTATTTCCTAATTTCGGGTGACATGAACTTTCTGGACGTATTGTCACTCGCATATCGCACCGTTCGTAGTAACAAGTTGAGAACGGGATTAACAGTAGCCATCATTGCATTTGGTATAATGGCGCTGGTTGGGATCATTACAGCTATCAAAGCGATGAACCAGAAATTCAGTGAAAGTTTTTCTACCATGGGTGCCAATGCATTTACGGTTCGCTTCAAGGACCGTGATATCCATTTTGGTGGAGGTGGCAATGATGAAATGAAGGTGAGTAAGAAAAACCAGCGCAAGGAGAAGAAATCAAATCTCGGCAAAAAAATTACGAAAGACGAAGCTGAGTTATTTATCAAAAGTTATAATTACCCGGCAGTAAAATCACTTTCCAAATTTGCGGGAAGAAGTAATATCGTTTCCCGTGGTGATAAAAAAACAAGTCCCAATGTAACACTGATTGGAGGAGATGAAAACTGGTTATTGCTGAACGGAGTTACACTGGCGGAGGGCCGTAATATCAATACATCGGAGGTGCAGTCCGGTTCCAATGCTGCATTATTGGGATATGATGTGGCCAATAAATTATTTCCTGAGGGTATTAGCAATGCTTTGAATTCCCAGGTAAGGATCAATAATATTCCGTACCGCGTGTTAGGAGTAATGGCAAGCAGGGGATCAAGTTTTGGATTCAGCAGGGATAATATGGTATTAACGTCTTACACCAGTATGGAACGGAATCTTCCATCCAACTCATCTTATGTGATGGCGGTGATGACGGGTGATATCCGTGAAGTGGCAGAAGCGATGGGCGAAGCGGAAGCAGCATTCAGGCCGATACGGAAACTGAATACAACGGAGGAGAACAATTTTGTGCTGGAGCGGAACGACAGTATCGCAGAAAAAGCAATGAACAGTCTGGGTTTTCTCACGATATCGGCAACCGTAATCGGGTTTATTACGCTGATAGGAGCAGCCATCGGGCTGATGAATATAATGCTGGTATCAGTCTCGGAGAGAACCAAGGAGGTGGGACTGGTAAAAGCGATTGGCGGAAAAAGTAAAATGGTGAGACGCCAGTTTTTGCTGGAAGCGATCATCATCAGTATAATGGGCGCGATCTTTGGAATCATTCTGGGAGTGGTAGTAGGTAACCTGTTTTCGATTGTACTGAATACAGGGTTTGTGGTACCCTGGAACTGGGTGGCTTTTGGTATAATAATATGTAGTATCGTAGGATTGCTGGCTGGTTTGTACCCTGCACTAAAGGCGGGCAGATTAAACCCTATAGAAGCGCTGCGCTACGAATAAAAAGCAGCAGAATCTGCCTATAAAATTGTTATCAAATTATTTATGAGGGGGTTGGAACTTTTAAAAAATTCCTTAACTTGACCCCTCCCCGGCAAAAAAAATAGCCGGGTGGTTTTTGTATACACTTTTTTACTAGAATTGTGAACTCAAAAAAAGGCTCATTTAACATTTAAAACATCTAAAAAACTAAGATCATGGCTGAGACTAAACCAACTGCATCATCAGTTAAGGCTACCTCTGTACAAGCTAAGAAAAGCAGTAATGCCATCTCATGGATTGCTCCCATTTTTTGTATTCTCGCAGGTTATTGTATCTGGCGTTTCATTCTGGGAGATCCCAATGGATTTAATACTCCTGGGACTGGCGCGTTTTGGCCTGAGCATAAAGGTCCAAAAGATGCGTTGCACCGTATCTATGAGGGAGGAATCATTGTTCCTTTACTGTTAGGAATGTTACTGATGGTGATAGTGTTTTCAATTGAAAGATTTTTGACAATCAGAAAGGCAATGGGTAATGGATCAATTGCAGATTTTATTCGCAAGGTTCAGTACCATCTGGCTAATCGTAATGTTGATGCAGCTTTAGCTGAGTGCGATAAACAACGCGGTTCAGTAGGTAATGTAATGAAAGCTGGTCTTCGCCGTTACAAAGAAATGATCGGTGAAACAGCATTGGACACAGAACAGAAAGTTCTTGCCATTCAGAAAGAAGTTGAAGAAGCTACTGCATTGGAATTGCCGATGCTTCAGAAGAACCTGGTGTTCCTTTCTACCATTGTATCCTGCGGTACGCTGATCGCCCTGCTGGGTACGGTAATCGGTATGATCCGTTCCTTCTCGGCTTTGGGTGAAGAAGGTGGTGCGGGTGCTGCTGGTAACCTGGCGATCGGTATCTCTGAGGCCCTTTATAACACGGCCCTGGGTATCGGTACATCAGCCCTTTCCCTGATCATGTATAATGTGTTCACAACCAAGATCGACGCTATCACTTATGGTATCGATGAGTCTGGTTTTACGCTGACACAGAGCTTTGCCTCACTTTACAAATAATTGATATTTAAGGAAGTGTAAGTTTTTTTATGGAAATGGGCGCTTTCTACATCTAATTAAAAATATTGAATAATGCCAAGTGTTAAAATACCGAAGAAGAACACGGATACCGATATGACCCCCTTTGTGGATATCGCGTTCCTGATCCTCTCGTTTTTCATCATGGCTACCAAGTTCAAACCACAGGATCCTGTGGAGATCACTACCCCCAATTCAGTTTCATCTCAGGTTTTGCCTACTGATAATGCAGTCATGATCCTGATCACGAAGGACAATGCTGTTATGTTTTCGGCTTTGTCTGAAAAAGATCCCGGTGTTATGGATCGTATTATCCAGGGCATTAATACCAAGCGGAGCCTGGGCTTATCACCAGCAGAAATGGCTAACTTTAGGAAGACGCCAGCTGTAGGTGTACCGTTCACGGGTCTTAAGCAGTTACTGTCCATGTCACCTGAGGATCAAAAGAAACTCAGGCAGCCTGGAATTCCTGTACTGGATTCAGCAACGAATGAGCTGGTTTGGTGGATAAATGAAGCCAAGAGTGCATTTGCGCAAACCTCGGCCAGGACAATGAAGATCCTGATCAAGGGCGATGGCAACTCCAAGTTCCCCACGTTTGACGGAGTGGTAAGTGCATTGAAGAGAAATGATGAGTTGAAATATAACCTGGTGACCACACCCGAAGATATTCCTGCCAATTCCGAGTTAGGAAGAATGAAGCGGGAAGTTGAAGGGGCACCAAAGAAATAATAACTAATTAAAAAACTGATTTACTATGGCAAGTTTAGATACCGGCGATGGTGGCGGACATAAGAAAGGCAGGGGGGTAAAGAAGGCCAAAAAGCTTTCTACCCGTGTGGATATGACGCCCATGGTGGATTTGGGATTTTTGTTGATCACTTTCTTCATTTTCACGGCAACAATGAATGAGCCTACAGCTATGGATTTGAATATGCCGAAGGATACAGATAAGGAAGATGAACAAACAAAGACCAAGCAGTCTGGTGCGTTGACGGTGATGCTCGGAAAGGGTGATAAGGTATACTATTATGAAGGCGAGCTGGCTCCGGATGGATCCAATTTCCAGCAAACTACGTTTAAAGGTATACGCGATGAGATCATTAAAAAGAAGAACTCTGTAATAGCCGCTTACCGTACTGACCCTGCTTGCGAAGAAAAAGCAAGAAAGGAAGGAAAGAAGGTGAGCGATTGTAAGCAGCAGGATTTCTTTGTGGTGATCAAGCCTGATGAGGAGAGCACGTACAAGAATGCAGTGGATATGCTTGACGAGATGACGATCAATGATGTCAAGCGTTATGCACTGATGAAGATCGC
>JAJKIP010000038.1 GCA_021154405.1 Segetibacter sp. | reverse complement strand
TCTCAATTATTATTCTCTTCTCATGGCCAGATCAATACAAAGCTTTGCATCACCGCCTACTTCTTTTAATTCATGAGTACAGCCGGCTCCATCCTTTACATACACCCAGTCTTTCAGGAAGAACTTATAATCCTTCTCATCATACTTCACAAATGGATTGCTGTTTCCGAGCTGTTCACCATCCTGCATGATCTTGTCTTTTATCCGGTATTTGATGATTATATACCCGGTAGCTTCCTGCTCAGGGGTGATAATGAAGCGGCGCTTTCCATCCTGAATTGATCCATCTGTTTTGAATAGTACCTTTCCTTCGCCCTCTTTCAATTGAACAGGACTGGAAGAAGATTCATTCCAAACATTAACCCCACGATTGCTTTCATCTTTTATTTCCACTTCTGTTCCATCTGCTTTCTTGTAAAATGCCTGTACACTGATGGTACCATACAGGTCTTCATTATTGCCTGTAAGGGGATTGTCAACCACTTTAGTTACGCTCAGCTTGTTTACGAAAACACTGTAACCATTGATGGCCTGACAATCCTGGATAGCTTGAAAATTGGCTACAGAGCGAATACCTAATGGTAGAAAATCAGACAAACGCACCATTGTAAATGAAATAGGCACGGCTCTGCTGTTAAGACTCAAAGTCTTTGCAGTAGGATCGTCAATATAGGCCTTCAGTGCTTCGGGGTCTGAAATGGTGACACCGGAAATATTACCACCCAGCACAAAAGCTTTGAATTCCTTTACTACGGTACTAAAGGAAGTACTGCCTGAACCTTCAATGGAATGTCCGGCTTTAACATTCAATTCTGTAAGTTCAACACCCAGCTTGGCCTTAACAGCAGACCTGATATTGACGGCACTTTCTTCAGAAACGATCTTGATAAATACCATGCGTCCATATGTCACGGAATTAATAAATACCAGATCTCCTTTTGAAGCAGCTGCATTGGGATCCTGGAAGATATTGGCGGAGTTAAACTCAGGATAAGACAGGATAAACATTGGCTGAATGAATTTCAACAGGTATGTTTTTCTTTTTGTACTACCATCGATATTACCAGAAAACTGGCCGCCGGCATTCACTTCGGCTGGGATATCAAATTCTTCGAGTGGAAAGAATAAACCGGAGCTGGCTTCCAGTTGAGCGGCAAAATCAAATTTGCTATCCACCTCATTAAGTTCAATTCCGGCCATAGCAGGGATAGGTATATTAACGTTATTCCTGATAATAGTATTGACTTTGTCCAATTGTAAGGTTCCTGGATTATCCAATACAATAGAAGAAACATTGGCGCCAGGTAATACCATACTCACTGAAATTGGTTTTCTTGCCGGCAGGTTGGCAGGTGTTACAACCGATTCACTCAGGATGGCAGATGCTGTGGAAATTACACCAGGAAATATCTGTGTATGTGACACTGCTTTCAGAATATTAAATTCAGGTTTTACCTTCAGATCAAGTTCTTTGGCTACGCTTTTGCAAACCACTTTTCCTCCCGACAGCGTAGTGCTGGTGCTGCTTTTGTCAGTCTCCAGCAGGTCTCCGTCAAAGGCGGGGCCAACTCCCAGTTGCAACGTACCTGCGGATACATTACGGCTGGCTACTACAGAACTGCCAGTAGTATTTTTCTGGGCGTTGTAAAAACTCAATTTTGCAGTGGAGAACCAGGAAAGTGGGGTGGTTTGCAATTTTGAGATAGTTGAAATTGTTTTTTGTGCGTTCACGCTTCCTGCGCAAAGGCAGCCCAGTAAGATAACCGGGATAATGTTCTTTTTCATTTTTAACTATTTAGGTTTAAGGGGTGCTAGTTTACTTTTTCCAGGATCCATACCTGGGTTGCATTGTTACTGGCCGCGCCAAATTCGTTTACAGGACAGCTGCTCGCACTCAGACAATCATCCGGTGCATCAAGCACTTTACGGCTGTTCCAGTTATACAATACGAATGTGCTGGTGGTATTGGGGACTTTGAACAGATACCAGGTTTCTTCATCACCTATCACCAGATCTTTCGGACGCATGATCACATTATTATTCTTTTCCTCCCCGGTAGGAACTCCGAGATTGAAAACAACATTGGCAGCAAGGTTACCTTCACCGATATAGAATTGATACCCTCCGGTTAATTTGTGAACCAGGTTGAATGTGCTGCCTGAGGCGGAAATCGTTACCTGTGAATTCACAGTATTATTCCAGGTAAGGTATTTTTTACTGCTATTCTTAAATGCATAGCAGGCCAGTTTATATCTTCCTTCAGCAATGCCAGTACCCAGTAGATTATCTACCAGATTGGTGGCAGACCAGGGAATCTGTTGAATGGCATTAGCAACTGCATCCACTGCATTACCTACATTTGTTTCAATTGCAGTGACCGTATTATTGATCAGGTCATTGTTCTCTGCCTTCGTCAGATTGCCGGCATTGCAATTGTCGCCGGGCAATGGCAAGGGTATCATATCAGGAAGGTTGCTGAGCGTTGAAGAGTTCAATGAATGTGCAATAGCTTTCAGAATAAATGTGGGGTGATGATAACAGGTAGAACCCGGACAATAGGGAGGAAAGGTAAAACTGGCAAACTGGGGAACCTGTTCAGCCGGCAGATTACCTAATGCACATAATATCTTTGCATCATCTATAACCGCAATTTGTTCAGACTGTGTTGAGGGACTAGTATAATCCTTGAAATAATTCCTTATACCAGCTCTTGCAAAAAAGAAAGCCTGTGGAGGCAAGGTGGGAATTGGGTCATCTCCAAATTCAAAACGCTGAATCCTGTTCTTGCCAATTACACTATTTAACTGGGCAACAAATTTTGCATCACCGGGATGTGGAGCTTCATAAATATAAAGACCCTGTGCCTGGATATTATAATTGAACTTGAGGAACATGGCAAACAGTTGTGCATGAGCGCCGCCCAGGCTATGCCCCGTGATCCAGACCTTTTTGGTTTCACCTGTTGTTTTGTTCTTTACAAGAGCAGACACAATAGTGCCTAATTCATCCGCGAAATTTTGCTGGTCTCCAGCATTTTGAGACATAAGGCTTTCTACCATTCCACGATGCACCTGTCCCTGTATCTGGTTATTCATTACAGATGCATCACGTTTCAGGAATTTGAAATCACTCGCCATCCATTCTGCCCAGGTGTAACCAGGTCCTGATGTATTGCATGCAACCCGATCAGTGCCCCTGAAAATTATAAACACAGTAGCCGGAGTTGAAACAACAATCGCTTCCGGATCATAACCAGATGGGTTACACTTATGAATAAACCGAAAAGTAGCGGGCGGTTCACCTGCGCCAACTGCTTTGAGCTGCATGTTTGCATCGATGGTAGTAATCCGTTCCACAGCAGGCGTTACCGTCAAGGTGCTGGCAGGAGTAAAAAGTGGGCGGAGCTTGCTTTCAAACTCTACCAGAAATTTATCATCATCATCTCTGATCTGTTTGATAAAACTGCTTGTGGTGGCAGAAGGCACCGGGCTATACAGGTACCGCAGGTAATCCACATAGCACATGGTTGTGAGATAACTGAGTAAATATGCATTGCGCATATTCAGGGTGGTGGCATCATTATCGAACTGTGTGTTATAACAGTTCCTTTCTGACTGTGCACCTACCCCACTGCCTCCGAGAAGGAGCAGGCACAGCATAAAGAAGGACAGCTTTTTCATATCCGATTTTTTTTAGTGGTTAAAATGTATATGGTTAATGGAATGACTAGCGCATCATACAGGCAATGGTTGCAACAGGAATGAATGTGGTGAACTTCCAGCGGGAGTCGAAAATGCAGCGCATACCGTAGTTGAGCATTACACTTTTGCTGATCCTCCAGTCGCCCCCAAAGCTGATTGTGTTTGGATGAACAACATCCCATTTAACACTGGACCCAACTATTTCAAGATCATTATCAGGCACCTTGAAAGTTTCATTCAGCGCTTCAACGGGAGTTTTCAATCCTTTCTTTTCATAGAGGAATTCAATAAAGAAAGTATAGAGTGCTCCACCATAGCGCAGGTTCATGCCCATGGTGTAAAGTGTGTTATCGGCAATGGCTTTTTGCGATAATTCTTCACCGGTGGTTTTATTGCGGATCAGGAAATCCAGCTGCTCTTCATACCAGGTTGTACGGAATAACCCGGAGAACAGCCATTTCTTTCCCATCCCCACACTTCCATTCATCCAGGCGCCCCAGCCGGTATTACGATTTAGCCGCAGCGTCTTCAATGAACCCGCACTATCTGTTTGATAAGAGTACACTTTGCCAAAAGCAAGGTCCAGTGACGAAGCATTCCAGTTCTCATTCACGAATATTTTAGCTCGGCCATTGATCTCGTCATTTCGTCGCGTATTGATAGTGAGCAGTTGCTGCTCGCTGGACTGCAGCTGGCTTCTGATCTGTGGTTTGGTTAGTACATCTGTAGCAGTATCCAGCTTATGTTGCAATTCCTTTATCTGGGACACTAATTCATCCTTCTCCGCCTGGTACTTTTCACTGATACCGGCATAGAGTTCTTTTGCCATTAATGGATCTTTCTGTTTGAAGAGGTTGAACTTTGTGGCAAAGCCAATACGACGGTCATTATTCTCGTCCTGAACAGAACCGATGGACAGATCGATCGATGCCATTCGGCGCATGAAACGTGAAGCGCGCTGGTATTTGGAAAGATCACTGCGGTTATAGAACAATTCCCAGAACGGTTGCGATTGTATGGCCAGGTTGGGATTCAGCTTCCAGGACTTGAAGGACCAGTCTACCTTAAAGTCTTTAATATCTGAAGTCCGGTTTATCTGTGAGGAGGTAACCCCCATCAGGTCAAATACAGGGGAGGCGGGAATGCTAAATTCCTTTGGGGTAACCCTGCCTGCAGCATTATCATTTTGGGAATGAACCAAAAGGGGTAGCAGCCAGGCCAGCAGGCTGGTGGTGAGGAGGATCGGTTTCATTTAAGTGTGTGGTTTGAGAATGAGATACCAAAGCTATCCCCGTAAAGAGGCGAGGTCAATACCGGTCTTTGGCCAAATATGTTTGGAGGAAATACCTAAAATCAGGTAGGCTCTGTGCTGGGTAAATGGTTTAATTTTCGGAACAAGGAAATTCTACGTCAGCCAACCGCCCAACTGTTTATTATGCCATTACCCATCAATACCAGAGAGAAACTTATACGTTTCTTCGTTACTGGCACCATCTTAATGACAGGTTTTTTTCTGCATGCGCAGAAAATGAATGAGGATAGCCTGAAACGCGTGATCCGTGAAGCAAAGGAAGATACAACACGGATTGATGCGATGCTTTTATATGGGAATTATCTCTTCCGGGGAAAAAATGAGGATTCTGCTGCGTTTGCAATGTTCTCATCCGCAAAATACCAGGCTGAACAAGCCAATTATGTGGGAGGTAGAGCACAGGCACTTTTATTTATAGGTAATTATTATGGGGACCAGAGTGACTGGTCAGGCGCCATCAATGCCTATGATAGTATATTAAAAATCGCAGATAAGATACCAGATGAGACAGCCAGGAAAAGAGCCATACGCGGCGCCTATAATAACCTTGGGGGTATCTATAACAAAAATGGGGATTTCACCAGCTCCCTGGAATACAGGCTTAAATGCCTGCAGGTAATTGAGAGCATGCCTTCTCACAACCCAAATGAACTGGCAATTGCATCCATAAATGCAGCAAGTGATTACCGGCAGTTAAAGGAGTTTGGTAAGGCCGAGCAATATATAAATAAAATAACGCCGATATTTTCCAATTTGCAGGACCGCATAAAACTGGAATACTTTTTTGAGTATTACTCAATAGCGCTGGCGGGAAAGGAAAATGAAAAGGCGCAACAGGTGCTTTACCGGTTCGATAGTATTTTGCAGGTGAGCAATTTTAGTGAAATGCAAAAAAAGGACTACTCACTTTTGTCCCAAAAACTGCATGGTGTATACGAAATGGAATACAGGAATGACTATAAGAAAGCACTCATCCATTTTACTGCAGTATTGCCATTAGCCAAGGAATTGGGTGTAAATCGGGAAATCGGCGAAGCCAATTATAATCTCGGCTGGGCTTCTTACTGGGATGGAAAGTACCAGAATGCTATTGATTATCTGAACACTGCCTATACAATTGCTACAGAAAATGATTTAAAGAACCAGGCCTATAAGGCAGCAGACCTGCTATCCTTTGCTTATAAGAAAATGAACAGTATGGCGAAAGCGCTGGAATTTTCCCATAGTGCACTTGCCCTGAAAGACAGTGTGGTAACTGAGGATGCCAACCGGCAGTTGAATTTCCTTGATGCCAGGTATCAGAGTGAAAAAAAGGAAAGGGCCATAGCCACGCTACAAACAGAAAACCAGGCAAAGGAATTTGTGATCCGGAAAAAGAACTGGTTCATAATTGGAGGGAT
>JAJKIP010000037.1 GCA_021154405.1 Segetibacter sp. | reverse complement strand
GGTCAGTTTGGCCTGGATCCTGATAAACCACTTATATCCTTTATTGGCCGGCTTGTAGGTGAAAAAGCAGCCGACCTACTTCCTGATGCAATAAGCCAATCCATTTACCAGCATCATGGCAAGGCTAATTTCCTGATCCTGGGTTCAGGTGAAGGACACCTGGAAGACAGGCTCGACAATATGAAGCATCAGTTTTCAGGCTATTACAATTCTTTTATTGGATACAGTGAATCCCTTAGCCACATGATCTATGCAGGATCTGATTTCCTGCTGATGCCCAGCAGGGTAGAGCCCTGTGGTCTTAACCAGATGTATGCCCTGCGTTATGGCACAGTCCCAATGGTGAGAAGTGTGGGCGGATTAAAGGATACCATTAAGGATTATGGAGACCAGGGAGGGTTTGGAATCCGGTTTGATCAGGCCAGTGTGGGGGATATTACGTATTCAGTGGGAAGGGCCATCGATCTTTATGTAAACAAACCGGATCTTTATAGCTGGATGCGCGGATATATGATGTCCATCGATCATTCATGGGATTCATCCGCGCAGCAGTATATTGATATCTACAAATCATTATCGCCAGCCTGATAATTTGCATCTGGCATACATTTTTATTTATGAACCTGATAATTAAATAAGAAATGTAGCTTAACTTTTCATACAAAACTTTGTTTGTCTATGTCTATATCGAGTGAAATGCTCAGCGTTATATTGGGAGGAGGCGCCGGCTCCAGATTGTATCCGCTAACCGCAAGTCGTTCCAAGCCCGCAGTTCCAATTGCCGGAAAATACCGACTGGTAGATATTCCTATTTCCAATTGCATCAACTCAGGCATCAATCGCATGTTTGTTTTGACGCAATTCAATTCAGCTTCACTTAATCGCCATATCAAGAACACTTATCACTTCAGTGCATTCAGCACTGCCTTTGTTGATATTCTGGCGGCAGAACAGACCCCGGACAATCCCACCTGGTACCAGGGAACCGCTGATGCGGTGCGGCAAAGTCTTCGTCATATTGCTCCGTTTGAGAGCCAGTATGTGCTGATACTTTCCGGCGACCAGTTATACCAAATGGATTTTGCAGAAATGCTGGATAATCATAAAAAACTGGGAGCACAAATATCTATTGCTACCATACCAGTTAATGACCGTGATGCCACTGAGTTCGGTATCATGAAAAAAGATGCCAAGGGGTACATCACTTCTTTTATTGAAAAACCTAAGAAAGATGTATTGAAAGACTGGGTAAGTGATACAGGAAAAGAGATGCAAAAAACGGAGAGACATTATCTGGCGTCAATGGGTATTTATATATTCAACAGAGAGCTGTTGTTTGAATACCTGCAGAATAAGTTCCTGGACTCAACGGATTTCGGGAAAGAGATCATACCCCAATCAATCGATCATTGCAAGGTAGTTTCCTATCAGTATGATGGATACTGGACGGATATTGGAAATATCCATTCCTTCTTTGAAGCCAATATCGGGTTAACGGATGAAGTGCCTGCATTCAACCTGTTTGATAATAGCAGGGCCATCTTTACGCGCACACGTATGCTGCCTCCTGCCAAGGTAACTGCCACTCTGGAAAAATGTCTTATTGCAGAAGGTACCATCATCAATGCTTCACGAATGGAACGATGTGTGGTGGGTATCAGGACCCGCATTGGACATGGTTCTACCATTGTAAGTAGTTACATTATGGGTAGCGATTATTATGAAACGATTGCTGATATTAGTAACGCGCAGGCAAAGGGAATTCCATTACTTGGCATCGGTAGCAGGTGTTATATCAAAAATGCGATACTGGATAAAAACTGTCGCATTGGGGATGATGTGCGGATCAATGGAGGTACTCACCTTGAAAATTCCGATCAGCCTCTTTATACCATAAAGGATGGTATTGTGGTTGTGAAGAAGGGGGCGATATTACCCAACGGATTTGTGATTTAAACAAAAGTTATACAACTGATAAAGGCTGGGAAACTAATGGCAAAAAGCTGTTAACTCCTGGCCTTTTGCATTAGAATGGTATGGCTAAATTATTTGTGTACTTCGTACATTAACCCTATCTTTCAACAACATTCAGCCAAACAATTGCTATGTCATCTGCCTACACGGGTATAAAGCCTAAGCTTTCCCTTTCCCAGATCATTAACATGAGTGTTGGATTCTTCGGTATCCAGTTTGGCTGGGACCTTCAGCGTGCGAATATGGGGCCCATATATGAAAACCTCGGTGCAAAAGCCGATGATATACCCATTTTATTCCTTGCAGCTCCCCTCACAGGATTATTGGTTCAGCCCATTATCGGTTATATGAGTGACAGGACCTGGCATCCAAAATGGGGCAGGAGAAGACCCTACTTTATGTTTGGCGCAATCCTGAGTTCCATAGCGCTACTTGTTATGCCGCACAGCAAGGAGTTATGGATGGCGGCAGGATTATTATGGGTACTGGATGTCTGTGGCAATATAGCCATGGAACCATTCCGCGCTTTTGTTACCGACAAGCTGCCTGATTCCCAGGTGAACCGGGGTTTTATTATGCAAAGCTTTATGATCGGATTGGGAGGAAGCATTGCCTCGGCCTTACCATGGATCATGAAGAATCTCCTGGATGTACGGAATACGGCAGAGAAAGGTGAGATACCACCGAATGTAAGTCTGTCATTTTACATTGGAGCCTTCTTTTTTCTTGCTGCAGTACTTTATACTGTTTTTACGACCAGGGAATATCCACCAAGTGAAATACCGGTAAAAGATAAAGTGAAAGAATCCGGCAAAGGATTCGGGGGAGGTGTATCAGAAATATTCAATGCATTGGGCAATATGCCAAAACGAATGCGCATAGTTTCCCTGGTACAATTTTTTACCTGGCCTGGATTATTTCTTATGTGGTTCTATTATAGCACTGCTGTAGCAATAAACGTATTTGGTGGAAAGGATGCAAGTGATCCCGTTTATGCAGAAGGTGCAGATTTTGGTAAATTAACGCTTGCCTATTATAGCATCATCACATTCCTGTTTGCATTGATTCTTCCATTTATTGCAGACAGACTTGGTAGAAAACTTACGCATTCTCTCTGTTTGATTTGTGGTGCAATTGGAATGATCAGCGTAGGCTGGGTGCAAAACAAATATGCATTATTTGGATGCATGACCGGCGTAGGAATTGCCTGGGCCAGTATTCTTTCCATGCCATATGCCATGTTAAGTGGAGTATTACCCAAGGATAAAGTAGGTATTTACATGGGCATCTTCAATTTTTTTATTGTTTTACCGGAAATCATTGCCTCCCTTGGTTTTGGCTGGCTGATGAAAAACGTGTTAGACAATAGCCGATTACTGGCAGTTCAGGTGGGAGGGGGCATGATGGTACTCGCCGCGCTGCTTTGTTTCCTTCTTATCAGAGAACCGAAATCGGAAAAAATAGATGAAGAATTAACCGCTGAAATGGAAATTGCAGAACAAAGATCTGTATGATGAAAGGGAATTTTATAAAATATACTGCAGCAGTTTCTTTATTATTTTTTGTTTCCTGTCTTTCTTCTCCTGCACAACAGGTTTATCCAGCCAACTGGTGGACCGGTATGAAGAATTCCAGCCTTCAGTTAATGATCTATCAGCAGGGAATTGGAACCCGTATACCAATGTATAAACTTCCAGCAACAGGAAGTAAAATAGCAGACGGAATAATATTGAAAGGTGTTCACCATGTTGAGAATCCCAATTATGTTTTCATAGATATTGTGATCGAGAAAACCGCAAAGCCGGGATTTCGCAAATTACAATTTGGACCAGCTGCAACTGGTGTAACCATCAATTATGAATTGAAAGCACGCAGACCTGGGAATGGAACTGCCTTTGCACAGGGAGTAACCTCCAGTGATCTCGTATACCTGTTAATGCCAGACCGATTCAGTAATGGTGATCCATCCAATGATCGTATACCCGGTATGCGCGATCAATCTCTCAACCGCGATTCCATTTATGACCGGCATGGAGGGGATTTCCAGGGAATTATTAATCACCTCGATTACCTGAAAGACCTTGGCGTTTCTACTCTCTGGATGACACCTGTCATTGAAAACGATATGCCCAACCGCACTGAGCATGGTTATGCATTTACCAATCATTACGCTATTGATAAAAGACTCGGCGGTCCTGCGATGTATGAAAAACTTTCCAATGAATTACATGCCCGGGGAATGAAATTGATACAGGATGCGGTTTACAATCATGTAGGCTCTTACCATTTCACGGTATTGGACCCACCCATGGCAGACTGGTTACACCAATGGCCTTCCTTTACTCAGACAAGCTATAAAGACCAGGTGTTGTTTGATCCTTATTCATCAGCCGTTGACAGGAAAAAAGTAAGTGATGGCTGGTTTGTGCAGCAGATGCCGGATTTGAACCAGAACAATCCCTATGTAGCCAATTACCTTATCCAGCATGCTATCTGGAGCGTAGAAAGTTTTGGAGTAGATGGCTGGCGCATTGACACCTACGTATACAATGATCTTGCCTTTATGAACCGTTGCAACAAGGCGTTGCTGAATGAATATCCAAAGCTGACGATGTTTGGGGAGACCTGGGTGCACGGTGTTCCGAACCAGAGTTATTTCTGCGAGAATAATTACACAATTCCTTTTAAAAGTAATCTCCAGGCAACTACCGATTTCCAGTTATTGTTCTATGGCATACAGCCAGCCCTGAATGAGGATTTCGGCTGGACGGAAGGGGTGAATAAGCTCTATACAACAACTGCCCAGGATTTTTTGTATAAGAACCCGATGCGGGAAGTCATATTTCTGGATAACCATGATCTGCCAAGATTCTATTCTGTAATAAAAGAGGATATGGCTAAATACAAAATGGCCATAGCCTGGTTAATGACCTTCCGCGGAATACCTCAACTCTATTATGGCGATGAGATCATTATGACCGGCTTTACAAACCCCGACGGATTAGTGCGGCTGGATTTCAAAGGTGGATGGCCGGAGGATCAGCAGAATAAATTCACAGCTGCAGGAAGAACAGAAAAGGAAAATGAGGCATTCAATTACCTGAAAAACTTTGCCAGGTTTCGCAAAAACTCATCGGCGATAAAAACAGGCAGGTTGATGCAGTTTGTTCCAAATGATGGTGTGTATGTGTATTTCCGATATGATAATAATCAGACGGTAATGTGTGTAATGAATACTAATGAGGAATCAAAAACTATCCAGATGGACCGGTTCGCTGAACTGATCAGGGATAATACGAAAGCCCTTGATGTGGCAACAGGAACGGTATTCCCGCTTGAATCCACTTTAACTGTGGGAGGGAGGTATTTACAGGTTATGGAATTGACAAAATAGCTTACCTGCTATAAAAAGATGTTCCAGATCGCCTGCTGCCCCCAGGTACCCCAATCTTTTGAAACCTTTATTACATTCTGCTTCAATTCTTCTGCTTCTTTTTTCTTTCCTTTTACTGGGGGAACAACTGCTTTGGAGTCAACATCCAATTGTACTTTGGTAGCAATGTAGCTGGAGAACATACGAGGAATGGTAATGCCAAGTATCATTCCGGGAAGGCCATGAATACCCATCGGCCCGCCGCTAATGGTGATTTCATCTGTATAGAAGGCAAAAACATAAACGCTGTCAAATATTACTCCGGTTGCTTTACGGCAATTGAATCCTGCAATCTGCCTGGATTCATTGGGGCTCAGCTTCCAATCGATCTTCATCAGTTCCCCAGTCAGGAGATAGGTATTGTCAAACACAAATTTCTGATCAGTAAATTTATTGGTAACATAATCACTGAACCAGGTATTATCCTCGATATTTTCATTCATAAACAGCCTGACCCTGCTACGCTCATCAAACCGGTCAAACTTATAAACAGATTTATTATCGTGGAAGGAGTATTTGTAATAGGTAGTAGAGAATTGTGGCATTTTATCTTTGATCATTTCCGCAAAAATTCCATCTCCAAAGAGTCGATGGTTATTCACTCTTACCTCAAATTCAATAACTCCTGAATTGATGAATTGCTGTGTGCTTCCCGCCAGGGCAATTAGCAGGAACGAAATCAGAAAGGGTATAATTAGTTTTTTCATAAAAAGCGTTTAGTTTAATCAAAGCCGGCAGGCTTTCCATTCTTTGAGAAATTCCAGGTGAAGGTCAGCATCCACATCCGCTTCAGTGTAGTGTAATAACTTTCGGTAAAGCTGAAGCTGTTGAAATCACGGTTATAACCTCTGTTCTGGTTCAGGATATCATAGACTCCAAATTTCAATTCATACTCATTTTTGTGGAGCCGTTTAAGAATGGAGGCGTTCCAGGTGGTATAGGAATTGTTTGCAGGGAACCTTGGATCTTTTTGCCTTACCTGGTAATTCATATCAGTATTGATCTCAATCTTGCTCTTGCCGGGAAATGTATATCCTCCCTGTGCCCAGCCTTCCAGTTGCCAGTATTTTACATTGGCGCTGGAGTTAACGGAAGCAGTTGATTTATTCCAGGTGAAATTAGGCCCGATATAAAAATTGTACTTATCCTGTACCCATTGGCTGATGCTCATTCTTGCACCATAGCCTGTACGTTTCGTTATATTTTTTACGGTAGTATTGCTTTTTTGAGAAGTGACGAAGTCAATGTTCTGGTTATAGTTAATATTAGGACCAAAACCTATCTGCCATCTGGTATCCTTTATCTTAAAATTATAGTCAGAATAGAAGTTGATATTATATACACCATCCGCATTTACCGTCTGATAAGTTCTTTTCCCCACCGTATCTACTGTGCTGGATTGAACAAAGGCGTTTTGAGTATAGTTAACATTGATATTTGTCCACAGTCCTTTTTCTTTTAAAACATTATAAAAATTATATCCCAGCCCGAATGTGTGACGGAAAGACTGATTCAGATTCTGGTTACCTATATATATATTCAGCGGATCTGTATTTACGCGAATAGGTTGTAATTGTTCAGGTGTGGGCGCCGTTGTTGATCCATTATAATTGAACCGAAAACCTTCATTAGGCTTGATCTTATATTGAAGTGAAGCTCGTGGGAAAAAGTTTACGTAATTATAATTATTTTCTACCTTCTGAGTAATATTGTTTTGGATAAAATGGCTGAATCCGACTGAAGTCCCAATAGACCAGCTAAGCTTCTTTTTGTTTACGCGAAAATTGATACCCGGAGTATTTACAAGGCGTTTGAACGTGAAGGAATTACTTAGCGTGTCAATGCGCGTTTCATATTTCCCAGTCAGGCCCTGTTCGTTGGTAATGCGGTCATTGCTATTATTATTATAAGTAAGAGCGTAGTTAAGTTCCAGGTATGTATCCTTCATCAGCGGTTCTGTGTAGGATATTTTTGTTGCGAGACTCTGGGCTTCAGTCGTATTTAAATTTTGCTGGTCCGTAGTATCCGGGTGTCTTAAAATTCCGCCGGAATAATAATTATTTAAACCTGTCAGGATTCCATTGCTTGTATTACGGTTCCAGTTCAGATCAGTATTTATAGAAAGAGTACGGGCCAGTTTTTTGAATTTATGTCGCCATAGCAGGGTGGAGGACAGACTATTTACCTCGCTTTGGTTATCATTTTCCCGGCGGCTATTATTTATACTGTCCCCCTGGGAAGAGAACGATTCAGAGTAGTAATTGCTACGGCTGGTAGTTTCATTGTGATTTGCCCTTGTTGTCCATTTCAAAGAATTGGCAGAATCAAGATTTGCTTCTACCGTCATATTGAGGCCATGCCTTAAACGGGACGAGAAATTATTATTAACTGTATTGGTTGAATAACTGGTATCAGGGAGAAATACTTTACCGAAAGTGCGGGTAACTCCCGGAGAATTGACCTTCATGAATTTATAGGCACCGTTCAAACTTAGCTTATTGTCATTGAATTTATTGCTATAGTGCAAACCTCCATTCCAGTTGGTAGGGATACCATTTCGCCCTCCCTGAAAATTATCTTCCGAATTGCCATTGTACGAAATATAGACGCCGCCATCATCTGTTACACCTGATTCCATTCCTTCCATACCGCCACCATAATTCTGCGCCTCCTGCCAATCCAGGTTGGTTTGACCCGTATTACTCATAATGCCATAGGCAGCCAGTTTCCGTTTTGCCTTAAAGGCATTGGCCATGGCAGAATTATTGAATTTATGATCCAGTCCACCACCCAGTTCAATTTTTCCAAAATATCCTTTGAGTTCCTTGAGCTTTAGATTAATGGTCTTGTTTTTCACCCCGTCATCGATTCCGGTGAATTCAGCCTGGTCACTTTTCTTATCAAAGACCTGTACTTCCTTTACATTATCAGCGCGCAGATTCTTGGTAACGATTCCCGGATCGCTGCCAAAAAATTCCTCTCCTTCCACTAACACTTTGTTTACACGTTCACCCATGGCGGTGATCTTTCCATCTTTATCAACTGATATACCCGGTAACCTTCGCAATAACTCTTCTACATTGGCGCCCGGCCTTACTTTAAAGCTGTCTGCTGTATAAATGGTAGTATCACCTTTAATACGGATCGGGGATCCGCTTTTGACGATCACTTCTGCCAGCAGTTTGGTTTTCGGGATCATATTGATATTACCCAAATCTTTCGCCTCGCCGGAGGATAGGGCAACCTGGTCAAAGAAATCGCCTACATACGGATGGGTGATCATCAGTATATACTTACCTGAATCAAGATCTGGAATGGTGAACTGGCCGGATTTATCAACACGGGCAAATTTTACAAGTCCGGAATCGGATGCGCGCATTACAGTAACAAGTGTATTCTGGAGATTCTTACGGTCGATAGTATCAGAGACAGACCCTTTCATCGAGGATCGCTGGCCTATGGCCGATAAAGAGAGGCATAGAATAAGGAGCAACAACAGGTGTGTTCTCATGGCAGTATCTGGGTTAAGGTGCAAAATATCGGATTCTACAATTTGTACAATCTATTATTTTACAAGTGGTACAAAAGTGCTACTTCTGACGCGCTTTTTCTTCTATAGCCTTTTATCCTCCTGTTAATTTTTCAATAAAAAGGCGTAAGTTGTATAAGAAGCTTCCGGCAGAATATTCCATAACTCCCCGGAAAAAATAATTGCTATGGATGGGAATAACAAGGGTAATAACGGCGAAACTGATCAAAACGTACAGCAGTTTGTCCGATACGAGGATAAAAATTTTGTGGACACGTCAAAACCCGTATGGAATTATTCCCTGCTGGATGATGAAGATATCCGCAATTTCCAGCAAGGTACTCATTACCGACTTTATAAAAAGCTCGGATCGCATTCAATTCAGGTCAATAATGTATGGGGGATGTATTTCGCAGTATGGGCGCCCAATGCGACATCCATCTCAGTGATCGGTAATTTCAACGACTGGAAAGAGGGACTGCATCCGCTAACTGCCAGATGGGACAAGAGTGGCATCTGGGAAGGGTTTATTCCACTTTTCAAACTGGGAGAATCTTATAAATATCATATTATAGGATTTGAAGGAAGGGAAACCGTAAAAGGTGATCCCTTTGCCCATTTTTGGGAAATGCGACCGCGCACGGCCTCCATTACCTGGGATATGTATTATGAATGGAAGGATGAAGAATGGATGAAGAACCGGAAAAATAAAAATGCCCTGGATGCACCCTGGAGCGTTTATGAAGTTCATCTTGCCAGCTGGCAAAGGCCCGACAGAAATGATGAAGAAAAATATAATACTTATGATCAGATAAAAGAACGGCTGGTTCCTTACGTAAAGGAAATGGGATTCACACATGTGGAATTCATGCCGGTAATGGAACATCCGTTTGATGGCAGCTGGGGCTATCAGTGCACTGGATTCTTTGCATCTACTTCACGGTTCGGGGATCCACAGGGATTGATGCGATTGATTGATGCATTTCACCAGGAAGGCATCGGTGTGGTTCTGGATTGGGTGCCTTCTCATTTTCCATATGATTCGCACGGACTTTACATGTTCGATGGTACGCATACCTACGAGTACGCGGATATGAGGAAGGGATTCCATCCAGACTGGAATAGCTATATATTCAATTACAAAAGGGGAGAAGTAAAATCATTCCTTATTAGTAGTGCACGGTTCTGGTTTGATCTGTTTCATATTGATGGTGTGCGTGTAGATGCAGTAAGTTCCATGCTCAAACTGGATTATTCAAGAGAGGAAGGAGAATGGGAACCGAATGAATTTGGCGGGAATGGGAATATTGAAGCCATCTCATTTATAAAAGATCTTAACCAGACCATTTATCGTGATTTTCCGGATGTGCAAACCATTGCAGAGGAAGCTACGGACTGGCCAGGGATAACCCGGCACACCTGGGGAGACGGATTGGGATTTGGCATGAAGTGGATGATGGGCTGGATGCATGATACCCTCTTTTATTTCAAGCTTGATCCTTTGGGGAGGCAGCATCATCAGGATAAGTTCACTTTTAGCATGATGTATTATTATGATGAAAACTTCATGCTTCCTTTTAGCCATGATGAAGTGGTACATGGCAAGAGTCCTATGCTCTATAAAATGCCGGGAGATGAATGGCAGAAATTTGCTAACCTCCGGTTGATGTACAGCTATATGTGGACACATCCTGGCGCCAAGCTGCTTTTCATGGGAAATGAATTTGGACAAACAGGTGAATGGAATTATAAATCGGAGCTGGACTGGTTCCTTTTACAATTTGATGCTCATCGGAAATTGAAAGACTGCGTGACAGCTCTTAATAAGCTTTTAAGGGAAGAGCCCGCACTTTATGAGAACCAGTTCAATCAGGAAGGATTTGAATGGATCGATCTAAACCATCGTGCTGAATCAGTTGCAGTTTACAGGAGAAAAGGAAAGAAGAAAACAGATGATCTGCTCATTATTCTCAATATGACGCCAGTGGTAAGGCTGGATTGGGATATCTACCTCAATGATAATACTTATACGGAGGAAGTATTCAATAGCGACAGCGAGGCCTATGGTGGGACAGGGCAGGTTTACAATCCGGATATACGCCTGGAACTGGTTGACACGGACCAGAAAAGATGGAAATTAAGAATCAATCTCCCGCCTCTTGGAGCCATCGTTTTAAAATAAGGGATAACCCTCATTCATCACTGATTATCAGTATAATAAAAAAGCAATATGTGATTAAAAACAGGCTTTTTCGCATACAATAATTGCATTCAATACGTTATAAAAACCGGATTCACCAGCAGCTTTTATATTACTGGAAAAATCTGTATTTTACCAGTCCGTTAGATAAACTTTAAGTTTTTGACCCTATGGAAGTCATTGCTAAAATTTATCTTGCATGGATCACTATCTAATTAGAAAAACGACAATGAAATCCCCTATGAGTACCAGGTTCATGCTTCTATTGCTATTACTGGGACCCAGTCTGGCATTTTCCCAAACAGGCCCTTCAACAGCTTCCGTGATTACTACAGACAGTGCCAGCTTCTTCCTTGAAAAAGGACTGATGGAAAAAGAAAAAGGCCGTCGTATGGAGTCATTAAAGAATTTTGAAAAGGCACAACACTATGATGCCAATAACAAACAGATTATTTCAGAGCTGGCATCCGCTTATTTTGATCTACGCAAATATGCACTGGCAATAGAGAACTATAAAAAACTGATTGAGCTTGGTGAAACTACACCTGCCAATTACAAACAGTTGATGGATCTCTCTTTCAATTTTAAGAAATGGGATGATGTTATCCTGTATGCGGTCAAACTCAAGGCAGCTGATCCTTCACAAAAGATCAGTTATTTTCTGGGGAAAGTTTACTATGAACAGGGAAATTATGGAGAATCTATTAAGCAATTGACACAGGCAGGTAAAGAAGATCCGAAAAATGCCGAGGTGCCTTATATGATCGCGCGCAGTTTTGCAGACCAGCAGAATTATAAACAGTCAGTTCCTTACTTTCAAAAGGCGATTGAACTGGATACATCAAAGAATAACTGGATCTATGAACTTGGACTGATCTATTATGCCATTCCGGACGACAAGAATGCGTTGAAATATATCCTGCTTGCCGGCGAGAAAGGATATAAAAGGGATAATGACTACCTGACAAACCTGGGTATTGCTTATCTCAATGCAGGAAATCTTGATGAAGGAGTTAAAATCCTGAATGAAATTTTGAAGATGAGACCAAGTGACCTTAATATCCTGAATATGGTGGCTGAAGCCTATTATGATAAAGGCAAATACCAGGAAGCCATTGATTATTGGGACCAGTGTTTGACTTACGACAAACAGAATGCTTCTGCCTTATACATGATCGGTCTTTGTTACCAGAAGAAAGGAGAGAAGGCTAAAGGACAGCAGCTTTGCGATAAAGCTATTGAGATGGATCCAAGCCTGGCTTCCCTCAAGCAGAAGAAACAGATGATGGGGCTATAAAACCCAGCAATCAAAATATTAAATAAGAAGGGGTATCCACGGATACCCCTTCTTATTTAATATTAGTTACACTGGTGCTGGTAAGAATAAGTGATATTGGTACCACCCGAGGCTGTCAGAGAAGTGATCTTTCCATCCGCATCGAAATTGTAATTAAAACTGGTGATGGTTGAACCGGAGAACAGTGATTTTATGGCATTCTTTGTCCTATAGATCTGGAAGCCGCCAACCAGCTGCGCAATATCAAGATAGTCTCCTGTTTGTGCTGGTTTATCAGTGAAGTAATCAATGGTTGACACACTGGAACCAGAGGTTATCGAAACAAGATTACCATTACTCCAGGTGACTGTAGAAATACTGGGACTTCCGCCACCGGAAGAAGTATTGGTGGCCTTTATTAATTCTGTTCCGCTGTATTCATATACATCATTGCTCCAGTTGGTACCTGATGTATTGAATTCAGTTTTTACGTTTGTGGCCATGCCATTGGAATTGAGCGTTATAATCTTTTTGCTACTGAAGGTGCCTGATGTTGTGGTGGTTCCAATAATAGTATTTCCGCTGTAAGCAAAAGTGGTGATATCGTTTCCACTAGACATAGTGCTGATTTTTCCATCAGCATTATAGCTAATATTAAAAGAATTACCGGAAGGTGAAGGTGTAATAGTGATAATTCTGCAGGTAGGCTTCTTCTTTTCATCTTTGTCTTTTTTGCAGGCAGTGAATGCAAGGATCAGAAGAAGCGAAGTCAAGGTTGTGAGTCGGATAGTTTTCATTTGTTACTGTTTGTTTTAAAGGTGCAAGATAAAACAGCAGGCATACCAGGGAAATACCCGGTTTATATGAAAATTTATAACCGGATCTGGTGATCTAAACGGGAAAATAAAGTGAAGGCAGAAAATGATACCACTAACTGGTTACCTCAAATTAGTTGTCTGCATTCATCACATGCGCTCGGGAACTCTTATTCCCAATAGACCCATGCTGGATGCAATTACATTAGAAGTTAATTCGGAGATCATTAACCGAAGTTGTTTCTTTTCTTCTGATTCGGCACTTAATACTGAATGTTCTGTATAGAATCCGCTGAAGCTTCGTGCCACTTCATATGCATATATGGCCAGGGCAGATGGATCATGATCTGTCACCGCCTGTTCAATCAGCGTGGGAAATTGTTCCAGCTGAACAATCAGTTTCTTTTCCAGTGGAAGAAGAGGAGCCCCGATAGGTATCGGGGTGATGGCGTTTGCTCCGTTACCCATTGGGGTAGCCTTTCTTAATACGGATTTGATCCGCGCATGGATGTATTGAATAAACGGACCAGTAAATCCGTGAAAATCGATACTTTCTTCCGGGTTAAAGAGCATCTTCTTTTTAGGGTCAACTCGCAGCAGGAAGAATTTTAATGCCCCCAATGCAATGGTCTCAAACAACTCACTCAGCTCACCTGGGTTAAAATCTTTCACCTTGCCTAACTCTTCCGTTTTCGCTTTGGCCACTTTTTTTAATTCCTCGATAATATCATCTGCATCCACTACTGTACCTTCTCTTGTTTTCATTCTGCCGGTAGGAAGTTCTACCAGTCCATAACTAAGGTGATAGATGCCTTTAGCGTATGGCTTTCCCAGTTTCTCCAGGATCAGCTTTAAAACTTTCATGTGATAGTTCTGCTCATCTGCAATCACATGAATGCTCTGGTCATAATGATACTGTTCATATTTTTGATCTGCCAAACCCAGGTCCTGTGTAATATAAACGGATGTTCCGTCTTTCCTTAAAACCAGCTTTTCATCAAGGCCTTCCGCTGTGAGGTCTATCCACACACTACCATCGGCTTTCTTAAAAAAAACTCCTTTCCTTAATCCATCTTCCACTATTTCTTTGCCAAGTACATAAGTTTCACTTTCAAAGTAATTCCTGTCAAAATCACTCCCGATCTTTTTATACGTTTCATTGAATCCTTCATAAACCCAACCATTCATTTTTTTCCAGAGTGCTTTCACTTCCGGATCGCCATTTTCCCAATCAAACAGCATTTTTTGGGCAGCTTCCATAATAGGCGCCTTTTTTTCAGCTTCCTCTTTTGTCTGCCCGGCAGCGATGCCTTTTTCAATTTCTTTTTTCAGCTCTTCCCCGAATCGAACATAGTAATCACCTACAAAATGGTCTCCTTTGATGCCGGTAGATTCAGGTGTTTCACCATTACCATACCATTGCCAGGAAAGCATGCTTTTGCAAATATGAATGCCCCTGTCGTTCATTATGGCAGTTTTCACCACCTCATATCCAGAAACTTTTAATAACTGGGCTACACTCCAACCCAGAAAATTATTCCTCAGGTGACCGAGATGGAGGGGCTTATTTGTATTGGGAGAGGAGTATTCTACAATTACGACCTGCCCATTATTGGACTTGTAACCTAACTCTTTGTTAGTATGATTATCCTGCAGGAACCGGATCCAGTAGGAATCTGAAATAGTGAGATTCAGAAAGCCTTTAATTACATTATGGGCGGTGAATAGTTCAGGATTTTTGGAAATCAGGTATTCCCCAATTTCCTTACCCAACGCTTCAGGCGCTTTTTTCAGCTGTTTTACAAAACCAAAAAGGACGATGGTGTAATCACCCTCAAACTCCGGCTTGGTGCTGTTGATGGTAATGGCGGAGGAAGCAATATCCTGCCCGTACAGGTCCTTTAAAGCTGTAACAACCAATGGTTTTATCCTGCCTGCAATACTCATCCTTTCAATATTTTAGCGGCGAAATTACGATTGGAATCCGGGATTTGGTGTTTGGGATTAACTTTGCGCCCAGTCATGCGAAAACACATCCATAACGCCCGGGACATAATCCTCCCGATCATTGATTTTTTTTATCCTCCGTTCAAGCGGTTGATGAATATCCAGACATTCCGCTATGCTACTGCAGGTATGGCGAATACCCTGCTGGGGTTCATTGTATATTTTATAGGTTTCCGGTATATCCTGCAGGAAAAGGACCTGCATTTCAGCTTTTATGCATTTAAGGCCCACGTGGCTGCGCTGTTTATGTCTTTCCTCGTATCATTTCCTGTTGGCTTTTTTCTGTCCAAATATGTGGTATTCAATGATTCGGTAATAAAAGGGAAAGTGCAATTATTCCGGTATTTTATGGTCTGCATGTTCAATTTGCTGCTCAATTACATTCTGCTGAAGATATTTGTGGAATACTTTAAGATATACCCTGTAATTGCACAGGTAATGACAACTTCCATTATTATAGTGTTCAGTTACCTGGCACAACGGCATTTTTCCTTTAAAGCAGGAGCGGAGAGTGATGTTAGAGGCTAAAGTCTACTGATTCTACTCTAACCGAAAGTTTGCCTGAACAATTACTTCTTATCAATAATGCCTGTTGCAGGGGATATATCCCAATGAGGCGGATATCATCGATTCCCCCCGAACTGCTGATCCCTTTCATCCATTCATGATTCAATTGCTGGCCAACATTGAGCTTGGCACTGTCAATATAGGAACTGAGATCGAATCGCGTGTATTTGGTGATCTCTGTGGTGATCTTTTTTGTAAAAAGCCATTCAGCGGTTTTTAAGAGTGCATCCTTTGATTTTATATCGAAATCTATATCCTTCAGTTCAAGGATATGTTTTTCCCTGTCGTAAGCTGGTTTGCCGGTGAGGTAAAAAGTGCCATCATCAGTACCTGAGAAATTTACTTTGATGATCAGCTTTTCATTTCCTGATCCGAACAGGTGGCATTCCTTAATAATGAATTTCTTTTTGACCGGACCTTTATTGAAATCGAATTCCTGATTGGCAATATTCCTGTTCAGGATATTGCTGAGAGAATCATAATTAAGGGAAGCATCCACGAAAATAGAAAAGCCCTGTCTACTGTTAAAACTGCCCATATTGGGAACCACAAGATTCTTTTCTTCTGGTTTTTCAAAACTGATGGATGGACGTGCAGATAATCCCAGGTTTACATAGAGAGAGTCGCCTTTAGTATAAAGGTTATTGATACGGAAACGTTGTGGATTGACCTGTAACCAGCCCATATTATAAATATTATACACTTTGCACAGTTGTGTCCAAACCTGCTGAAAATGGGGCTTGAGATCAACTGTTCCATAGTTTTTATCCAATTCTGCTTTGGCAGCATCCAATTCTTCTTTTAATCCATTCAACACTTCTTTGGTGATATCCTGTCCCCAGAAGCAAACCTCGCATTTGTCCAACGGCTGTGGTTCATTACGTTTGATCAACAGCTTTACTTTATAATCCGGTGAAATACTCACTGAATTGGAAAAAGAAACATTCACTCTTCTTTCCGCTTCATCAAATCCGCAGCGGCAGGGTGGGGTCCAGGGTGAAATAGCTGCACCGCCTACACAAACCCGTGTTGATCCAACGATCTTGTAATAGCCTACGAAACTCATGTTAAGGGCTGTTCCGGCTGCCCTCATTTGCAATGGCCCGCGGCGAAATACATATTTATACCTTGTATCACATCCATCCTGTACCCATCCATTGGGGTAATCTTTAGAAGTGAACAGTGTATCCACCTGCTTTTCAGCCATCGCATAAACTGGCTTCAGACTGATCTGTATCGGCAAATTAATCTCTGATTCAGGAAGTGAATCCAGCCTGAAATTGCTAACAGATAATTCCGGTCTGTCGGGGTTAATCTTATGGGAACAGGAGGCAAGAATAAAAGCAAAAGCTACCAGGAAAGCAAGGTGTTTTCCAATCATGGATGGATTTTTATTGTGGAATAAAAATACCATGAAAAGTTTGGAATTGAAACTCTCCTGCGTCACCAACTTCCTAAACTTTAGTAAAAGCACGATACATCCTGCGAACAGGGCCTTTTTGCCGGTCCCAACACTACTGTTGGAATCTTTAAACCTCCAAAGGATTTATTGTTTAGGCTGGGTCATGCTGAACCAGTTACCGCATCCATCGGTAACAATGCATTCTATGCCGTAAAATTGTTCCTTTGGCTCGGATTTAAAGTGCACACCTTTTGCTTTCAGTTCTTCATAAGTGGCCCTGCAATCATTTGTTTGCAATACGCCTGCCCCCATTACTCCTTTATCCAGGAGTAATTGTAATGCATCGCGCACATCCTGGTCAAATCCATTCGTCTTACTAGTTGCCGGGAAAAGAATTATTTCATGGTCGGGCGCTTCAGGTGCAGTAACCGTGAGCCAGCGGAAACCATTATCCATGGTGGCATCCGTGTGTACACTAAATCCTAATTTTTTAACATAAAAATCATATGCCTTATCCTGATCAGACACAAGGAGGGAAGTATGAGAAAGTTTGGTTACCATATAATAAATTTTTGGTGATTGAAGTAATACAGTAAAAGTAAAGGGAAGAATGGAAATGGACTTATTGGATCTTGCTATTCCGTATCATAGACCAGGCCCTCAAACATAAGCTAATCGCCAGGCTCCACCTATAGAGGAGTTATAGGGGAGTTATAGGGGACTTATAGAGGAGTTATAGGGGATATTCTTCTGTTTGTGTTCGGGATGGGTTCGGAATGAGTCCTTAATGGTACCTCTTTGATACCTCATGGCGTATTCCAGCCCGGAGGTACCAATGAGGTTCAACCAAGGTTGCATTGAGAAGTCATTGAGGTAAAAACAGGTTTGTAGTTAAGTGCAGTATTTACATGGAACTAATCTCCCAGTTTATAACTCTCAATAAAACAATGCGGGATCATTGTTTTCGGTTTCTCTTTAGCCTGCTGTTTTTTTAGCCACGCCATATTCCGGTAATATTGAGGTGCAAATCCGATCTCTTTTTTAAATAGGACACTGAAAGAACCAATGCTTTCAAACCCAATTTCATTACAAACTTCAGTGACTGGTTTATTTTCAGACAAAAGGATCTTTGCTTTATCCAGTCGCTTCCGGGTAATATATTGCTGGGGAGTTCGGCGATAGACCTGGCGAAACAGCCTGTGAAAATGAAACCTTGAAAGAAAGGCATGCTGTGAGATAATATCCAGGTTGATCGGCTCCTGGAAGTTCTCATCTATGAAGATCTTGGCTGCAATAATGCGCTGGTAAATATCTTCGGTCAGTGCTTTCATTTGTAACAGTTATGCTTATGCCATGGGTTCAGGTCTCACGAACCGCCCCAAAGTTCCGGAAATTATTTAATTCTGCGAGGATGGTTCGTGAGACAGGAACCATGGCTGGCGGCTTACCGGTTAGCTGGATTTTTCCATCCTTTGCCTAATCGCTCAATTGTTCCATTCAGTCGTTCGTTCCTGGTCTCTTCCCGTTTGGCAGTAACAACCCATTCGATGTATTCCTTTTTGTTGGTAAAAGATAATGCTTCAAATAAACCTGCTTCTTTTTTATGCTTTTTAAGAATGGCTGCCAGATCATCAGGCAGACTAACGGCTTTGGTTTTAGGGTTTACATATTTAAATACTTCCCGTTCCTCTTTTGGTTTGGCTTCTTTCTTAAGATCAGCTTCTGTTTTCAAACGGCATCCAAATACTGACCACGTTTCATCAAAAGAGATCAGGCTTATCCATGTAAGTTTATCTCCATGGGCCAGCAGCTCTTCCCAACCCTTATCCCTGGTCAGATCAGTTTGCAATTTTGAAGTGCCTTTGGGATAATAGATCCACAGAATTACGTTTTCTTTCAGCAGCCCAAGTACCTTCTTCATCTCCTTAAGCATTTGTGCTTTATTCTGCACAAACCAGTGAACCTGATTATAGTCCTTTCCTGAGGTTATGATCTTTGTTCCTGCAGGAAGTGCTCCTATATTCTTTTTGAATTCAGGAGGTG
>JAJKIP010000036.1 GCA_021154405.1 Segetibacter sp. | reverse complement strand
TAAACCAGTCCTGAAGTATCAACAGCCAGCGCATATTCCTGTTCACTTATTTTGGTTTGCTGATTATGATCATAGAAATAGTTATAAAACTTTCCTGTTTTCTTTTCAAACCGGGATATGCCTTCTATCGTACTGATCCAGATATTACCTGACCTGTCCTCGGTAATGTATTGAATGACGTTGCTTCCGATACTTTTAAAATCATTCTCTTTGCTATAATTAAATACATGAAAGGATATCCCATCATACATATTCAATCCATCCCAGGTAGCGACCCACAACATATTACTGGCGTCTTTAAAAATATAATTGATGGAACTGTTGGAAAGACCATTTCTGTTATCGTAGTGGTCAGTAAAAAAGGGGTCAGAAGGGTCAGCCAAAACGGTCCCTATCTGAAAGGATAGGAAAACCATAAAAAAAAGACGCGCACTCCGGCTCATAAATAACGATATAAAAGAATAATCGGTGATCAAACCCACCCTACTCTCAATGTGCTTATATTATTCATACTGGCAACTCGCAAAACAATGCAGGCAAACCGGAGATTCATTATGAAGATTTAACAACCCGGAGGAGAAGTGAGTAACTGTAAGGTACGGTTTATTATTTGAAGCTTTTGCAAGGCGTAATATGGTAATTCGGCGGGTTTAAACCTTCTTATACCAGAAAATTTTGTATGGCACCCTCGTTCCAGTCAACGCCAGACCCGACAGTATTGCCAGGAAGGGCAAATCCCCTATCGTTCAGTTACAGTGGTTCTTTTAGTATGGGATTCCACCAGTCGGAATATTCCAGCCAGTGTGCCGTTGGGGTTACACATAATAACTGACTGCTGATCTCGGACCATAAATGAGTAGAAATGGGAATTCCTTTGAGGGACGCAAGTGAAGCCGCCTTAATCCATCCTGTAACACCGCCAATTTTCATAATATCCAACATCATAAAATCTGACGCCTCTTTATCGATAGCCTGTTGCATATCTAAAATGCCCCACCAATTTTCACCACATTGAATCGGAGTTTTTATTTCGCGGGCAATCATTGCATGACCCGAAAAATCATGAGCCAATACCGGTTCTTCGATCCAGGTAAGGCCTTCGCTGTCTAATATATGTGATCGTTGAATAGCTTCTGTTGTTATCAGACTTTGATTATAATCTACCATAATAGAAATGTTATCGCCAACAGCTTTCCTGATCTCGCGAATTACCTGGACATCTTCCCGCACTGTTGGATAGCCGATCTTCGCCTTTACTCCGGTAAGACCTTTCCTGACCCAATTTTCAGCAACAATGGCCGATTCTTTTGGTCCATCATAGCCTATTGCTCCATACGCCTGAATTGGTTTTTCTAATCCTCCGAGCACACTCGTTAATGAAGAATTTTGACATCTTGCAAAACCATCCCATAACGCCATATCTATTGCGGAGATTGCCATACCAACCAGACCCTGTGTTCCCAGAAGTCTGAAACGACCAGATAATTTTTCGAACGTGTTAAAAGGGGCTAATATATCGTCATAAATGAGCTGTCCAAAATCTGCAATGAGCTGAGCGGTTGGTTTAAGGGCTATTTTATTATAGGTAAACGTAATGCTATGTCCTGTTATGCCATTATCGAAAAGAATATCTGTTAACACAAGAGGTGATGTTGTAATTACCCCACTAGCGGTTTTATGAGGATTATTCAGAGGAACCAAAACAGTCCGCACCTTTACGTTTTTAATCCTGGTAGTGTTTGACATGGTTCGCATTAAAGTTTCCATACTGTTAAAATTAAAAAGGCGATGGGCTAACAGCGGTCCATCCCCCATCTATAATAAGGGTTTGCCCCGTAATATGCTTTGCTTTGTCGGATACCAGGAACAGCGCCGCATTAGCAATATCGTTTGTATGTGCAGGTCTTCCCAAGGGTGTTATTCTTGACCAGGTATCTTCATATTGCGCATCGTTTGTTGTTCGTTCTGTTAAGGTGGCACCAGGAGCAATGGTATTCACATTTATTTTATACGGCGATAGCTCAACTACAAGGTTACGGGCAAGCATTTCAAGTGCGGCTTTACTCATGCCATAAGCCGCCAGGTCTTTATGAGCCTGATGACCGGTAACTGATGACATGAAAAGAAGGGTTCCGCCTGTATCCTGCTTTCTCATCTGGGTGGCTGCAGTTTGTGCCAGGAAGAATGTTCCCCCAATATTTGTATGCAATACCTTGTCCAACGACTCGGCAGGATAATTAAAAAAATCTCCTGATAAAGTAATCCCTGCATTAGCGATCACTATATCCAAGATACCTGATTGTGAAACTGCCAGTTCAACCAATTGTTTGATAAATTGCCTGTCCCCAGAATCACCAGCGCAGGCAATACATTTTCCATTTTCGTGCTGAATTCTTTTAGCGGCATCATTAGCCAGTTGCTCATTTATATCATTCAGTATTACAGTAGCGCCAGCCGCAGCTAACTGCCTGCTTATCTCAAAGCCGATGCCTTGCCCAGCTCCTGTAACAATTGCTGTTTTATTAATAAACTCCATTGTACTTATTCAGGATAATTTATCCTTAGCCTGGTATAAATTTAGCGGATAAAGGCTAGCCATTTGCAAGATTGTGCAACTTGCTGCACAAATATGAATGTAAACTTTCACCGCATCCAGGATTACATATCCTTTTCGCATTGGCTTTACCCAAATCTCATGCGCCGCTTCGCATCGCCGGGCTCTTTCATTTATCTGCTTATGAAAGCAGGCTTTCACCGCATACAAATAAAAAAGGGACTCCATTTGGAGCCCCTGGTAGTATTGGTTGTTATTTCTGTGACCCCGTCAGGATTCAAACCTGAAACCTTTTGATCCGTAGTCAAATGCTCTATTCAATTGAGCTACGGGGCCTCCTATGCTGTTTCTAAAAATTGTAAGCTTACCAAGATTGAGCTTCGGCGGCCAAAGGCCCCAAAACATCTTGTTACCCCTACTATTAGAAACGTTTCATTACCTATCAGCGGCCCTCGGCCGCCGAAGCTTTAGCGAAGGCGGCAAAGGTAATGGAAAACTGTTTTTCGGCAAAATAATAAGAGTTATATCGCTGAAAATCATAGGATTTTTTATGAATGGAACATGCCTGTATGCCTCCTTTTCTTAGCTTTACCACTTCGCTTCCTGGCTTACTACTTCGCGTGATTGCTCCTGATTGCGGCCTTCGGCCGCCGAAGCTTTAGCGCAGGCGGCGACAACCATTTCAATCACATGAACATGAATAAATACCTCCTCTTTTTCTGCCTGCTGGCGGGCATCTCCGTACAGGCACAGCTTAAACCTGAAGACGTTAAAACCTTCACCCTTAAAAACGGAATGAAATTCCTTGTAGTGGAAGACAATTCCATTCCCAATGCCAATATGTATCTTTTCTATCGGGTTGGCTCAAGAAATGAACACCAGGGCATAACCGGTCTCTCCCATTTCTTTGAACACATGATGTTCAATGGCGCCAAAAAATATGGCCCCAAAGAATTCGATCGCACAATGGAATTCAATGGCGGCGCCAATAATGCCTATACCACAGAAAATGTAACGGTGTACACCGATTGGTTTCCCACCTCAGCCATGGAAACCATCTTCGACCTGGAAGGTGATCGCATTGCTTCCCTTAGCATCGATCCCAAAATGGTTGAAAGTGAAAGAGGCGTTGTGCTTTCAGAGAGAAGTACAGGACTGGAAAACTCACCCTGGAACCTGCTGACTCAATCGGTACAGGCACAGGCCTTCCAGGAACATCCCTACCACTGGCCAGTGATCGGTTATGAAGATGATATGAAGAACTGGAAACAGACCGACCTGGAACAGTATTTCAAAACTTACTATGCTCCCAATAACTGCGTAGTTGTAATTGCGGGCAGCGTGAAACTGGATGATGTAAAGAAACTAGCAGAGAAATATATCGAACCCATTCCTGAACAACCGGCTCCGCCTGCTGTCAAAATTGTGGAACCAGAACAAACCGGCGAAAGACGCATCATGGTCCGGAAAGATGTAGCTACACCCTATATTAATATCGCCTACCACGTTCCGGAATCCAGGAACGAAGACTATTATGCGCTGAGCCTTCTAAGCGATATCCTCAGCAGTGGAAAAAGTTCGCGCCTGTATAGCTCCCTGGTAGATCAAAAGCAATTGGCGACAAATATTAATACATCTTACGACAATAGCTTCGATCCTACCCTTTTCAACTTCTATGTAGTTTCTAATAAAGATGTAAAGGAAGCTGATATTGAAAATACAATCTATGAAGAGCTGGAAAAGATCAAAAAAGAAGGAGTCAATGACAGGGAATTACAAAAAGTAAAGAATCAGCGACTGATCCAGTTCTATAACCAGGTTGAGACCATCAATGGTAAAGCAGATAACCTCGGTACCTACGAAGTTTTCTTCGGAGATTATAAAAAGATGTTTGATGCTCCCTCACTTTATAATAAGGTAACAGCGGACGACATCAAACGAGTTGCCATCAAATATCTCATTAAGAGTGGACGAACAGTAGGAATTCTGAAAGAAAACACCAATGAGTAATTGCCAAACTAAAAATTCAACTTCTATTAAAATGAAAGGATCTAAATATATTATCGCGGCATTGTTTTGCTTAATCGGAGTAGGCATATTCGCCCAGGATTACAAACTACCGGCTTATCAGAAATTCACGCTGAAAAATGGATTGACTGTTTTCCTGATGGAACAACATGAAGTGCCTAAAATTGATGTATCAGTTATTTTGCCTGCTGGCGCTATTTATGATGGGGAAAAGGCTGGACTGGCATCCCTCACCGCCGTTGCTCTCAAACATGGTACTAAAAATTACCCTAAGCAGAAACTGGATGAAGAGCTGGATTTCATTGGCGCAACCGTCAACAGTTTTGCAGGAAAAGAGTCTGCGAGCTTATTTGCTGATTGTGCTTCAAAAGATAAAGACAAGCTACTTGACATTGTCAGCGAATTACTGACCTCACCCGTTTTTGATACTGCTGAATTCTCCAAAGAAAAGAAAAGGACTCTATTGAGATTGGAGCAGGCAAAGGAAAGTCCCCGCTCTGTAATCGGTTCTTATTTTGACAAGTTCCTGTATGGTGATCACGTATATGGTAATATCATTTCAGGTACAATCTCCTCCGTTAGCAATCTTACGCCTGCTGATGTTCAGCAGTTCTATAAGACCAATTATATTCCAAATGGCGCTGCCATTTCCATTGTTGGTGATTTTAACAGCAAGGACATGAAAGCTACTGTTACCAAACTATTTTCAAATTGGAAACAGGGAAAACAGCAGGGAAGCGAACTGGCATCCAAACCTGTGACCAAGCCAACCGGTAATCGCGTATTGCTAATCAATAAGGATGATGCCAAGGAAACTACATTTTATATAGGAGCTCCAGGCATCAATCGCAATAACCCGGATTTCGTGGCAATTGAAGTTGTGAATACACTCTTTGGTGGCCGATTTACTTCCATGCTGAATGATGCGTTGCGCGTGAATAGCGGACTTACCTATGGCGCCAGCAGTCGCTGGAGTCCACTCAAAAATGCGGGAAGTGTTTATATAACCACCTTTACTGCAGGTAAAACAACTGAGGCAGCTATCGATACAGCTCTTAATGTCATTAACAGACTTCACACAGCAGGTGTGGATGAACAATCCCTGGCTTCTGCCAGGAACTATGTAAAAGGCCAATTCCCTCCCCGCTATGAAACCAGTGGGCAACTGGCCGGATTATTGACGCAGATGTTCTGGTATAAGCTGGACGATTCCTATATCAATAATTTCCAGAAGAATGTTGATGGACTCACCGTTGCAAAAGCCAAAGAGATCATTGCGAAATATTTCCCGAAAGACAATTTGCAATTTATACTGGTAGGGAAATCGGCAGATATTAAAAAGATCGCAGAAAAGTATGGACCAGTAACCGAAGTGCAGATCACCGAGGAGCCGAAAAAGGCATTTTAAATTATTAACATGAAACTCCAGTTCTGGGCAATCGGGAAAAATCATGAACCGTATGTAAAGTCAGGTGTGGAAGATTTCACCAAACGCATCTCTAATTACTATAAGGTGGACTGGAATATTATTCCCGTACCAAAAAATGCCGGCATGATGAGTGAAATGGACCTTAAGAAAAAGGAAGGTGAACTGATCATGGAATGGCTTGAAAAAGAAGATTACCTGGTTGCCCTTGATGAACATGGAAAACAGTTGAGTTCTGAAGGGTTGGCTCTTTTCATTCAAAAGACTGCTAACCGCAGTATTAAGAGAATGGTGTTTGTAATTGGAGGAGCATTTGGACTGGATGAGCTCATTTTAAAAAGAGCAGATTTCACCTGGAGCCTTTCTGAATTAACATTCCCGCATCAGCTTGTAAGGCTTATGCTGGCAGAACAGGTTTACCGTGCCTGCACCATTCTGAAGAATGAGAAATACCATCATAAATAAGTAAGTTTACAGCCTAACACATAAATTTCAGACAAGCCAGCCATGCAAATATCGATCACCCTAATCATCTGCCTTCTCACTACAATAGTTTCGATCGGAGCTTTCAATAACCAGAAAATAATGGATGATCTTATTTTCCACGGTCCATCCATTTCAGTACGCAGACAATGGTACCGTATGTGGACGCATGGATTGATCCATGCAGATGCAGCCCATCTTATCTTCAATATGATTGCTCTGTATTCATTTGGCACCGGTTTGGAAAGGGCATTTAGCAGCGACTGCCTGTTTGGAAACCTGGGTAATGTAATGTTTATAATATTATATTTAACTGCACTCCCTGCAGCCAGCCTGCCTGACCTGATGAAACATAAAGATGATTATCATTATCGGAGCCTCGGAGCTTCTGGTGCAGTATCAGCAATAATTTTTGCAAGCATTGTAATACTGCCTACTGTTGGAGTAGGCGTCATCTTCATTCCGGGGGTTCGTATACCGGGGTATCTTTTTGCAGTGTTGTACCTGGCCATATCGTACTACCTGGATAAAAGAGGGGGCGGCAATATCAACCACGGAGCGCATATGTGGGGTGCTATCTATGGCCTTCTCTTTACTATTGCCTTTGTTACTGCGATGGGTCAACTGAATTTGATCGATAATTTTAAAGAGCAATTACAGGCAAATAATCCGTTTATTCCGGTCGGGTGTTAAGCCGTGGTGTGTGTCTCACACACCACTAATGGTTCGTGTCTCACGAACCATGGCACTAATAACTATTGGGATGGCCTAAGGAATATTTCCAGCACTTCCCTTGTCCTGTCTTTAACCTTAAATCTTTCGTCGATCCGCATTCCAACCACCCAGATGATTTTCTTATTCATTTCAATCACCCACTGTTTCTCTTTCGCTGTTTTGGAAAGTTTTTGATC
>JAJKIP010000035.1 GCA_021154405.1 Segetibacter sp. | reverse complement strand
CCCGCACCACCCATTGTAGCGGGTGAGGTAAGGCGCGCAGTTATTGCTGTAACAAGTAAGAAGATAACCGGACCTGGAGCTCCCAAACCTGTTCCAAAACTGAGAATGCTAAACAGTATACCTGCCAGTACAATTCCAGATCCTGCAGACCACGCATTGCCTGCAGTCAATACCCCACAAAATGAAGAAAGCACCAATCCTGAAATAACAAAAGGTAAAATTCGAAGCCTGACTACAGTGCTTTGTGCTACTCCATACAATGAGATCAGTCCACCCAGAGAAGCAATAAGACCATAGGACTGGTGACCTGTGTAGGTAAACAATGCAACTGGTACTCCAATGGCAATCCCAGCCTGTATGCCTACAGCCCAACGCCAGGGACCATCATTCAGTTCGGTAACGCTTTTTACCGTACTGCGAGTCTTTACCAGTCTTTTGCGGAATCTATGTGATCTCAGGATTTGCAATGGTTGTTACAATGCCAAAGATCGGACCGTTTGGACAAGTTACAATGATATTGATCTATCCCGCCTGCCTGTACTCTCTGAAAATTGATCGCAACTCCACTGCCAGTATACCTATGGTATCCGTTTTTTCAATACATCCAGTGGCTCCCAGCACCTTTGCCATTTTACTGAGGTCTTCACTAATGTGACTGGAGTAAAGAAATTTTCTTGCATGGCTAAGTTTTTCTTCCGATTTCAAAATAGACAGGAATTGCAAACCATTTAGCCTGGGAAGATTGAAATCAATAAAGATGTAATCAGGGACTGCCCATTTCAGGATTTCTATAGCCTGCTGAGGAGTGCTGGCATAAATGCACTTAAAATCTCCCGGCACTTTGTTTAAAGCATCGAGGAAGATCATTAGCTCTTCAGTATCGTCATCAACAAGGAGTATATACTTCTTCATAAAGAATATGGTTTCGTTTAATTAAATAAATTAATACTCCCCTACATTGGGAAGAAGTGCAGTAATAAAATGGGATTAGTAGATTGGAATTGGAAAATGTAAATGGAAATGTATTTTCAGGTAGCGTAGCATTGCCACCGTTTTCCAAAACTAAGGAAATATTTATCTGAAAATCCAGCCGAACAAAAAATCCGGGTTTTTACTCAGGTGTTCCTGATGGTACAGGCAATGCTTTCCTGCCAACTGGTTTTCCAAAATAAGGAAGCCCTTCTCTGGTCCAGCTGAATTTTTGCATATGCGGAGCACGACGGTTACCACAACCTGCATCAGGTGTTGGATTGGCATGATAGATTATCCAGTCTTCCTTTCCATCTGGACTTTTGAAGAATGAATTATGTCCGGGAGCAAAAACACTGTCTTCCACTGATTGCACAAATACAGGACTCGGATGTTTTTTCCAGTTGACTGGATCAAGTACGTCCCCCTTTTTGAATATCAGCAGGCCCAGGTTATAATCTTCCCAGCATGCATTAGCAGAATAAACAATAAATAAATTACCGTTATGTTCAAGGAATTGAGGCCCTTCATTAATGCGCAGAAATGGAGGTTCTCCTGTATTCTTTTGCCAGGCTATAGGAACCTTTCCGTGTAATTCCCATTCATAACTGGGAACGGATAAGAGAACTCTGTCGCCCCTCATGGTCCAGGGGTTTGCAAGTTCCGCGATATAAATATTCTGCTGTACATTATTATAATTTTCCCATCCGCTCCATGCAGCATATCGCTTGCCTTTATAATCAATTACCGTAAGATCTATTGCCCAATGATCCCCGGGATCACCCAGCTTTCCTTTTAATTCCCAATCCCCTATGAAAGGATCTTCATTTTTATTCTCCAGCACCCAGATACGATGATGCAGATTATTTCCTTCATCCGCAGCGAAATAGATATACCATTTGTTATCGAGGAAGTGTATCTCTGGCGCCCATAGCTGTTTTGAATAAGCCTTACCGTTCTCAGGAGCAAAAACCACTTTTTCTTCAGCTGTTGACAGGTTGGCCATATTCCTGGTGCGGGATAATTTGATCTGGTCCCTCCCAGCTGTACTCATAAAGTAAAACCAGCCCTTTTGATAGAATACCCAGGGATCAGGTCCCGAAGGCCTTAATGGATTAGTATAAAACTGTTGGGATATGGCGGTCAGGCAAATCAAAAGACCGGAAATCAGAAGTATTAAACTTTTGTTCCTCATGGCAGGCTTATTTGACTGAAGATAAGAATTTCAGGATACAAGTTACTGCGGGGGATCTATGCCAAAAAAATGGCAGGAAAACTGCAACAGATTCATTATAAATACATACTGATGATCATTCCATCCTGTACCTACCGCATACAGTTTAACCCGCGCTTTACCTTTAATCACCTGGCGGAAATCATAGACTATCTGGAAGAATTAGGTGTAACGGCTATTTATGCATCACCCATTTTGCAACCTGCAAGAGGGAGCGAGCATGGTTATGACGGGATTGATACATCGAGGCTTAATCCTGAACTTGGAACCTTTGAAAACCTGAAAGCACTTTGCGAGGAACTGAAACCCCGTGGCATAGGCTGGATCCAGGATATTGTGCCCAATCACCTTGCCTTCAATACCACAAATGTGTGGCTTCGGGATGTGCTTGAACGTGGAATGAATTCCTCATTTTCCGACTATTTTGATATAGACTGGGAGCATCCACAAATTCATCATAAGTTAATGGCGCCGTTCCTGGAAACTTCGCTGGAGGAAACAATCGACCAGGGAAAACTGGCTCTTTTTTATGAACCCGATAAAGGGTTTTATTTTTCGTTTTATAACCAGCAATACCCGCTTTGCTTTGAATCTTACACACAGCTACTGTCATTATGTTTCCAGGAAAAGAAGGAAGAAATAAAACCTGGTTTGGATTCACTGATCAGTCAGATAAAGACAGGGTATGATAACTGGCAGCAGCTTAAAAAAAATTTCCTCGATCAATTAAGCAGATCACCCTTCAAAGGGGTACAGGATGGAATAATAAAACTGTCTAAGGACAGACCTGCACTTCTGCAATTATTCGCTTCCCAGCATTATGTCCTGTGTGCTCATACTGAATCTCATAAGTACATCAATTATCGCCGGTTCTTCAATGTAAACGGACTGATCTGCCTTTGTATTGAAAAAGAAAAGGTGTTTGATGATTACCATCGTTACATTCATGAATTATATGAACAGGGGATCATACAGGGCCTTCGCATTGATCATATCGACGGATTACGAAACCCGCATGAATATATTCGACGGCTTCGCAAACTGTTTGGAGAGGATTGCTATATTATAGTGGAGAAGATCCTGGATGTTAAAGAAGAATTGCCAGCTTCCATGGCTATCCATGGAACAAGCGGATATGAGTTCCTCTCCTATATCAACCAGGTAATCACTGATAGAAAGGGTTCAGAAAAACTGCTGGCAATTTATAATGAATACGTTCCTGAAAACAGAAACTATCAGGATATCGTCTTCAATAATAAACTTGCCAATTTTGACACCTATCTCCATGGTGAATGGGATAACATGATCCGTTACCTGCTTTCATTAAACCTGGTAGAGAATGAGGAGATCAAAATTCCACCTCTCAAACTGGCACTGGGAGTGTTTATGGCTGCATTTCCGGTATATAGAGTTTATATAGAGCAATTGCCACTTGATATCAATGATGAACGCCTGGTGGTAGAAGCCTTTGTATTTGCATTTAAACGATATCCTGAATTAAAATGTGAACTGACCCTTTTGCGTAGCCTGTTTGAACCGCATCCGGATGAGGATAGGAATTCAAGAAGATTATTATTTATCCAGCGGCTCATGCAATTCACAGGACCACTTGCTGCCAAGGGAATTGAAGACACCACCTTCTACCAGTATAATCCGCTTATCTCCCATAACGAAGTAGGTGATCAACCCTGTGTGTTGGGAATACCAGTTCGTGAATTCCATGAAAAAATGCAGGACCGTCAACAGCGAAACTCATTGTCCATGAATTGCACTTCCACGCATGATACGAAACGCGGAGAGGATAACCGCATACGGATCAATATCATCAGTGAATTTGCAGAAGAATGGTCGGTTCTGGTGGCAGAATGGCAAAAATTGAATGAACCATATCGAAAGCAGGTAAATGAATTACGGGCACCTATTGTTAATGATGAATACTTCCTTTACCAGGCTATCATTGGCGGTTTTCCTGAAGACCTTATCGTTAACGAAGAATTTATTCAGCGAACTAAAAAATATTTCATAAAAGTTTTACGGGAATCCAAGTTCATGAGTGACCACGTAAAACCAAATATTCCTTATGAAGAAGCCTGCATCGCGTTCATAGATCACCTGTTCAATTCGGAGCATGGCTTCCTCCCCACCCTGATCCCTTTTGTTAAAAAGATCATCCGGTATTCCAATATATATACCATGGTGCAGGTGATCATCAAAACCACGGCACCCGGAATACCGGATATATACCAGGGATGTGAGCTTTGGGACCTCAGCTATGTTGATCCAGACAACAGGCGACCGGTCAATTTTGAATTGAGAAGGGAGCTTCTTGGACAATTGAAACAAAAAGAACAGGAAAAAATTGATTACCTGCTGGAATGGGCTTCAAATAACTATGAGATTGGTACTCAAAAGTTACTTGTCACCAAAAAAATACTCAGTCTCCGAAAACAGCATAACAGATTATTTATAGAAGGAGATTATATCCCTGTTTATTCAGAAGGAAGCGACCGGGTAGTGATTGCCTATTTCAGAAGGTTGTGGGAACAATGGTTATTGGTTGTACTACCATTGGGACTGGTGGCCAATACTGGTAAGGAATTAAGAATAAAGATCCCTGATGAAGCTCCTCAAAAATGGAGAAACCTTTTCACCAGGGAAAAGGTAAATTCCGATTCCCTGGATGTAAGGCTTCTCTTTAATAAATTTCCTGTTGCGGTGCTCGAACCGTATTAAGGGTTTATTGTCCCTGCGTCACATGAAGCATACGAACTGGAAGCAGACCATGCGCCTCTTTATGTGTTTTCATTACAGCGGCTGAATCAGGCGCCTGGGCAAGACAGAATACATGTCCCTGGCCTTCATCGACCCAATAGTTAATGAAGTTCACACCATATTTTGCCTGAGTAGCCAGGTCTTTCTGATGTGCATTGGCAACATCTTTTGCTGCAACTTTACCAGGACCGAAATCATGTATGTCGAGGAAAAAATCCTTCCCAGAGTTGGCAGCGGCTTCCGGGCCATCGGTCACTTCATAAATATCATCCGGCAACAGGCCATGCGCATTCTGATGCGTCAAACGGATAGAAGCAGTATCAGGCGCAGAGGAAAGACAATAAACATTGCCTCCTTTTTCATCTACCCAATATTTGATAAAATGAACGCCATACTTTCCTTCGGTTGCCAGGTCCTTTGAATGTGCATCAGCCACGGCTGCAGCCGTAACTTTTCCGGCGCCAAGGTGGTGAACATCCATGTACAGGTTTTCCTGCACAGGCTTTTGAACGACTGATGAAGAATCTTTGGTTTGCCCGGTCTCAGTCTTTCCCTGCTCGGAAGACTGACAGGATGCCAGAACAAAAACAGCAAGTGTGGTAATTGCTAAAAATTTCATGATAAATTGTTTAATAAAAATGAATAAACGAAGAGTAACGGCGCAAAGCTATTCCGCAATAAAAACAGGAAATGACTGGAGTTTTCCAACGGTTGCTGAAATCCGATAATGGAAACAATTCACTTTACCAACGGTAGAAGAGAAGGTTTAAAATTATTGACTATATAAACTTAGTATTTCCTGCGAATCTGGAAAAGAAAATTCACGTATAAAGGTGAGTCCAAGTTTTTCAATTAGTCGTATGGACCTTGCATTTTTAGGCACTGTGATGGCTGAAATTATGGGTATATTCAGTTGATAGTTTGCAAAATCCAGCGTGGCTTTGGCAATTTCATAAGCATAACCGACTCCCATAAAGGATGGTAAAAAGGCAAAACCGATATCAGGATTTTCCATCATTGGGCGATTGATAATCCCACACATTCCAATCGGCTTTTCATCTTCTATTCTCTCAACTAACCATAATCCATACCCATTTACCCGGTAACTTCTGATTGGACCATTCTCAAGATAGACCCTGGCCTGTTCTTCAGTCCCAATGTTCCGGTCACCTATATACTCCAGCCATCCGGGAGAATTCACCAGTTCTATAATGAAGGCCGCATCTGTTTGTTCAAATTGCCTGAGCCTGAGTCTTTCTGTTTCAAGTATCATTATCCTGCCTGATTCATAAAAAATGAAGTGGTAAATTTACCGCAAGAATCGGGTTTCCCATCACCCGGCATGGTACTAGTTTTACAAAAAGAAAAAATGGCAACGCAGGATACACATGATTTTTCACGGATAGCCGAGGCAATCGAATACATCAATACCAATTACCGGGATCAACCGGACCTGGATGAGGTAGCACAGAACATTCATCTCAGTCCTTTTCATTTCCAGCGAATGTTCACAAACTGGGCCGGAGTAAGTCCAAAGAAATTTCTCCAGTTCATCACTGTGGAACACGCCAAGAAAATATTACAGCAAAGTAAATCATCAATTGCTGATGCAGCTTATGAAACGGGATTATCCGGGACAGGACGATTACATGACCTTTTTATCAATATTGAGGGAATGACCCCGGGAGAATATAAAAATGGTGGAAAAGAGCTTCGTATCAATTATCATTATTCAGATAGCCCTTTTGGACCTGTATTGATTGCCTCCACCGCAAAGGGAATATGCTATATGGCCTTTGCGGATGAAAAGCAAATCGCACTACATGAATTAAAACAACTCTTTCCAAACGCAGGCTTAATTGAAAAGAAAGATGAATTGCAAACAAATGCACTTTCTATTTTTGGAGCCGACTGGAGCCGGTTGAATAAAATAAAATTGCACCTCAGGGGAACAGATTTCCAGCTTAAAGTCTGGAATATGTTATTGAAGATACCAATGGGATCATTGACGACATACGGCGGCCTGGCCCGGAAAATTGATAATCCTGCAGCCGCAAGGGCGGTAGGATCTGCAGTAGGTGATAACCCGGTAGCCTTTCTTATTCCATGTCACCGGGTTATTCAATCGTCAGGTGTATTAGGCAATTACCATTGGGGAAGTAACCGGAAAACCGCTATGATAGGATGGGAATCTGTTAAAATGGCGGGGTAATTTTTGAGCCATTCAATTGTTTGGGGACCATTACAGGATTATATCCGGGTGGCTTATGTGATAAATCCGCAATGCACCTTTCAGCGGTACATTGCGGATTAAATAAATAATAGGAAATCTGCTATCCTTTTAATTTATGCGATAAATAATAAGAAAGAAACAGAAATACTATCGGCAATAGCATCCAAATGATATCTGGCTTTACACCGGTTAAATATATAATTGCATAGGTAGCACCGGCAAGATCAAAAAACAACCCTGCATAAGCCCACTCCTTTAAACGATTAAGACCAGGGATCAGAATAATAATGGAACCTATAAGCTTTGCAATTCCTAAAAACGGTATCAGGTATTTTGGAAACCCAAGGACGCCATTGATCAGATCAATTGAAGCTTTATTTGATGCAATATTCGGTATGGCAGTGAAGATCATGAATCCTGCAAAAATGATAGTTACGATCCAATACCAGATTTTTACTTTTTTCATCACATTTTATTTTAT
>JAJKIP010000034.1 GCA_021154405.1 Segetibacter sp. | reverse complement strand
GGCTTAGGTTACCATTTCCCACTCCTGTTTGGCGCTGATACCAAAAAAATATGGACCCTTCGTAAGGCAGGTCTTGGTTTGCTGGGTAATTTGCCCGGTGATGAAAAAGCTGTCCCGGTAATTGAGGACACTGCAGTTGATGTCAATGACCTGCCCGCCTATATCAGTGATTTCAATGAGATATTGAAAAAACATGGATTGTATTCAGTGCACTATGCACATGCTGGTTCAGGTGAGATTCATTTACGGCCCATTATCAATTTAAAGACAGAAGAAGGCAATCGCCTTTTCCGTGTTATTGCCGAAGAGATCGCAACCCTGGTTAAAAAATACAATGGGTCACTGAGTGGTGAGCATGGCGATGGCAGATTGCGTGGCGAGTTCATTCGCCAGATGGTGGGTGAAAAGAACTACCATTTACTGAAGGAGATCAAGAAAGCCTGGGACCCTCATTCCATCTTCAATCCCAATAAGATTGTTGATACGCCTCCCATGAATAGTTTTCTGCGGTATGCACCCGGACAAAAAACTCCAGTCTTTAAAACCAATTTCCGGTTTTATAACCAGGACATCCTCCAACATGCTGAACAATGCAATGGAAGCGGCGATTGCCGGAAGACCCAATTAAGCGGTGGTACCATGTGTCCTTCTTATATGGCTACCCGCAATGAAAAGGAAACTACTCGTGCAAGGGCTAATATACTTCGTGAATTCCTGACACATTCCGATAAGCTGAATCGTTTTGATCATCAAGAGATCTATGAAGTGATGGACCTGTGCCTCAGTTGTAAAGGCTGTAAGTCTGAATGTCCAAGCAATGTGGATGTAGCAAAATTAAAGGCGGAATTCCTGCAGCATTACTATGATGCCAATGGAATACCCTTCCGTTCAAGGCTGATTGCCTGGTTCAATGCCACTTCTTCTGCAGGCGCTGTCTGGCCGGGTCTGTATAATTTCTTCATGACAAATCGGGTGATCAGCAAACTGGTAAAGAAAGCATCTGGCTTTGCAGTGGAAAGATCGATGCCTAAACTTTACAAGACCACACTCCGGAAATGGTATAAACAACACAATCGTTCGGGGAATACTGCTATCAAACCAGCCAGGAAAGTTTATCTGTTCTGTGATGAGTTCACCAATTTTAATGATACCGAGATCGGAATAAAATCGATTGAACTATTGGAGAAACTGGGCTATGAGGTGATCATTCCAGAACACACTGAAAGTGGAAGAGCCTGGCTGTCCAAAGGCCTTTTGCGAAAGGCAAAAGTAATCGCCAATAAAAATATAGCTGCTCTCGCCCCTTTGATCACTACAGAATCACCGTTAATCGGCATTGAGCCCTCCGCCATCCTGACTTTCAGGGATGAGTATATTGACCTGGCAGAGGATGCCAATTTTGAAAAGGCAAAAGCCCTTTCAAAGAATGTATTTCTAATCGATGAATTTCTTGCATCAGAAATAAGCAAAGGAGTTATACATCCTGGCCTGTTTACCAAAGAAAAGAGACAGGTGTTGCTGCATGGCCATTGCCAGCAAAAAGCGCTTTCCTCTGTTAATCCTTCTGCCAGCATCGTTTCCCTTCCTGAAAATTATTCAGTTGAAATTATTCCCTCAGGCTGTTGCGGAATGGCTGGGAGCTTTGGCTATGAAAAAGAACACTATGATATCTCCATGCAGGTGGGTGAACTGGTGTTGCTGCCTGCAGTTCGCAGATCATCAGTTGAAACAATTATCGCTGCTCCCGGTACAAGTTGCCGTCACCAGATAAAAGATGGTACATCCAGAAAGGCCAAACACCCGGTTGAGGTTTTGTATGAAGCACTTGCTTAATAGCAAAAGGACCGGCACAATTGCCAGCCCTTTGCTTTAGTTTTTTTCTAAGAAGATAACGGGTTAAAAACGGCTCGCCTGCTAATTAAACAGGTAGCGTATTCCCAATTGGCCCTGCCAGCGTGAGAATATGCTTGTATTATCCTGATAACTCTTCACGAATTGAATTTGATTGTTCGCATCCTGGTAAAGGAACGAATACCTTGGTTTACCAAAGTCAGCGCCTGCAGCTGTTACCAATCCTTCATATTTCAGGAAGGAAGTAGAACTAAAGGATTTTGCAATACCCCAGTTCCTGTTCAGCAGGTTACCAAGATTGATAACATCAAAGGAAACACGTAGTGTATGTTTAGTGACACCAGTTTTCAAATAGAAATCCTGCGTTACGTTCAGATCAAGCTTCTTGAAATATGGCAATACAACTGCATTGCGTTTGGCATAAGCGGCACGGTGTGAACTCATGTAAGGGTCCTGGTTAATGAAATTGTTCAGCTGATTCCAGATAATATTGGGAGTTCTTGTATCTGTAATGGTACCACCTCCTGTATTCACAGGTACCAGTACAATCTGGCTTTGGTTGGCAGGGATAAAGATCAGGTCGTTATTACCACCAGTACCATCATTGTTTACATCACCGCTATAGGTATAGGACCCCACCCCATTAGGAGCTGCTTCAAAGATCAAACCCACAGAAGTTGCAAAATGCTTTGCATATTCAATCCGGTAGGACGCCTGTGCAATGACACGGTGCGGCTGATAGAAATTGGAAAGACCAATAACAGGCGCATTGGGATCACCTGCTACAAAACGATCGCGCCACATACTGGCGGCAATGGAACCACCATCATTCAGGCTAAGTGATTTGCTATTGGTGTATGCTACACTGGCATAAAGGTTCTTCCAGGTTTTTTGTACCTGCAGGGTAAATACATAGCCATGCCCTTTATTGTAATTCTTCATCAGGATGGCGCTATTAATGTTGGGATTAGCAACAGTTGCCCCACCAGCTCCTGAATATATTTTAGTAGATGTGTATCGGACCCTGTTATCAGATCCATTGAATGCAGTTCCTGCTGTAGGCAGGTTTACATTCTCAAAATTCACGGCATGGATATCTTTATTATAAATAAATTCCGCCGTAACAACCCAGTTACCGGGCAGTTTCTGATCAACAGCAGCACTCATTTTCAGCACCTGGGGGTATTTGAAATCCTTATCAGTAAATACAATATCATATTGTGTTGGGGCAGCTCCATTGCTGGGGCGGTTCGCATTTATATCTGCCTTGAATGCAAATCGGGGATCGCTTTGGACGACTCCACCAGAACTTGGAGCAATATCAAATGAGCCAAACTGTACACCATTGTTACTTGCCTGGTTACTCACCCACACAAAAGGAGGAGCGCCGGAAAATGATCCAATACCACCGCGCACCTGTGTTTTCTGATTTCTAAATACATCCCAGTTGAAGCCGACTCTTGGAGAGAACAATACATTTGTCCCTGGTTTATCACCAGTGCTGTACTTCTTTCCATCACGGAATGCAAGTGTTGCAACAACCGGATTGAAATCAAATTTGTTGTCAAATACCGGAGCATCCACACGAACCCCATAGGTTAATGTGAAATTATTGGTGACCCGGAATTTATCCTGAGCAAACACGCCAAACTCTTTCACCCCTATCAATGCAAATGGGAAAGAACCATCCTTGGCCAGTGAATAGCGCAACTGATACCGGCTTGCCAATGGTGTTCCATTATTCACACTGTTATAAAAATCACTAAAGCTTTTGAACACATAAGCTCCTTCATATTGGGGAGCAAATCCATTCTTGAAATCCTTGAAATAATTCTGTGTACCAACAGTAACCTCATGTTTTCCCATATAGGCAGTCAGGATATCACTTACCTGGAAAATATTTGTGTTCAGCACATTGTTATAAGTAAATGGCTCATATCCAAAACTGGTATAGGTTTGACCTTGTGGGTTGAGAATATCCACCAGCGGAAAATCTCCACTTCCCAGGCTGGAACGGAAATCACGAAGTGCGGAATAACCTACCTGGAACTTATTGGACCACCTGTTGGCAAATCGTGAATTCAATTCTGCTATTACAATGTTGAAATTATTGTTGATAGTATAACCGCTACCGCTGAATGGAAGACCATTATTGCTGGGCTGCCGGTTATTATTGGGAGCTCCACTATTGCTGGCAGCAATATCCCTAAATGATTTCAGGTAATTATATTTAATGGTGAAGGTGTTGCTTTTATTAATATTCCAGTCAATACGCACTGTAACCTTATCACTTTGCGTACGATAGTTATAATTCTGATATTCACCTGGATCATATCCAAACTTGCTCTGCAGGAAAGCTTTCAGAACATCCAATGTATCGGCTACTGCCTGTGAGATCACACCGGGTACTGCTGTCTGTCCGGGTTTGTTAGCTACTAATGTAGTTGCAGGCTGACTAACCCTTTCCTGCTCACCACTCACAAAGAAGAAAAGCTTGTCTTTGATGATGGGTCCGCCAAATGATGCCCCCCGAAGATTGTAATCAAATTTGGGTTTGGGTACTTCAACCGTCCGAACCTTGTATCCCTGCAGATCAGGGTTACGGATATAGGTGTATACAGATCCTTTGAATTGATTGGTACCACTGCGGGTAACTGAATTCACACCAGCACCCGAAAATCCTCCCTGCCTTACATCATAAGGTGCAAGGTTCACCTGGATCTGCTCAATAGCATCTAAGCTGATAGGTTGTGAACTTGTTTGACCACCAAGTGTTCCTGAGAGTCCAAAAGCATTATTGAAATTGGCGCCATCAACTGTAATATTATTATATGCTGAATTACGCCCGCCAAAGCTTAAGCCATTTGAAGAAGGTGTCAGTTTGGTAAAGTCCTGCAAAGAGCGATTGATGGTAGGTAACCTTTCCAGTTGCGTACGGCTAATAACTTCCTGGCTGCCAGTGCGACCGGAATTAAAAACCTTATCCTGCCTGACAGAACGAACTACTACCGCATCGAGTGATTTGGCTTCCGGTACCATCTGCAGGTCCGCCTTGAATTCCTGCCCAAGCAATAAGGTTACATTATCAACTGGCTCAGATTTAAATCCAACATATGTGACTGTGATGGAATACGGACCTCCCACTCGGAGGTTGGGGAGTGTATATCGGCCATCCTTACGGCTGGTGGTTGTGTAAGCCGTACCTGAAGGCTGGTGCAAGGCAGTTACTGTGGCACCTGCCAATGGGCCTGAATCTCCTGTTACCACGCCAGAAATCTCAGAAGTTGTTTCCTGGGCAAGCAGGCCTGATGTTAGAGACAGGCACAATAGAAATAAAAAGACCTTACATTTTCTCATAATCGGTGAAGTTTTGGGTGCAAAATTGAAACCTGATTGTATATAGAACTTTACCGTACAATTAATTAATTGTTAGGTAAATAGATTGATGTCACAATTGTGCGAATAGGTAGCGTGCTGAAGCTAGGTTCAATTGGAAGGGTAAACATTAAATCAATGGCTGAAGCAAGTATGGCAGGTATCGTGAGGAGACCGGGAACCCGGTATTCACCGGTGAAAGTAAGCGTTTTCATTGGATTTCAACGAGCCTGTCAAAACCAATTTGGTAACATTTATTCACCGTGGCATATATATTGAAAGGATTTGGAAAAGCCTATTATGAAAACCATGATCGTTCTGCTGGTTGCCCTGGTATGCCTGGCAAGCTGTTACTCCCCTCGCGAAATTCAGGTGGATATTGTAAGTGCTCAACTTGTACACATCGACACTGTATTCCGTTATATGAATGATAAATCCCAACAGGTTTTGACCTGGAGGGACAATGAAAACATTGAATATGTAAGTTATGTTCCCCTGCAGGCCAGTTATACTGTAGGTACCCGCATGGCCGTATTGCGGAAGAGATAGTGATTATTTACTATTATAAAGTTTGGTCCCAGGTATTTTGATCCTTCAGCAATACTTCTCTCAACAACCGGATCGGTGGCATGCCATTGTCCATGAGTTGATCATGGAATGATTTCAGGGAGAAGTTAGTTCCTTCCTGTTTGCTGTAATCATCACGGAGTTTTAGTATCTGAAGTTTACCAACTGTATAAAATAAATATCCAGGATCGAATGTACCTCTTAGCGCTTCCTGATAAGAAGGTTTTTCGCCCTGGTACCAATTGTCCATAAAAAATTTGGTGCCCTCTGCCAGGGTCATTCCCTGGCAATGCATTTTAATGGATACACAAAGACGGCAGAGTCTCAATAAGGCATCTCCTGATTGCGCCAACCGGTATTTGGCAGCCTTAATGGAATCTCCTTCATTGCCAAAGCCCTGATCGATCATCATTTTTTCACAGTAGTGAGCCCATCCTTCGATGTATGCATAGCTTCCAAATATTTTCTCAATCTTACTGGCAGAAGAAGCATTGAGATGAAGGAATTGGGTGTAGTGTCCGGGATAGCATTCGTGTACGGTAACATTATCCGTTGTATAATAATCAAAGGAGGATAGCCAGTCTTCTTTCTGTTTGGCTGTCCATGTGGGATCAACGGGAGTTATATAATAGTAAGATTCAGTTGCCTTTGTTTCAAAAGGTCCTGTCACATCCATGGAAGCCGTACTGGTAGCACGTGCATACTGTGGAGTTTCTTTCACCTGCACTCTTACTTCCGATGGCATGGTACATATTTTTTTATCGATCACAAACTGACGGATCAGTTCCAGGTTCTTTTTAGCTTCCGGGATAAGGTTCTCTGCAGTTGGATGTTCCTTCTGCACGTCATTCAACACATCCCTGGGCTTTTTGGAGGGATTGATGATTGCCGCCGCCTTATTAAAGCGTTGCTTTTCATTTTCAAGCTCTTTTAAACCTATCTCAAGTATCTGCTCAGGTGTTATTCGGATGTCCTCACTATAAAGGAGCATTTTCTTATAATTATCTGTACCGATAGCATAGGCATTATTGGCTTTAGGCAATTTTTCCTTTTTCAGCCAGCTTACATAATCGGCTATCGCTCCAATAGCCTTGTTATTCACTTCTGTAAAAATCTTCATGAGTGAATCATTCTTCACATTCTTCAGGGCCACCAGAAGATCCCCTTTCAGAAAGCTGGCGCCACCTTCCGCAATAGAGATAGCAGTTTCAATGTAGGGTTTTGGAAGTGAATCTTCCAGGTTAGCTTTTGCCGCTGCAAACACCTCTGGAATTTTTTGTTCGACTGCAATCACATCACGCAGCCTGTCTTCCAGTGGAGCAAAATCCCTCTTTATATATAGATTCACATCCACAGCATTCGCATAATTCATGGGGTTATGCGTATAATATCTGAAATTTTCGAAATTGTATATATCTGACTTAATAGCCAGTTTCAGGATGCGGTAGTCATAGAACATTTTAGGGCTGAGATCAGCAGTATCTACTGTATTAAGTTGCTGTTCATAATTCTTTAATCGTTTTAGTTCGGCATCAAGGGAGGCCTTGCCATAGTCTGTAACCTTTCCATCATATTCATGAAACCCAAGGCCTACGGCCTGTTGTGGACGCCAGTCCAGATAACCTTTGAGATATTCCTCTGACAGTTTGCCAAAAGCCTCATCTGCACTGCCGGTGGTCCCGGCTGCTTTATCAGGATTGTTATTATTACAGGCAGTTGCCAATACCAGTATAACAGGGACAATTCGGAGAGAGAATTTCATAAATAACAGGTTATTAATTGGTAAAGTATAAAGATAATCAAATACCAAAATCGACCTCTACCACCTGTCAAATCCGGAACCTGCCCGGATTTGGGGAGTATTATTCACTGTTATTTAAGGGTTATTGGCATATTTTCTGAGCCTTTTGAGGTGTAATTAATTATGAACCGCCAATACGAAAATTTATCACAAAGGAGAGTTTTTGGCGCTCCATCTGATTTAACTAAAAAATTAAAAAACATACAGATGAAAATTGGAATCAAAGCCGCCCTGCTGTTAAACGCCATTTTGGCCTTATCATTTATGGCAGGTGCGCAGGAAAAAGATCCGGCTAAAGTCAGGGCCCTTGTAGAATCGAGGAACTTTGTATTCGTTGCAGATTATGTAAATCCACAGTCGATGAGAAGTCGTAGCCTTACTACCTCAGACTATGATGTTACCATAAAACCAGGTGAAGTAATTTCTTACCTGCCTTATTTTGGAAGAGCTTATTCAGCCCCGATCAATGGAGAAGGTGGCATCAAGTTCACTTCCAAAAGTTTTGAATATAAGCAGGTAAAGGCAAAAGCACATAGCTGGGATATCTCCATCAAACCGAAAGATGCCAATGATATACAGGAAATGTATCTTACTGTATTTGATAACGGTACTGCCTCACTCAGGGTAAACAGCCTGAACAGGCAGAGTATCTCCTATCGGGGTTATATCGTAGCCGGAAAAGAAGAGAAAAAGGCATTCTGACATTGCCTTTTAAGTTATTCTAACCATTAACCTGAAAAAATGGATCATGCAAAATTTGTGTGGTCCATTTTTACTATAAGGAGAATTTACCAAGAACTCCCAGTCATGTTTCATTCTTCAGTACAATCCAGTTATCCTGCCATCTTCCCTTTTCAGGTTTCAATTTCCGGTTCTCCATTCTTTAGTGGATCTTTCCTTTCACTAAAACCACTATAATGAAAAAAATTACCACCATTATTATCCTCCTTTCCTTATCAATCTCCTCCTTTTCACAGGCAGATACCAGCCAACCAAAAACCAGTGCAGATTACCTGTACCTGAGCCACGTTCAAAGAATCAGTGGGCTTGTTCTATTGGGCATAAGTGCAACCTGCCTTGCGATAGGAGCTCCCGATAATGTATCATTTGAAACGCTGGGTGCATTGGTATTTGTGGGAGGAGCTTCCGCACTGGGAAGTATTCCATTGCTTATTGCAGCAGGTAGAAATAAACGAAAAGCTAAAAGAATGAGCGCAGGTATTAATCTTCAAAAAAGCCTC
>JAJKIP010000033.1 GCA_021154405.1 Segetibacter sp. | reverse complement strand
TACAGGGACAGGGAGCCGGAATCGATATTCAGAAGAATGGCGGTAACAGCAAGCCCGGCGCTACGCCATCCATATTAATCAGAGGATCCAGATCAGTGCGCGCAGGCAATGATCCATTGATTGTGGTGGATGGAATTCCATTTAACGGAAGCATTAATGATCTCAACCAGGATGATGTATCCTCTGTAGAAATTTTAAAAGATGCATCGGCAACTGCCATTTACGGTTCAAGAGGTGCGAATGGAGTAATACTCGTAAGTACCAAAAGAGGCAAGAACGGCGCACCGGTAATTTCTTATAGTGGATATGTTGGCCAGGTAAGGATACAGGATGAATTCCCGGTAATGAACACAGCAGAATTTTATGATTTCAAAAGGTGGGCATTATATAATGGAAGATATACCGGTAACAATCGTACCTATACAGGAATAGATGATCCCTTATTGATCTCCCAAAACTTTACGCCGGAAGAATTGCAAAGCGTAAAGGACAATCACACTACAGACTGGCAGAAGCTGATCTATAAAACAGGGATCATCACCAATCACCAGCTGGGATATACCGGTGGCACTGAAGCAACTCAGTATGCCATCTCAGGTGGTTATTTTAAAGAGACTGGTATTTATTTTGGACAGGGATTTGAACGGTATTCCTTAAAAGCAAGCATTGACCAGCAATTCGGCAAGCGGGTTAAAGTGGGTATCAATACGCTCAATACATTTACTGTTACAGATGGAGAAGGCGCTAATCCTATGGGACAGGCACTTCGTGCAAGTCCGATGGTGTCTCCCTATAATGCTGACGGATCATTGCTGAATGATTTTGTGCCCGGCAGTGCCAGCCAGGTCTGGAATCCATTGGCGAATTTCCAGGTGGCAGGTGCTTCTGTACAGAAAAGAAAACGCTTTGGCACCTTTACCACATTGTATGCTGACGTAAATATCGCTGATGGCCTGAAATATAAATTCAATGCGGGTGTTGAATTGCGGAATGATATTTATGGTGAGTTCTATGCAAGCAAAACCACCAATAACCTGGGAGGATTATCCACAAGCCAGAACAGGACGAATTTCCGGACAAACTATACGCTGGAGAATATCGTAACCTATGACAAGACATTCGCTGCAAAACATAAAGTAAATTTCACCGGATTGTTCAGTTTGCAGGAGCAGACATCGCAAAGCAATCAATTCTCCAATAATACCATTGCCTCTGATGATTTGCAGTATTTCAATCCTACCTATGGAGCTAACCTGGTGGGAGAAGGTGGATTTGAGAAATGGGATATTCTTTCCTATATGGGAAGGCTCAACTATGGATTTGATGAACGTTTCCTCGTTACATTGACGATGCGGGTAGATGCCTCATCCAGGCTCGCTCCGGGAAATCAATACAAGACATTTCCTTCAGCCGCCGTGGCCTGGAACCTGACAAAAGAATCCTTCCTGGATCATTCTCCCTGGCTGTCCAACCTGAAACTCAGAGGCAGCTATGGAAGGGTAGGGAATACCGCCATCAATGCTTATCAAACCCTGGGTGCCTTATCTTCTATTGTATATAATTATGGTGATGCAACCACAACCGGTGTTTATCTCACCAATGTAGCTAACCCAAAACTCACTTGGGAATATACTTCTACCATTAACGGTGGCCTGGATTTCGGGTTATTCAATAATCGCATAACAGGATCATTTGAAGCGTACAGGCAGCTTACAGATAATCTATTGTTGCCACAAAATCTCCCTTCTTCATCTGGTGTTCCCAATGCCATTGTAACCAATATTGGCAAGACAAGGAACCAGGGAGTGGAGATCAATCTCAGTACTGTTAATTTCCTGGGCAAAGGAAGAAATGATTTTAGCTGGACAACTGATCTCAACTTCTTTGTCAATCGCGGCAAGATCACCCAACTGGCTAATGGGGTAAAAAGAGATGTGGCCAATAACTGGTTTGTTGGATATCCCATCGGAGTGTTCTATGATTATAAGAAGATCGGCATCTGGCAGAATACAGCGGCAGATACAGCACTGGCAATAAGCCTTGGGCAAACCGTGAATGGTGTGGGTTCTGTGATCGGCAATATAAAACGTGCAGATATCAGTGGTCCTGCCGGCAAGCCGGATGGAAAACTGGACGATACTTATGACAGGATGATACTTGGTTCCAGTCAGCCAAAATGGGAAGGTGGAATGACTAACCGGTTCTCTTATCATGGATTTGATCTGACGGTTGTGGCTTTTGCCCGTTGGGGCCAGATGATCCGCAGCAGCCTGCACGGTGGAGGATTTGTAAATACCTTCCAGGCTACTTATAATAATATAAAGACGAGATACTGGACTCCATTCAATCATGAGAATGAATTTCCAAAACCAAACGCCAATAATACCAATACCCCCAATAACTCACTGTTAGGTTTTTTTGATGGCTCTTTTGTAAAGATCAGGACCATTAGCGTTGGTTATAACCTTCCTCCAACCTATATGAAAAGGCTGGGAGCAAGATCTGCCAGGATATATGCAACAGTTGAAGATCCCTTTATATTATTCTCACCCTTTGTCAACAAATACGGTGGGATTGATCCAGAGGCAGCAGGAAGCGCCAGCAGTCCATCGAATGCTACTTTGAACCTTGATACTCCATCCAACTGGACGATACTGGTTGGTCTTAATATATCATTATAATAAATAAGGAATCATGAAAAAGATCAACAACCTATTATATACAATTCGCCCAATAGCATTTGTTATATTAGTAATTGGGATGCCTGTGAGCTGTAAGAAAAAACTGATTGAAGAACCACGTTCATTGCTCACACCCAGTTTTCTTTCCACTACCCAGGGATTTCAGCAGGGACTTGATGCTGCCTACGCAGGTACCCGCCTGTTCTGGGGTAACCAGGATTATTTTACCATTACTGTGATCGGAACAGATGAATTCAAGCGTGGGATCGATGGTAACAGCGATATAAATGTATACAGTAGTGGTTATACGCCCTCCACTGGCGTGATCAATAATAACTGGCGCAATGTATACACGTTTGTGAATGCGTGCAATGGCGTTATCCAGTATGCACCCAATGTGGAACTTGCCGACGCAACAAAGAAAAGAATGGTAGCAGAAGCAAAATTCCTGCGGGCAAATTATTATTTCATTGCAGTTCAGTTCTGGGGTGATATCTCCATCAATAAGACATTTACTTCCGAGCCAACCACGTCTGCCAAAAGATCATCCGCAGCCGAAGCTTATGATCTCATCATCCAGGACCTTAAGGATGCCATCAATGATCTTCCCGGTGGTGCCATTAAGGATGTTCTGCCCGGTAAGGCAACAAAAGCAGCTGCGCTTCACCTGCTTGCCAAGGTATACCTGACAAGAGGAGGTTCCGTTGCAGCCAAATCAACAGATTATATGGATGCCTTCACGACAGCTAAAAGTATAATTGATAACAAAGGAACTTATGGTTTAAATCTTTTACAGGATTTCGCCAAAGTGTATGAAGAAGGAAATGAAGCCAATGCTGAAGTGATCTGGTCAGTTCAGCATTCATCCAATCTGGCGTTCAATGGGCCGAATAATAGTGGTGTTTCCAATTTCAGTGCAGACAATGTACTTAACCATATGTGGGTGCCGCAATATGAAAAACAACCCGGTATGGTACGTACTACCCAATATGGAAGACCTTATATCCGGTGCACGCCTACGCGCTGGATGACAGATACAGTTTATAATGATAAGGTGAACGATACCAGGTATGGCAAAACTTTCCAGACTGTATGGTATGCAAATGATCCTGTGACGCCCAGTACTTATCCAAAATGGCCCAATCCATTACCTCCCGGTGCCCCGGCCAATGCTGTTCCGGGACAATTCAAATTTGCATTTGGAGATACAGCTATTTATATGCCGGGCACAGACAGAACAAATGCACAGATCGCAGCCAGCCGTTATTTACTGATTCCTCCACGGAATTACAGCAGCGCATTATCACCAGCTATGTGGAAGTATTTTGATACCAAACGCGCTAACCTGAACTTCCCGTCCATAAGATCAGTGATCGCCTACCGCCTGGCTGAAACTTATTTAATAGCTGCAGAAGCGGCGTTCAGGACTGGCAATATGCCGGATGCCGTAAATTATATCAATACGATTCGTACAAGGGCCGCTTATCCTACAGGTAATCCTGCTGCGCTTCAGATAACTGCGGCAAATATCAATATCGATTTTATTCTGGATGAAAGGAGTCGCGAGTTATGTGGTGAATTGATGCGTTGGCTTGACCTTGTGCGTACTGGTAAATTATTGGAGAGGGTAAAATTGCATAATCCCGAAGCTGCTATCAATATTCTTCCGAAACATATCCTGCGGCCGATACCGCAGGCACAAATCGATGCTGTAGTTACAGGCGACCCCTACCCGCAAAATCCGGGTTGGTAAGTCGATTTGATCCATATAGCAAGCAAGCAGTTACAAAGAAGACCGGGAATGATCACATTCCTGGTCTTTATTTTTTCTTCAGTGAAGAAAGATATTCCAGTAAATCAGCGAGCTGATGAGTTTCCATTTGCTGGTAAAGACCTTCAGGCATAAGGGAAATGTCCAGTTGCTTTCTGGATTGTATCTCTGATTGTTTTATCGTGCGTTTATTTCCTCCGGCCAGCTTTAATTCAATTTCGTCTTCGGTTTTGCTGGCGATAATTCCGACCAGAGAAGAACCATCTTTTAGTTCCATTTGCCAGCCTTCATATCCAAACCCGATACCTTCTGATGGTTTTGTGATGGAAGTAAATAAGCCCTCCTTTGGATATTTTGAACCGATCTCTGAGAGAGGAGGTCCAAAATCATTTCCTTCTTTATTGACCTGATGGCAGGTAGAACAGAATTTTGAGTAAACTGTTTTGCCTGCCAATGCATTTCCCTTAAGCGCATTTATTGTTTTAAAGTCTGGCAATTTCAAGGAGGCTGTCTGAGCAGATCCTGGTAAATACCTGGCGGCTTCATCGCGTACGGCTTTGCGCCAGGCTCCATTTACACTTTGCACCATTGGCGGTATGAGGTCGGCAGCTACTTTTTTAGCCCTTAATAATTCCAGCACCCTGTCTTCTCCTGTACCGCTTCTACCTATATTGGCTGCCGCTGTTTGTTTGATCTGTGGTAACCAGGATTTTCCTGATATAACCTTCTGCATAATGTCAATTGCCTGGGAATTACCTACACGTCCCAGGGATACCAGCATCCGGTTGGTCCTGGCGGTATCAGCACCATTGATTACTTTCCATACCATGTTCTCACCACCCAATTTTAAAAGGGTTCTTGCGGCATTTGGGCCTAAAGAGTTTTCGCTACTATCGATTGAAAGCTGTAATAATTTATCATTCTCTGTATGAAGTTCGTAACGGTTTATGAGATCAATGTATTCATTTGTGCCAGCTACAGACTGCAAAACATTATGTAAGGCATGCTGGGCAACAGCCGAGTGGCTAACAGTGGGAATATCCAGGTGATGCAGAACAAGTTTATTAAGTGTAATATCATCCGATTTATTGCCGGCGATCATTGCCAATAGCAGTTCGGATTTAGCAGGACCTGTATTAAAATCGAAAGCCCGGAAATAGCGGAGGCGGTCATTTAATGGTTCCTGGTTATTGCTCGCCAGCTGTGCTATATAGGGAACTGCCTTTTCTGTTCTTGCACGCCACACAATATCTCTTGTGGCTGCAGATTGTAATGGATCTTTTACAAGAGTCAGCCAGGCTTGAAAAAAAGCATCCCATTGCCTGTCGGCCCCAATACCCAATGCTTCCAGGTACCAGCGATCATTGCCATTGTATCTGGCTGCCAGGGAAGCCCATAATTGTGGCGCTTCAGCAGATTTCAAATGACGTAATGCAATGATACATTCTCTGCGCACCTGCACATCCTCATCATTACTCAACTGTTTGATAACAGCTGTGAGATCTGTTTTTGTTTGTTGTGCTGCCCGCAAACCCGTTATCCTGATATCAGGGTCTTTATCCTGAATTGCCTCCTCAATATATTTTTGTGTTTGCGCGCCTGGCAATTTCACAAGCGACCATAGCGCACGGGCACGCATACGTGAGTCTCCGGTCCCTTTCCAGACTGTTTCCAACTCAGCAGTCGCTTTTTGTCCAAGATCCTGCAAGACCTTCCATGCATGATAACGTGTTGAAAGATTCGGATTCTGTAATGCTTTGACCGCGCCGGCAGCTGATGAGAAATCCTGAGAAGGGATAGTATATTTTGAATCAGCCGGGGCAACTCTGTAAATTCTTCCTCTCACCTGATCACCTGCCTGGTGTCCGCCAACACCCACGTCATACCAGTCTGCGATTATCAATGAGCCATCGGGAGCTGTACAGATATCCGATGGTCTGAACCATTGATCCCTGGCACCATTTAATATATTGACGATGGAAGCCGAATAGCCTGCACCCTGTTTTGTCACAGGGTATACGCGTACAACATTAACTCCTGCATCACAATGGATCATCTGGCCATAAAAAGAAGAAGGCAATAAAGATCCTTCATAACTCACCATACCTGTCGGCGACCCTGCACCAGTTTGTAACAGATTGGGAACAACACCGGGATCATTGAGATGCCAGTGTCTTAACGGAATGGAGTCTTCCATATTGGTGCGACTTGCTCTCCATCCTGCGCCAGTCATTTCATCTGTAAAGCCATAATTGCCATATTCCATCACATAGTTGATCCTGACAGATCGATTGCCATCATCATCATTATCGCTTTGCCATAATGTACCATAACTGTCAACGGCTACTTCATAATTGTTTCTAAAATTATTGGCGAGGCATTCTACCTGTGACCCGTCGGGATTGCAGCGAAATACCATTCCCTGTTTATATTTTCCAGGAGTAATTTCATCGCCATCCTGATCCCTTACAGTTTTCCCATCACGATCTTTTAATGTCTTTCCTTCGTTCCCAAAATTGAAATACAGCTTGCCATCCGGACCAAAAGTAAAAGCATGAACACCATGATCATGTTGTATTCCACCAATCCCCTGGAACAGGATTTCCTTGCGATCAGCCTTATCGTCTCCATCATCATCATAAAAGGACCACACATAAGGGCTTTGAGAAACAATTACCCGATTGCCCAATACACATATACCAAGTGGGGCGTTCAGTTCAGGACCCTGGTAAAAAACTTTGGCTGTATCGGCACGGCCGTCCCCATTGGTATCTTCCAGTATAATAATACGGTCACCCTTCTCATTTACAGGATTACCATTGATTTCTGGACGATAGTTATAGGCTTCAGTTACCCATACTCTTCCTTTTTCATCCACATCTATATTGGTAGGATTTTTTAATAGAGGCTCAGTTGCAAATGGAGTTACTTCCAATCCATCGGCAACCAGCAGTCCTTTTAATGCATTT
>JAJKIP010000032.1 GCA_021154405.1 Segetibacter sp. | reverse complement strand
TTTAAAACCACCTGATTTATCTTCCTTGGGTCCACCTGGTGCCTGCATTACTCCATCCAGTGAAATCATTGATAGTACTATTATCTTTCTCATTTTATTTAATCCTTTTGTTTACACAAATCTCGTCTGTATAACGTTGCCAATTACGGTGGTAATGCGACAATTACAGAGGCCTTTTGCGTAAACTGCCAGGTATTGATCAGGAATTATACCGCTGTGAATTTAATTGAAGGCATATCTCACTCCTGGCTCCAGATGATCATAATTGAGATGAAGATTGAAGGAAACATTGCCTTTTTTGGGTTTATGATTTTGCAAATAAGCGTATCGATGATAATTACGCACTACCTGTAAACCGGTTACATAGCCCAATGCTGCTCCGGCAAATACATCACTGATCCAATGCTTGTTTTCGGTCATCCTGCTTATTCCAACAAGCGTAGCTGCACTATAAGCCAGGTAAGGTACCCACTTAATGTTTTTGTATTCCTGTGCATAAACAGTAGCGGCAGCAAATATCGCAGTTGTATGGCCGGAAGGGAATGAGGAACTACCATGCTTAAGGGTAAACGCAGGACCATGAAAAGACGGTTTTGGCGATGCGTTTTCGGGAGTATAAGCCGGCCGTTGCCGGCCAGTCAGGAATTTGGTTAATTCCTGCACCGCCCCTGCAACCAGATAAGATTGGGTAGCCAGTAAAGTTGTAGTCCGCATTTTGGGCCGGTTAAATACCCAGCCTCCAACTCCGAATGCTGCGAGTGTATATATCTCATAAGTCAATCCGAAATTGGTAACATAGCCGGATACGCTTCTCAGGTTATTGTTCCGTGCCATGAAATCTGTTACATTACGTTGCACAGGTTTGTCGAGTAAAAATAGTCCTCCTTCAATTACTGCAAAGCCCAATACCTTATGCCAGGATCTTGTGGGAGTATGAAATGGGCCTGTTATTTCCTGGGTAAAATCAGTTCCAAGCAGTGTGAAGAATACTTTACCATTCATTTTAGTCCTTTCATTGTAGGCAGTACTGCTAACATTAATCTCTTTTCCCTTTGCACTATCTGTTATGGCATTTGTCTTCAGACTATCAAGTTTCTTTGCGAGGGAATCTACCTTTTGCGACTGAGCAACGTACGTAAATAAAAAGAGGAATAGAGGGATAATCATCATATTTTTCATATTGCCTCCTATTTTAAACCTGTAAAGCAACCATTACGCCAAATATTAATTTATTGTTACTGAAAAGTCCCTGAACGACGATACATTCATGATTATTAATCAATTTTTGCAAAAATTACCACAGTCATTAAACGGGAGAATTTTACCCATGTAGCACAATCCTGATGGCCTGTGAAAGCGAATAATAGAAAAAATGATACCTTAAGGGTCATGAAAATAGAAACTACACAGGGATTGAAAGCATTTGCTTTAATCTTCTTTATTGCCATTATATCACTTCAATGTCATGCACAGGCAAAGAATAACCTGCTGTTGGCGCTTTCCAAATCCGATCATACACTTGCCATTGTAGATCCGGGCGCATTAAAAGTGCTGGCGAAAGTACCTGTTGGACAGGATCCACATGAGGTCATTGCTTCGGCAGATGGCAAAACCGCCTATGTGTCTATATATGGCGGAGGGATATTTCACACTATTAATATCATTGATCTGGTTGCACATAAAGCAAAACCGGATGTAGATACCAAACCACTCTTCGGTCCGCATGATCTTACCTTCGTTAATAATAAACTCTGGTTCACTGCAGAAGGTTCCAAAGCAGTTGGTCGTTTAGATCCTGCTACCAATAATATAGAATGGAGCATGGGTACCGGGCAGGACAGAACTCATATGCTGTATGTAACGGCTGATGCCAATAATATTTATACGATCAATATTAATTCCGGAACAGTGAGCCTGCTTTCCAATTCACCACAGAATGGGCGGGAAAACTGGATACAGACCCTCATTCCTGTTGCCAGAGGCTCTGAAGGTTTCGACGTTACGCCAGACAACAAATATCTGTGGACGGTTTCAGGACAGGATGGAAGCATTTCGATCATTAACCTCGCTGATAAAAAACTGGATGCAACAATTGATGCAAAACTGGTGGGTGCAAACCGGTTAAAATTTACCCGCGATGGTAAATATGCCCTGATTGCAAGCCTTCGCCTGGGACATTTGGTTGTATACGATGTGGCAAATAGAAAGGAATGGAAACGTATCGACATTGGTAGTGGCGCAGCGGGAATATTGATACAGCCAGATAACAAACGCGCATTTGTTGCCTGTACACCCGATAATTATGTTTCCATCATTGATCTTGGCACCTGGCAGGTAACGGGGAAACTGGATGTAGGAAAAAATCCGGATGGTCTGGCCTGGGCAGAACAGTGATTTACTCCGTATACCTGATCTTGAATACAATCTTTTTATCTGCGCTTTTATCTCCGCTCATGATATTCGGGCGATGGGCATCCGATGGGAAGAACAGAAAGAATGTTCCGGGCACAGCTTCGTAAAGAGGGCCATTCCCTGAATAATTCGCCAGATCCCTGGCCTCGGTATAAGGCCTGGTAACCGTAAGTTTAGAAGGAGATTCTCTTCCTATTTTCTCTTTACCTCTTATTACGTATTGAAGATCGATATACTTGCGATGGGACTCCCATTGAGTGCTATCATAGTCTTTTGTAGGAGTGTCCTGAACGGTGGCATAGACATTGTCACCATCAATATTCTGTCGGCCAACTTTCAGGCTTTGCAGATCCTGTGTTTTTAAAAACTCAAAGGCTTTATCCCAGTAAGCTTTGTTTGCATGATACTGGCGATAAAGTTCCACGTAATTGACTGTTTTACTGGGTTTGAGCTGAAGGCCATTTAGCCATTCACCTTTCTTAAACCATTTTTTAGCTTCGTGCTTTGATGGGCTTACCGGGGATGATTGTGCATTAGCAATGCTGGCAATAGATAAAAAAAGAACGCAAAGGAGAACAGGTATTTTTTTCATATGATTATTTAGCTTGAACTGCCGGGACCTAAGTTACTTAAATCTAACATTCCATCTGACTCAATCTGCGCAATTTCAAATAATTTTGGGTCAGCTTTAGATAGTATACCATTATGTCAGAAGATCAAAAAGATTATACCAGTATTAGCCCATCTGCGAAATCTCTCCTGTTAATGAAGGGGTATACCAATATTCCTTATGCCAGGGAGACGGCATCCCTACTGCAGGGTCCTGAAGTTTTCGACCTGAGTTTTGATGAAAAAGATTTCTGGTTCTGGATCCGTGTAATGCATTTTGAAAACCGGTACTGGACCGTCGACCAATTATTGAAACAGACAGATGCTAAGAATATCCTGGAATTATCTTCCGGCTATTCGTTTCGTGGACTGGACCTTTGTGTCAGGGATAAATCAATTCATTATATAGATACTGATCTGCCGGAGGTAGTCGCGGTTAAGCAGGACCTCATCAATAAACTGCAGCTGGATCAGCAGGTACAGGGAAATTTTGAGTTATTACCCTTGAATGCCCTTGATGAATCCGATTTTGATGCCGTGGTTTCCAGGTTTGAAGAAGGGCCGCTTACCATTGTAAATGAAGGTCTGTTGATGTACCTGAGTACAGAAGAGAAAAAGCGCTTATGTAAAATTATTCATAAGATACTTGGCAAAAGAGGCGGATGCTGGATCACTGCTGATATTTATGTGAAGCGTACGGCCGATATGCGTGCTAACCTGCCACAAAGCAGAAGTGAATCCGCGTTTTTTGAAAAGCATAATATCGAAGAAAACAAATTCGAAAATTATGAGGCTGCTGAAGCATTTTTTAAATCAGAAGAATTTGAACTGGTAAAAGAAGCTACTCCCGATTATGGACAACTGAGCGTAATGCCACATCTGCTTAAGGTGTTACCTGAAGAGGTAAGGAACAGGAAAGAGCCTCCACCCAAAATACAGGCCACCTGGATGCTGAAACCGATTATCCACCCCTGATACTGGTGCATTATAATAGCGTAATTTTGAATTATCTAAAACAGAATTTTATGGAAGCAGTAAAAGCAACAGCTGAAGGAACCACTACGATAGAAACCAGGAAGGTGAAGGCTTTTGGCACTGAAGCATCAACAGCACCTCTCCAGCCGCTAAATATTCAGCGAAGAACCCCAACGCCATATGATGTTGAAATTGAAATATTATTCTGTGGAGTTTGTCATTCCGATCTCCACACGGTAAGGAATGAATGGCACGGCACGGTTTATCCATGTGTGCCTGGCCATGAAATTGTTGGGAAGATAGTTAGTGTTGGGTCTCATGTTAGAAAATTCAAAACAGGGGATCTGGCAGCGGTTGGTTGTCTTGTAGATAGTTGCAGGCAATGTGATTACTGCAAAGATGGACTGGAACAATATTGCGAAAAAGGGAATACGGGAACGTATAACTCTCCTGATAAATATCTCGGAACCCGCACCTATGGTGGTTATTCAGAAAGTATAGTGGTGGATGAAGCTTTTGTTCTAAGGATTCCGGAAAATCTTGACCTGGCAGCTACCGCTCCTTTGTTATGTGCGGGTATCACTACCTATTCCCCGCTCAGGCACTGGAAGGTGAAATCAGGGCAAAAAGTTGGAATTGTTGGTATTGGCGGATTAGGTCATATGGCCGTTAAACTGGCGAAGGCAATGGGCGCAGAAGTTATTGTATACACTACCTCGCCCTCAAAATTTGAAGACGCAAAGCGGCTGGGTGCTGATGATGTAGTGCTTTCAAAAGATGAAAGCCAAATGCAGCGATATGCCGGGAAACTACATTTTGTTCTGGATGCTGTTTCTGCACAACACGATATAAATGCTTACCTGCGTCTTTTGAGAGTTGACGGTTCCCTGGCATTGGTTGGAGCGCCTGAACATCCGCTGCCTGTAGCTGCATTCAGTCTGATCCCAAGCCGCAGAAGTTTCTCTGGTTCCATGATAGGCGGAATTCCTGAAACCCAGGAAATGCTGGATTTCTGTGGCAAACATAATATTGTCTCAGATATTGAGATGATCAATATTCAGGAGATCAATGAAGCTTATGAGCATTTATTAAAAGGGGATGTAAAATATCGTTTTGTAATCGATATGAAATCTATAAAAAGATAACCTTCCATCTTAAGATAGTGGCTCAGGCTTTGGCGCACCTCCGGCAGGTTTTGATTTATCATCCGGGAGTGGTATGAATTCATGATTGTCGTTGGGAGGTAAAATGATCCTACCCTGCTTCCAGTCTTCTTTTGCCTGTTCAATACGTTCCTTGCGACTGGAAACAAAATTCCACCAAATGAAACGTTCGCCCAATGGTTCTCCGCCAAGCATCATAAGCGTTGAATTCTCTTTGGCAAGTATCAGCGGGTCCGCATTCGGAGTAAACACAACCATCTGTCCTGCTTTATAAACAGTACCTGCTACTTCAACACTTCCTTTTACTATATAAAATCCCCTTTCAGTATGTTCATTGGGTAGTCCGAATCTGGCTCCCTGATCAAGGTTCACATGCAGATAGAATAAAGGGGATTTTACTTTCACGTCATTGCGCAAGCCATAGGCATCTCCGGCAATCAATCGCATCCACACTCCTTTGTCGGTATATACCGGAAGTTCTTCAGGCTTATAATTATTAAAGGCCGGAGCAGCTTCTTCTTCCTTTTCAGGAAGCGCTACCCATGTTTGTATCATTTCAAGTCCGCCTGTCAATGCAGAAGGATCCTCAAATCTTTCCGAATGAGCAATGCCACGTCCTGCCGTCATCCAGTTTACTTCACCAGGGCGAATGATCTGCTCAACACCCAGGCTATCCCGGTGCGTTACCTGCCCTCCAAAGAGATAACTGACAGTAGAAAGCCCGATATGAGGATGCGGTAATACATCCAGGGTTGAAGGATTTGGTGGTATATCTGCAACAGGTCCTGCATGATCCATAAAAATAAATGGCCCAACCATACGCCGGAGACGGAAAGGAAGAATTCGTTTCACTTTCATTGATTCGCTGATTGCTGCCTGGCGCGCTTCAATAACTATTTCAATCATACCATTCAGGATTTATCCGTAAATCGTTCCGCATTCGGTACCACTATCTCATTCCACTCCGGATGCTTTTTCAGGAAACTTTGGACATAGGGGCAAATGGGGACTATTCTGTAATTGTTATCTTTTGCGTATTGAAGTGTTTTTTGAACAATAGCGCTGGCTACGCCTTTTCCTTCGATTGCTCCAGGCACTTCTGTATGAATTAGAAAGAGCCAATCCCCGGAACGTTTGTATTCTATAAAGGCTGTGCTGCCTTCCACTTCCAACTCAAACCGGTTTAATTCAGTATTATCTTTTAAGGTCAGGTCCTCGTATTTCATATTGTAAATCTTTTTGGAATAGCTTTCAGGAGTTGCTGCCGCATATGGGTGAACTCTCCGAATCTGATAGTATAAAATTACTTATCTTTTAACTTAGATTGATGAAATACCTTACACGTACGATATGGGTACTATCCATTATTAGTCTTTTGACTGATGTAGCCAGTGAAATGCTGTATCCGGTTATGCCGATCTATTTAAAGACAATCGGCTTTTCGGTGGTTTTGATTGGTGTGCTGGAAGGGATTGCAGAGGCTACTGCAGGATTTAGTAAAGGATATTTTGGAAAATTGTCTGACCATACAGGAAAGCGTGCACCCTTTATTCGCCTGGGTTATGCATTAAGCGCCATTTCCAAACCGATGCTGGCTGTGATGGTATACCCGATATGGATATTTCTTTCCCGTACGCTTGACCGACTAGGCAAAGGCATTCGTACAGGAGCCAGGGATGCCATGCTTTCTGATGAGGCTACACCTGCAACAAAAGGCCGTGTGTTTGGTTTTCATCGGTCAATGGATACGCTGGGGGCCGTGGCTGGACCTGCCTTTGCTCTCCTCTACCTGTATTTTTATCCGGGAGACTATACAACTTTATTCCTGATCGCTTTTATTCCCGGACTGTTCACGATAGGCTTATCTTTTGTATTGAAGGACAGTAAATCAAAACCCAAAGAGAATAAAACACCTGTAAGTTTTTTTTCTTTCCTGAATTACTGGAAAAAAAGTCCGGTTACTTATCGCAAACTGGTTGCAGGCCTGTTGATCTTTACTCTGTTCAACAGTTCAGATGTATTCCTGTTACTCAAAGTGAAACAGGCTGGATTAAGTGATGCAATGACAATTGGAGTGTATATCTTTTATAATCTTATCTATGCAATGGCTGCATTTCCTCTGGGCATACTGGCAGACAGGATCGGATTAAGAAAGATCTTTATTTGCGGATTAATATTCTTTACAATGGTATATGC
>JAJKIP010000031.1 GCA_021154405.1 Segetibacter sp. | reverse complement strand
TGTGAATCCCCTACACGCTTGAAAGTAATTGGTGAAACGATTGACGATGCAGCAGGTGAAGCCTTTGATAAATCAGCCAAACTATTGGGACTACCCTATCCTGGCGGGCCATTGATCGATAAATATGCGCACCTGGGAAGTCCCGGAAGATTTCAATTTCCCGAACCAAAAATTCCAAACCTTAATTTCAGTTTTAGCGGGTTAAAGACTTCTATCCTCTATTTTTTACAAAATGCAGGCAAGAGCAATATCTATAAAGAAGAGTTTATGGCAACTGAAGAAGAAAAGAAGGCATTTATAGAAAATAACCTTGCAGATATCTGTGCATCCATTCAGGACAGGATAATTACCATATTGCTAAATAAGGTAAAGAAGGCTTCTAAAGAAACAGGCATAAAGGATATTTGCCTGGCTGGTGGCGTATCAGCAAATAGCGGATTAAGAAAAGCATTTAAGGAAACAGGCGATAAAAACGGATGGAATACATATATACCTGCTTTCGAATATTGTACTGATAATGCAGCAATGATCGCGATCACTGGATATTACAAATACCAGGCAGGTGAATTCGCTGATTTATCAGTGAGTGCTTCCGCCAGGGCGGTGTTTTAAATAGTCTTTTTTCTGCTAGCAACAGTTTCCTCTATAACATTAACAAAATACTTCTTTGCCAAACTCCTATTTTCAGTTCAAGCAATTTACTATTCACCAGGACCTTACGGCCATGAAGGTCACAACCGATGCCTGCCTGTTTGGAGCATGGGTAGCAAAGGATGCAGCTGAAAGTGGCAGGCAAATAAAGATAGTATTGGATATCGGCGCAGGAACAGGGTTATTGGCTTTAATGTTCGCGCAGAAAAATGAGTTAGCAAGTATTGATGCAGTAGAGGTAGAACAACAGGCCGCAATACAGGGCAGGGAAAATTTCGAATCTTCTCCCTGGAAGAACAGGATTAACCTGGTCGATATTAATATCAAAGACCTTGCAACTGTTCATAAATATGATACGATATTCAGCAACCCACCCTTTTATGAGAACGAGCTGCAATCTCCAGATACAAGAAAAAATATAGCGCATCACAGTGGCGGGCTTTCTTTAGATGAATTACTGGCGGCAATGGCCTTACGCCTCGAGCCAGGTGGAGTATTCTATGTTTTATTACCTTACAAGCGGAACAACGAGATTGCATCACTTTTTAAGAAGCATGCTCTTTATATTCAGGAGAAGATTTTGGTATCACAGTCAACCAAACATGATCCTTTTCGGATCATGCTGAAGGGCAGCAATCAGGAATCAGCAGAGATGAGGACGAATCAGCTTTCTATTTGTGATGATCAGCAACAATACACTGAAGGGTTTACCGAACTCTTAAAGGATTATTACCTTAAATTATAATCGCACTGTTTCTTGCCGCCATGGTTCGTGTCTCAGCAAGTTGCCATGGTTCGTGTCCCACGAACCGTTTATACACGACCTAAGCCACGTAATCTTTTAGATAGTTAAAGTCTTTAGTCAACCTTCCTTTGTCAACAATAGTTGCCCGATCGATGATATTAGAACTGCCATTGATAAGATCTTCCAGCACATATTTTATTAATTGTTCCCCAAAGTAACGGGAAGCATCACGAGGCAATTCATTCGGCAGGTTACCAACTGCCATAATATCTATTGAACTCGAAAGGTAAGGAGGAGTTTTAGCAAAAGAATTCCGGTCAACTCCATAGATAGGGTCTTCAATAGATTGATCCCCCAGGTTGATAGGAACAGAACCATCCGCATCATCTGTAATATCGGCGATGGTTTGAATAATGAAATTTTCAGAGTGAACGTTTTCTTTTTCAAATAGTCGCGGTACATTCTTATCCCAGAACACTCCATTCATCAGAATATCCGTTTGCGCAGCATATGGAAGGAATTTGCATTTATACCTCTGCGGGTAATCATGAAAATCAATTCGACTATAATTAAGCGTCGTCTCATGTGTATAAAGATCAGCACCTTTCAATTGTGTATATACCGGATAAGAAAACCGTCTTATCAGGTATTCATCCGGTTCTACTTCATGAATGCCCATCAGGTTCATGATCTCGAGTATCCCATGTGCCACGCGACCGCTGCCTGTAACAGCAATTTTGACGTTAGGCAATCGCAGTCCAAAATAGTTATGGATCAGCTCCCGGAAGCTTCGTTGTTTATATACCCGATCAAGTTTATAGAGCCCGGTACGATTACCATAGGCCATCATTCCATTATGCGCCCCCACCACTCCGGCAAAGAAACCGAAGCCAATGATCCGCTGACCATCATCATGCTCCAGGCATTCATAGTCAATTAGCGTGATCTGTTTATCAATAATGGATTTTAACATTTGCCTGTTATGCGGCTGTTTCTTCTTGGTATGGGAGAAAAAGAGATAGGTTTTTCCTGGGAGGAGTTCATCGATAGGAACTTCTTTAATGCCCAGGAGAATATCGCAATCACTTATATCTTCCTTAACCTCAGCGCCTGCGGAGAGATATTCCCTGTCTGCAAAACATCGATGGGGGGAAGATTGAACAACGATCTTTAGATTGGACGCATTTTTCTGGATCCATTTGCATTGAGCAGGGGTTAGAGCCACCCGGTTATCAGCTGGAATTTTGCCTTCTTTTATCAATCCGATCCTTGTCATAATCAGTATCTTTGCGAAGCGCAAATGTACACTTATCGCGCTGTTCCTAAAACGCCCGTTTGGATGAGATTTTTTAAAGCCATTTTACGAATTACCAGGAATATATTGTTGCCGCGCAAGAGTTGCTGCAAATAGCCTCATTGGGTTAAAAATAACCCGTTTACCTAGCCCAAAATTTGCTGGAAAACTGTAATATTGCAACCCATTTGCCCGGGTGGCGGAATTGGTAGACGCAGCAGACTCAAAATCTGCCGCCCACAAGGTGTGCTGGTTCGATTCCAGTCCCGGGCACTAAATACGATTGAAGGCAATTCTTAGTTGAGTTGCCTTTTTTATTTTCTTCCAGAATCTTCTTCAGGTGCGGCATTTCAGTGAATAGGGCGTTTACATCTCAAGCTTTGCGGCAATCCTTAAAAAACTATCCCCAATATCTGAGGGCAGCATGGTTGGTGATTACCTGCAACAAGGCAGTGCTATATTTTCTGCCCTATACTCAAAGACATTGCAAAATGCTTTTCTATTTCTCCCTGGAATTTATCCATTATCAAAGCTTCAATTTCATGAAAAAAAGCAGTTTGCACTTCTTTACTGGCCGCCAGATGATTTGAATAAGTATTTAACAACCGAACAAAATTTTTAGCGCTATAAGTTATTACTACAGGGAAAATTTCAAAATGTATGAGCTGAAATAAGCATTCATCCATTTCTTCAGGCTGTATGTCATTGATTACTGGTAGTTTGGGTTTTTGCTTCTTATCTGTAAAATCATAGCGGTCATAAATTGGTTGTGACAGGTTAAAAAACACATCGCCTTTTTCATCCGATACATGATTTGTATGAATGATAGCTAAACTTCCTTTATTTTTTAGTAAACTATGCGGTTTTAAAAATTTTACCGATGGCTCAATCCAATGAAATGATGTTGCCGCAAAAACCAGGTCAAAGTATGTCAGTGGAAGTACGATTTCTTCAAATGCTCCTGTTAGTATTTCAACGTTACTATAATGACGCAATTCATATTTCGCCAGTTCAGTTAAGGAATTCCCTATTTCGACACATGTGATATCAAATCCCTTTTTGGCTAATGGCTTTGTTGCTTGTCCAGTGCCAGGACCAATTTCAAGAAGTTTTGAATCCTTATGTAAGTTGCTAACGTCAATTAAAGTTGAAAATAATTCATCAGGATAGCGAGGTCTTGCTTCATTGTACAGTAAAGGAACCTCATTAAAAGTTTGTCGAAGAAAATTAAATTCTGCCATTAATTCTATGAATTATGAACACAATTTAAAGCACTTGCTCACTAGAAAAAATTACGAACAATACTTTAAAGTATTTTATCCTCCTATAAAGAGCTACCTACTAATTAATTATAAATCCCATCTTCCACTGATCAATTTGCTGATAATCAAGGTAAACCTGCTGGCTTAAAGCTAATGTCCTCGTGAATTAGAATTTAAAACAATCCAGCACCCTTCGCTGCTTACGCGACAATCTGGATCCGCCATCGCGACTGGTATTGCTGTCTTCTTCTCCTTTCCTGCCTGGACGGAATGTAAGTGCGAGATAAAAGCCGCCGCGGTGAAGTTTATTTTTGCTGAAAACGTTAGCCCAATTGTGAACCCCTAATAATAAAGGCCCTGCACGGAATGCACCACCTATCCAAACCTGTTGCTGCGTATTTAATGTAATGGGCAGATAAGCACCTAACAGGCGGGACTCATAACGTGGGGTAACAGCCAGGAAGTTGATATCCCGAACAAAAAGGTATTTGTCTGACAGTATTGATGTAACAGGAATAGTCAATTCTGCATTGAGATAAAAATTACCCTGCAGATGCCGGTCTGCATTAATAACAATCCGCGCGGGATGCATAATTGTGAAATTCCCAATAGGCGTACTACTGGAACCTGCAAGTGATGTTAAGGTATCAACTGCTTCTTCGATAGTTCCGACATTTTTAAAACCCGATTCCACCATGGAATCTGTAATATTGTCTTTATTAAAAACAGCATTCCTGCTGTTCCGGCTGTACTGGTAAGGACTAAAGCCAAGGTCTAGCACAGAAGCGCCAATTTTCCACTCATAATCATACTCGCTTTCGCTTTCAAAAGAAGGCATGATATATTCCAAACCAGCACTCAATGAAAATCCGGTGCGGGAACGACGAAAAATAGCACTGGAATTGTTATCACGGACATCATCGATATTGGCAGAATAGCCATACTGTAACTCCGCATTGCTGATATCAAAGCTGCGGTTACGCGGGCTCCCCGAACGGAAATAATTAATATTGTGTGCACCAAGGTAGGCGCCGCCCACACCCCGGTTCAAAGACAGGGTAATTCCGGCATTGATTATGGCTGAACCGTTGTCAACAATCGTGCGCCCGTAACTTCCAAATATCTCCACCCAGCTGCTGGCTCTTGCAGTAGCAGAAAACGGAAGGTTATTGGTATTAATTTCCAAAAAAGAATGCAGGTCCTGAATGGTATCCTGCCAGTTACCGCGTGAAGTTCTGGCAGAAAAAGCTGATCGGAAATTAACGCCAAAGGCAATCGCCTGCCTGCTATCGAGACGAATACGTGCATTGAGAATATGGATATCAGTGTTGCCTGCAATAAACCTTTTCCCATCCCCGTTCACCGATCCTACCTTCAAATTACGCACATTGAACAGGGAAGCATTGGTTAATAAAAAGGCATTGGTGGTATGTTTTTCCTGCATCGAAAAAACAGTCACATCCCATCCAAAAGGAATATGAACGATGGAAGCAGGATTATTATGCACAGTCAGGCTGCCTCCGGCCCTTGAAGAACCATGAATCGCCTGGTAGTTCTGTGGCATTGCTGAACCATACCCTGTCAGCAAAAGCAATCCAACTGAGAAATTTCGTAAAAGTAACCGCATGAATAACTGTCCTGGCTGATAACGTAAATTAATCGCATTTTATTTGGATCAGGAGGCTTGGTAACTTAATTTAAACCCAAATTTATATAGCATGGAGTATAAACAGCTGGGGCATTCAGGTTTAAGGGTGCCGGTATTAAGTTTCGGCACTGCAACATTTGGTGGTGGCAATGAATTTTTCAAAGCATGGGGCAATACAGAAGTTGAAGAAGCTACCCGTATGGTTCATCTTTGCCTCGATGCCGGTGTCAATCTTTTCGATACTGCAAATGTATACTCAACTGGTATTGCCGAAGAACGATTAGGAAAAGCTATCAGCGGTGTAAGAAACAAAGTATTGGTATCAACCAAGGCAACCTTCCCCATGTCTGATGATGTGAATGATTATGGATCATCACGGTTTCATTTGATCAAGGCTTGTGAAGACAGCCTCAAACGTCTGGGAACAGATCACATCGATATTTATCACATGCACGGCTTTGATGCCAATACTCCTGTAGAGGAAACCTTGAATGCATTGAACCAACAGGTACAAAGTGGCAAGGTGCACTATATTGCCTGTTCCAATTTTTCAGGCTGGCACCTGATGAAATCATTGTCAGTTTCTGAGCGCTATGGATGGTCGAGGTATATTGCACAGCAGTCATATTATTCGTTACTGAATCGCGATTTCGAATGGGAACTGATGCCATTAGGCGTTGATCAAAAGGTAGGAACTATTATCTGGAGTCCGCTGGCAAGTGGAAAGCTTAGTGGGAAATACCGGAGAAATCAACCCTTTCCGAAGGATGCCAGAGTAGCGCAGGGAGGAAGCCCTGTGTTACATGGTGCTGGCGATGACGAACGATTATATACTATCATTGAAGTGCTGGATGAATTGGAAAAGGAAACTGGGAAAACCATAGCACAATTATCACTCAACTGGTTACTGCAGCGTCCTACTGTATGCAGCATTATCATTGGCGCAAGAAATGAAGAACAGTTAAAGCAGAATTTAGGTGCAGTAGGCTGGAGCCTGTCTGTTGATCAAATTAAAAGGCTGGATAAGGCCAGTGAAGTTCTTCCGGCTTATCCCTACTGGCATCAGCGCCAGTTTCCCATGTTGCACGCAGCAGCAGAATTGTATGGAGGGAGATGATAAAAATATTGAGTCTAATACTTAAACATTTATATGCTTAAATCAATTGTTTGCCTTTTGTTGGTTCTAAATATAGTGGCACTGAGATCTCAGGCACAAACGGATAGTTCAAACATCAAAAAAGAGAGCAGCGTCATAGCTAATGGTGCAACCATACAACTGATCTCCAGCCAGTACAGCTTTACTGAAGGACCTGCTGTAGATAAAAATGGAAATGTATTCTTTACTGATCAGCCCAATGATAAAATTTACAAATGGAATGCAGGAACCGGCGAGGTTACTGTATTTCTGCAAGGTACCGGCCGTTCCAATGGGATGATGTTTGACAGGAAAGGCAATCTTGTAACTTGTGCAGACGAACACAATCAGGTATGGAGCATTAAGCCAAATGGGAAAGTGAAAGTATTGTTTAAAGACATGGGCGGACTTCATTTAAATGGACCCAATGATCTGTGGATTGATCGCAAAGGAGGAATTTATATTACTGACCCCTATTATCAAAGGGCTTACTGGACACGGAAAGCTCCTGAATTAAAAGGGCAGAATGTTTATTACTTGCCTAAAAATAAAGCTCCCGTTACAGTGGTGGATGATATGATGCAGCCCAATGGTATTATCGGTACGCCGGATGGAAAATATCTGTACATAGCAGACATCAGAGGCAACAAAACATTTAAATACAGCGTTAGCGACGATGGCACCTTAAAAGATAAAACACTTTTTATACCCAAAGGATCTGATGGAATGACAATAGATAATATGGGCAATATTTATGTTACTGGCAGAGGTATTACCGTATTTAACCCGGAAGGACAACAAATTGAATTTATTGATATACCAGGTGACCGCACCACCAATCTTACATTTGGTGGTAAAGAAAGAAATACTTTATTTATAACAGCAACAAGGTCTGTCTATACATTAAAAATGAAAGTGAAAGGTAATCAGTAATGAGATTATTTTGACTGTTGGTGAATTAACGCCCAACAAGCCATTAATTTCATTCAGCTCGCAGAGATAACAGTTTGTAGGTTCTATGCAGAAAAAAAAGCTCCAATAACCTGGAGCTTTTTTCTTTTTATTAGTTATTATAGAACGTATAATCCTGCAAGTATGCTTCGCAGTAATTGAGCTATTTGTCCAAGAGTGGCCAGTGTAATATTTCCTGCGTCACTGATACTGATCACTGAATTCTGGGAATATAATAACTGCGCTGGAGTGATAGAATAAAAATTGTAAATATTGCCATTTTCCGTTCTGTCATATTGTGCAACCATGGCTCCACTACCATGATCCCAATAATAATAATATCCACCCTGTACCATATCCTCAGGATTTATATATGCGACTTGAGATGATTGGGCAAATTGAACTGATTTAGTTGGTTTGGCTGGTTGAGCAGATTGCGCAATATCAGCCTTTTTGGAAGTTTGAAAACCGAGAACACAGAAAGAAACCAGCAACAGCATTGATAATCGTCTTGCAATTTGTGTCTTTTTCATAATTGATAAGTATTGATTGAATAATTGGAAACCGATGGTACATTCCTGGGCCGGTATCTGCTCCAGGCAGTATCGGGATCATTCTCAAATATAATCCTAAAATCATCAATCAAAAATTTCGAACCTGCACCTGCTCCATCCACGTTCTGACACCTTATAACTGATACTTTTTCAAGGCTTTTAGCGAGGTGATTAATTTAAAACATACGTTA
>JAJKIP010000030.1 GCA_021154405.1 Segetibacter sp. | reverse complement strand
TTACCAGGAATATATCCCCATTATTCATCCTTCCTCGTTTATACATCCCCAGGCAGCAGTTACAGGTAATGTTATCATTGGTAAAAACTGTTATATCGGACCGGGAGCTGCCTTACGGGGTGATTGGGGGCAGATCGTTCTGGAGGATGGATGTAATGTGCAGGAGAATTGTACCGTGCATATGTTTCCAGGAGTTACCGTGTTATTAAAGGAAGGCTCCCATATAGGACATGGCGCCATAATCCATGGATCCACCGTGGGTAAGAATTGCCTGGTGGGAATGAACAGTGTGGTAATGGATGATGTAGAGCTTGGAGATGAATGCATTATAGGAGCTTTGACGCTTGTCCGGGAGGGAGAAAAGATACCTGCCCGAAGCCTTGTTGTGGGAAACCCAGGCAAGATCATTAAACAGGTAACTGACGAGATGATGGCCTGGAAAACGGAGGGTACGAAAATCTATCAATCGCTACCCAAAATAATGCTGGAAGAAAGTGGTTTGACGGAGCCTTTGCGAGAGATTCCTGCAAATTTGCAACAACAGCAAAAAAATTATGTTCCTCTTAAGCAACGCAAATCAAAGTAACTCAGGCAATAACAAATTTTCCCATAAACATGCCGTAAAATTCCTTCGTAAAAGCTTGCATAAATCCTCGCTGAAGAGTAGTTTAGCGCTACTTCCATTCCTCCCCAAAGACCTTCATTAATCACACGTACCCAAAATCCCATCAAAAAGGCCGTTTTCATTATCGCAGTTATTAATTGACTGACAACCATGTTGTCATACCGATATACTCATATCTGATCCTCCAAAAGACCTCCCGATACCAGATCCCAGAAAAAGACTTCCATTTTACATCCTGTCAATGCCGCTCTATCCATGCCCGGGAAGCCAGTTTAACAACTGAGGTCTTTTCTTTTCCACATATATTAAAACCTAAGAGCATGAACAAGTTTTATTCATTAATCGTATCGCTTTTTGCGGTATTTGTGGTAGCGGCACAACCTACCATTCCAGGAAATCCTGGGGCATGTAATGCCAACAATTGTACAACAAACGCACTCATTGATGTGTGTCCTGCGGGAGGATCAACCGTTATCAGTTCCACAATTAACGGAGCTTATAACAGAGGTAACAATCCCGATCACCTTGGAGAAGGAGCCATTTGGCGTTATCGCAACTTTGCCACTGTAGGCGGAGTTACTGTCAACATGGAAGTAACTATTGATGATATTTCCAACGCCACGCTGGAGTCTATTGACGATGATGCAGCAGATGACCAGGCCGGCAATTCAATTGGAAGTTTCTTTTCTCCACGTATTGGTCCGGATGTAAATCTGAATGGTACAAACCGAAGAGGTTATGTACAGTTTACCATGAAATTTTATAAAAATTCAACTGGCACAAACAATAATAGCAATGCTGATTTTGCCAATACAGTAAACCTGAGCAATATCAACTATGTACACTATGATATTGACGGTAATGATGCAGGGAATGTAGCCTCCGGAACTGCCGGCAGCTGGTTCCGTGAAACAGGAATGGCCCAAAGGGTCTCTGTATCAAATCCCCTGGTACTTGCAAATAGCGCATCTGATCTTATTGCCTATAATTATACAGATCCTGTTGCCACAAGCTGGACTGGTTACGCAGGTGGTATTTGCGAAAGAGATGGTGTATCCAGATGTGCACAGGTAGCTTCTTCCTTTTCTTTTTCGGGAAGCCTTCCTTCCATCACATTCCGGATGGGATATGATTATAATGCCGGTGGTAATATCGGCAGGCCTGTAAGACAATATGGTTCCAGGCTGGGATGTTTCAACTTCCCTCAACAGATCACATTACCTGTTAAGTTACTTGCTTTCTCCGGCAGCTATAATGGTTCCAAAACATTGCTGAGCTGGGAAACCGCTAATGAAGTGAATTTTGACCGCTATGATGTTGAACGCAGCACTAATGGCAGTGATTACCTGGCAATTGCTTCTGAAAAATCGAAGACAGGTATCGCTCAGCCCAAATACCAGTTCTCGGATGATCTCAATGGCTCATATGAAAATGTATTTTACTATCGGCTGAGAATGGTTGATATCGATGGCAAATATTCTTACAGCAATGTGATCATGGTTCGCAAAGACCAGAAACAAATGGCCAGCCTGATCATTAGCCCCAATCCGGTATTCGGCGGTGGCGTTGTAACAATCAGGTTAGGTTGTGAATCAAAGAAGAGTGTTGAGGTAAGAGTAATTGATAATTCAGGAAAGATTGTATTGAAACAACAGAATCAATTGAACGAAGGAATTAATAGTATATCATTTAATAACCAAAGCCACCTGCAGTCCGGAATTTACACCGTTCAGGTGGTAGCTGATGACGAAATTCTGAGCAGCAAGCTTTCAGTGATCAGGTAATGCAGAATTTTATTAAACGGGCATAAGTTATTAGGACGGACATGCTCAGGGTTTTATTACCTTGGCCCCTCTGGCAGATTGCGGAGGGGTTTTTTTATTACCGACACGTAAAATTAATTTTCCTGCTTCGGGAATAATCGTACCTTAAATGTCCCTATTTACTTTTCGTATAACCTAAAAAACCCTAGTCTATGAGAAAAAATCTACTTCTCATTTGCTCTGTTTCTCTTACTCTTTTGAATACTGCGTATAGCCAGGCCGATCGTTTTGCTTATGTAATTACAGATAATGTTAAGGACGGCATCAACTGGAACGTATTACGCAAGATAGACCTCCAATCGAATACTTATAGTGATGTGTTGCTGAATGGGAGTGATGCCAAACCGCTTCCTTATGATGCAAGCACCAAAAAGCAGTTCAGCACCCCATTTTCAGACGACCGTTTTGGTACTGTTGCCAATGCACCCTTCGGCACAGGCGTAGCTGCCATTGCCTATGACAGAAAGAACAGCCGATTGTATTATACACCCATGTTCATTGATCAGCTTCGTTATATCGATCTGAAAACAATGAAAGTATATTTCATTAACACTCCTGCCAACGATGCACTTAAGGTGAAAGCTTCTGATCAGAGTAATATTATTACACGTATGGCTATTGGTAATGACGGAAACGGATATGCCTTGACCAATGATGGCAATCACCTTCTTCGCTTCACTACTGGTAAAAAAATTGCGATAACTGATCTTGGGGCTGTTGTTGATGACCAGGCTAATAAAACTATTTCAGTTCATAATTCCTGCAGCAGCTATGGTGGAGATATGATAGCAGATGATGATGATAACCTGTATGTATTCTCAGCCCGCAACCATGTCTTTAAAATAAATATCAATAATAAAATTGCAACGCACCTGGGAGCCATTAATGGATTACCTGCAAATTTTACTACCAATGGCGCTGCTGTTGGAACTGATAACAGGATTGTAATTGTCAGCGCTACCAATAGTGGCGTAATGTATTCCCTGGATAATTCTACCTGGAATGCAACTCCCATTGAATCCTCCATGGCATGGCGCAGTTCTGATCTTGCCAACAGCAATTTATTAGCTACGCGTCGTTCATCAGCGATCCCTTCAGTACTGGCTGCCTTACCAGATGTACCAGATACAAGAATTGGTTTGTATCCTAACCCAACACTGAAAAAACAGTTCACTGTTCAATTCAATCAGCCTGAGGGAAATTATACCATTCTGGTCTCAGATGTTTTGGGACGCCAGACCATTCGTTCCGTTGCAAGGGTGAATGGGAAAGGACAAACAGAATCTATTCAGTTACCCGAGAATACAAAGAGAGGAATATACCTGGTGAAAGTAGTAGACCAGAACAGCGCTACCATTTTCTCCAAAAAGATAGTCGTTCAGTAAAGACCAGTGCTTCACTGAATTGCAAGCCGGCCCCGTAAGGCCGGCATTTTTATCTTTCATCTTTCCAGACCAGTCTTAACTTCTTTGCCTTTTCATTGAAATCAGCACATTTTCCGTTGCCGCGACCGGTGTATCCACCAGAAGGCGCACACAGTGGCGTACAATCTTCGCTGTAAAGCATATTATACTGATCACAGCAAGGGCTGCTGAAAAGATAAACGTGCTTATCATTGTACAGGTATTCATTGACCTCTGCAGGCGGATTCCATTTGGGTTGGGCCCTTATTTCATCAATCTTCTGCTGAATACACGAAGGGATTTTGTGCGAGTCCTGCGCCTTGTGGCAGGTGGAAGACATTAATACTGTTAGTGAAAGAATCAAAATAGCGTATTGCATCTGTTTAATTTTATTGTTCTAATCAGTCAGCTGGAGTTACGCAAAAATGCGCTGGTTCATTTTTATTTTTTATCGTTTTCAGGCCAGATGGAGCGGGTTATCGGCTCAGGGCTCGTACGTCGTAGCTATATTTGCAAACTGAACAAAAAGCAGACCGATTGGAAAAGAGCAATTTTGTTGACCAGATAAGGATTTTTTGCCGCAGCGGACATGGAGGTGCTGGTTGTAAGCACTTTATGCGGAATAAATTTACGGCACTTGGCGGACCTGACGGTGGAGATGGCGGTCGCGGTGGACATATCATCCTGAAAGGGAACAGTAATGTCTGGACCCTGCTCCATTTACGCTATTACAAAAATGTGCTTGCGGAAAACGGGGAAGGTGGAATGGGTAATAACAGGACCGGCCGATTTGGAAAAGATGTGATCATTGATGTGCCTCTGGGAACTATAGCAGTTGATGAGGAAACGGGAAACAAGGAAGTAGAAATATTGGAGGATGGCCAGGAAGTTATCTGGTTACCCGGCGGCAAGGGTGGTTTAGGCAATAGCAATTTTGCCACTCCTACCAACCAGGCGCCTGAGTATGCTCAACCAGGATTACCCGGAATAGAAGGCTGGAAGGTGCTTGAATTAAAAGTGCTGGCTGATGTTGGATTGGTTGGTTTTCCGAATGCTGGTAAATCCACATTATTATCTGTAGTAACTGCGGCCAAACCCAAGGTAGCTGATTATGCGTTTACCACATTGACTCCCAATTTGGGTATGGTGGAATACAGAGATGGAAAAAGCTTTTGCATTGCTGATCTTCCCGGAATAATTGAAGGCGCTGCAGAAGGAAAGGGGCTCGGTCATCGCTTTCTAAGGCATATTGAACGGAATTCCATTCTTTTATTCCTGATACCCGCAGACAGTCCGGATCATAAGAAAGAATTTGACATATTGGTCAGGGAACTGGAGCAATATAATCCTGAACTCCTGCATAAGCAGTTTGTGATAGCTATCAGTAAATCGGATATGCTTGATGAAGAACTCATCAGCGCTATTGAAAAGGAATTACCTGCTGATATTCCCCATTTATTTATCTCTTCTGTTACCGGCAAGGGCCTTGTGGAATTAAAAGACCTTTTGTGGAAAGTGCTCAACACTCCGGTTTCTTAACCCAGATAATTATCGGGGTAGCCATAAAAATTTTCTCCAGCCCGGAAAAAAATTCTAAATTCGGGTAGATGCCTGCTTTATTTAAATGGAAGCAGGCAATCATTTTTTCTGATTATTCCTGCCCCGCTCCCCTCCCGAATACAATCGGGATTGGTATGAATACCCAATACCTTACTGCTTGCTTAAAGAAAGAGATGTAAAACCATTTTTAGGATCCTTTTTAAACCGAACGTATGCATCCATTAAAGTCCGCCAGTAACGTAACCAGGGTAGTTGGTGTATCTGCAGTTCTCCTGCTGTTTTCATTAATGAATTCACCGATTTTTGCTCAACAGCTGGCAATTAATGAAAACCCTCCTGAAATGAAGGTGAAGTATATTGAAGGAGACAATGATGTTCTATTATTCAATCTGAAATACAATAATAATTCCGGATCTGATTTTAAATTGATGGTCCTGAATGAATCCGGAGATGTTTTGTTCCAACAATCCTATTCTGGAAAGAATTTCAGGAAAAAGATCAGGTTAACCCGCCTCACCGAATCAGATGATGTTACTTTCCTGATACGATCTCCCAGGAAAAATATTCAACTCAGTTATAGAGTAAAAGTTCCGAGTAAGATTGTGGATGATGCCTCCCTGGCAAGCATGGATTAACTCCGATAATTTTCGTATCAAAAGACAGAATTGCAGTTTAATCGGATAATTTCAGCATCGATCCGATTACCCGGCTCTCTAAAGCACTCGAATTTAGAGCTTAAACTGCCTGTCTTACCACTCAGCATATAAGCCTGGGCACGCTTGGCTCCGGCCTCATTTTGTAGTAGGTTTGCAACCCAGAAAACATGAGGAAAAAATGAAGAAATTCTTATTAACGGTTGCGTTGCTGTTTTTACTGGTTTTACGCTCTTTGGCGGATGAAGGTATGTGGCTCCCGTTCCTGCTGGGTCAGCAGGTTTATAATGACATGGTGAAGAAAGGTTTGAAGCTCACAAAAGAACAACTCTACAATATCAATAAGGCCTCTCTGAAAGACGCCATTGTCATATTCGGAAGTGGATGTACAGGAGAGGTGGTAAGTGCTGAAGGATTACTTTTCACCAACCATCATTGCGGTTATGATGCAATTGCAGGCGCCAGCACTGTAGACCACAATTATTTAAGAGATGGATTTTATGCTTCCAATAAAGGGGAGGAAATTCCTACCGACATCACCGTTCAATTTCTTTTGCGGGTTGAAGATGTAACCAAAGAAGTGATGGATTCACTCGGCGATAAGAGCGGGCTTGAAAGATGGCAAAAGCAATCAGCGGTGCTTGCCGGGATCAATAGACGGATGAGTGATCCCACACAAAGTATAGAAACACGCGTGAATGCACTTTTCAAAGGCAACCAGTTCATTGCATTTGTTTACCAGCGGTATTATGATGTTCGCCTGGCAGGTGCACCACCTGAAAGCGTTGGAAAGTTTGGAGGCGATACAGATAATTGGGAGTGGCCTCGCCATACAGGTGATTACTCTATCTACCGCGTTTACACAAGTCCCGATGGCAAATCAGCCAAATATGATGCAGGCAATATTCCTCTTAAACCCAAATGGTATTTACCGGTTTCACTCAAAGGTGTGAAAGAAAACAATTTTGCGATGATATGGGGTTATCCCGGAAGTACTAACCGGTATGAAACTTCTTATGGTGTTCAGCTCGCCACTGAAATTAATAACCCCACTCTTGTAAGCCTTCGCGAAGTGAGATTGAAATACATGATGGATGAAATGAAGAAAGACCCGGCTACAAAATTACAATTATCTCCCTCCTATGCCATGGTTGCCAATTACTGGAAGTTTTATGACGGAGAAACAAAGCAGCTGATCAAACATGATGTATATGGCCAGAAGAAAAAGGCTGAGGAAGCCTTTATAAAGTGGGCAGATGGGAAACCGGAATTCCAGGGAATTTTCGCTGAATGGAGTGATGCTTACAAAGCCTGGACAAAATATGCCAAACACCGGATGTATATCAATGAAGGCATTTTTGGATCTTCTCTTTTTGAATTTTCTACCATGCTTATTCCTGTAGAGGCTGCGCTGGTAAAAACGAGTGCATCGCAGGCAGACCTGAAAAAAGCATTGGATGCAGCCAATAACTATCGCACACATTTCCTTTCTGAAGAAAATAAAATATCCGACCAGCATATTGTTGCTGTCATTCTTAAACTCTTTTATGAGAATATACCCAAGGACCAGCACCCTATCGGCATATATGGAACTATCCGTAACCAGTATGGCGCTTTGGACAAGCAGGAGACATTTGAAAAACTGGCGGCTGATATTTTCAGTAAAACATTCATATTTGATGATACAAAATGGAATGCGTTCATGGCTCATCCTGATGCTAATGTGCTACAGGGCGACCCTGCGTTTTATTATGCCAATGCATTTTATTCAAACTATATAAGCAAATATTCGCCCTATTACCAGCAATTCAATGCAAAGAATATGGACCTCGGGCGCCTGTACCTGAAAGGCATAATGCAAATGGATCCGGTAAAAGCAAAAATGATGTATCCCGATGCCACTTTTACGATGCGAATGACTTATGGGGCCGTTAAGGCTTATCGTCCAAGAGATGGTGTTCAATATGATTATGTTACTACTTCAAAAGGCATACTGGAAAAATACATTCCCGGAGATTATGAATTTGATTTGCCGGCGAAACAGATTGAGTTGTTGAAGAAAAAGGATTTTGGCCCATATGCTGATCCTGTTCGCAAGGACCTGGTTACGGGTTTTATTACAACCAATGATATTACAGGAGGTAATTCAGGTTCACCGGTTCTCAATGGTAATGGAGAATTAATTGGACTTGCTTTTGATGGTAATTATGAGGCGCTGAGCCATAAAATGGCATTTGATAAAGAACAGGTCCGTACTATTTGTGTGGATATAAGATACGTGCTCTGGTGCATCGACAAGCTGGGCGGAGCTTCCAACCTTATCAAAGAGCTGAAGATTGTGAAGTGATTGAGTTTTAAAGTAATTTCATGGCTTGAAAAAATCAGGCTACATATTTCTTATTCTGTTATTTCCTTTATCTTCTTTGCTTGCCCAGCAAACCCGTTTTAGTCTTTCCACTGATGTGAATGTTTTACGCAGTTTGAGGAAACAACAAAGATTCTGGGCTCTTGGCCAAACCGTAACTGGTAATTTTCATTTCACACCAAAGGATCAGGCCTATGCCTGGCTGGTATATTATAGCAAAGGTATTTTCCATAATCAACTTAAGGCAACAGCCAAACAGCCAACAACCGCCCCGCAGCAAATTTCGTTTTCGAATAAAGCCCGGATGAGTATCAGGCATGTTTCGCTGGGTTGGAAACATTACCTGAAAGGCGCCTTCAATGCAGAAGACAAGTGGAACCTGTATGCGTCTGCAGGATGGGGATTGATGATTGGCAGGATAGAAAATTTCTATTCCGTTAATATTGATACTTCCAAATATGATGTACAGGTTTTGGAGGGCTCAGCGCATTTCAAACGACTCACGGCTGACTTTTCTCTGGGGTATGAGAAACCTGTGGGTGCTGATGTTTTCCTGTATATGGAGGGACGGGCACTTGTTCCGATTACGGACTATCCAAGTCGATTTATTTATATCTATGATAATGCTCCATTTATAGGTTCTTTAAACCTGGGAATAAGAGTACTGTTTTAAGCTTCTTTCATAAAACACCTTCATGCAACAGCCATTACTGATCCAGAAAATTGAATTGTTTAAATTATCTATTCCTCTTAAAGAGCCATTTATCACTTCTCTGGGAAGGGATGATTTTGCAAGGAATGTGCTGGTTAAGATCCAAACCAGTGAAGGGATCACCGGTTTTGGGGAATGCAGTCCTTATATGGCCATTAGTGGTGAAAGCCAGGATACCTGTTATACAGTTGGTGGCTATTTTGCAACTTTATTCAAGGGTAAGAATGCATTGGACATTGAAGAGAGGGTTGAGGAAATGGATAAGCTGATCTATGGCAACACCAGCATCAAGAGCGCATTTGATATGGCTCTGTATGATATTGCTGCGCAGCACGCTGAAGTTCCCCTGTATAAATTCCTGGGTGGAGATAAAAGCAAGATCATTGCTACAGATTATACCGTGAGTATTGGTGAACCAGAAAAGATGGCACAGGATGCCCTTAAAATAAAGGGCGAAGGTTATACTGCCATAAAAGTAAAACTGGGAAAGGATGGTAAAAAAGATGTTCAGCGCATGAGGGCTATACGCCAGGCGGTAGGAAAAGAAATTCCATTACGCATTGATGCCAATCAGGGATGGAATGCTGAGGAAGCCATTGAAACACTTAACGCACTTTCACCCTTTGATATACAGCATTGTGAGGAACCCATTCCCCGCTGGGATTTCATGAAACTTCCTTCAATAAGAAGAGCAAGCCCTATCCCGATCATGGCTGATGAAAGTTGTGGGGATGAACATGATGCGGAAAGATTGATCAATTTAAAGGCCTGTGATTATATGAATATCAAACTGGGTAAATCGGGTGGTATATTTAAAGCTTTGAAAATTGTAAAGCTGGCAGCAGACGCAGCTATTCATTTGCAGGTTGGAGGATTTGTAGAATCACGCCTGGCCATGACAGCTTTTGCTCATTTCTCTCTCTGTCATCCATTAATAGAGCATTTTGATTTTGATACTGCCCTTATGTTTAGTGAAGATCCCGTTACAGGGGGAATTATTTATAGCAGGAATGGGGTAATCACAATTCCAGATATACCGGGGTTAGGCGCTTCTATTGGAGAAAACATGATCAGCAAATGGTGCAGCTGATCATTCACCTCAATTATGGGTTGCGATAATCATTTTATTTCAGGTGGATTGTCTTTCCATCTCCAAAGATGCAAACAGGCATAGGTCCTGTAAGGGCTCCATTTTTTGGAGATGCGGAGAAGGTCCTCACGAAATTTTTTCTTATCCTCCCGGTCCAGCTTATATAAATGGATCATGGCATTCTGAACACCCCAGTCATCAATCGCAAATATATCTTCACGTCCCAATGCAAACATGAGAAGCATTTCAACTGTCCACCGGCCAACGCCTTTGATCTGGGTGAGATACTCTATTATTTCCTCATTTTCCATTTTATTCAGCTTCTTATGGTCCATACCATGGTCCAGTTCAAACTGGGCCACGTTCTTTACATAATTCGCTTTGGCATTGGACAGTCCGATTGACCTTAATTGTTCATGGGGAGTATCAATAATCTGTTGTGCACCAGGTTCTTTGTTTCCGTAAAGACCAATAAAGCGGGTATGGATCACTTTGGCCACTTTAGTGGAAAGTTGCTGGCTCATAATGGAGGCACAGAGATAGTTACAAATATTCTTGCGCTTCTTCAGGGTATGCGGTTCGCTACCTTCAATCAGTTTTTTCAGCTTTCTGTCCTTACTCAGATGTTCTTTGTAATGCATAGGTAACCCGCCTTCGCATAAGCTTCGGCGGGGGAAGTAAAATTAAATCACTGGATCAAATTTAAGGGGGGAGATAAATATAAATTTGCAAATGGAAAGGCAGGTTATTGTTACGGCGGACGGTTCATCAACGGTTTCCATCCCGGAAATGAATGTTACCTATCATTCCACTCACGGAGCGATCAGAGAATCAATACATGTGTTCATACAGGCGGGATTGAATCAGGCGCTTTCCAGCTATTCTTCCATATCCATTCTGGAAATGGGTTTTGGTACTGGTCTTAATGCCCTGCTGACGTTAATAGAAACAGAAGCAGTCCAAAAACCTGTACACTATACCGCAATTGAATTATACCCGCTAGAACAGGAACAGATCAAATCGCTTAATTATGTTCAACAGCTGGATCGCAAAGATCTTCAGCCCGTTTTTGAAATCCTTCACACATCGCCCTGGGAAAAAGAAATCCCTATAGTCGAAAGTTTCACACTGTTTAAATCTCGAACCGATCTGTTGAAATTTGAGACGCCTCGTTCAGGTCAGTTGTTTCATCTCATCTACTTTGATGCGTTTGCTCCTGCTGCCCAGCCAGAACTCTGGACGAGCGGAGTATTTGAAAAAATATTTGCTCTTCTTTCACCTGGGGGGTTACTGGTAACTTACTGTAGCAAGGGAGATGTTCGAAGGGCAATGCAGTCGGCAGGATTCAAAGTTGAAAAGCTGACCGGCCCGCCTGGAAAGCGGGAAATGGTAAGGGCGTGGAAGGAAATGTAGTATATTCATTATTCTAAACCGCTAACGATGTCTTCCAGAAAAAAATTCCTGAAGCAATCCGCCGCTTTACTTGCTGGCGGTACCGTTTTAAATTCCATGGATAATAAGGCCTTCGCCATTTTCCCTAACCGGTTTTCTCCGGCCGACCGATTAAATATCGGGGCTATTGGAATAAAAGGAATGGGCTGGGCCAATGTTACTTCTGCTCTGAAGGTTCCTGGTGCGAACCTGGTTGCTATCTGTGATATAGACCAAAGCGTGATCGATCAGCGGTTGGCTGATCTGAAAAAATGGAACATTGATACAGACAAGGTTAAGACAACGGGTGACTATCGAACCATTCTGGATAATAAGGATATTGATCTCGTCATTATCGGTACGCCGGACCATTGGCATGCACTAATAATGATGCAGGCCTGCGAGGCCGGAAAGCATGTGTATTGTGAAAAACCCGTAGGAAATTCAATTGGCGAATGTCGTGCAATGATAGCAGCTCAGAAAAGATATGATCGTGTGGTACAGGTTGGACAATGGCAGCGAAGCCAGCAGCATTTCAAAGATGCTGTTGATTTTGTGCATAGTGGCCAACTGGGTATGATACGTACAGTCAAGGTATCCTGCTACCAGGGATGGATGCGTCCGCAACCAGTAGTGCCTGATAGCGCTCCACCTCCGGGAGTTGATTATAAGACCTGGCTTGGGCCAGCTCCAGCAAGACCTTTCAATGCAAGTCGTTTTCATTTTCATTTCCGGTGGTTCTGGGATTATGCTGGTGGCTTAATGACAGACTGGGGCGTTCATCTTTTAGACTATGCTTTGCTGGGCATGAAGGCTGAAACACCTAAATCCATTTCAGCTTTAGGTGGCAAGTTTGCTTATCCTGAATTATACCAGGAAACACCAGATACACTCACTACACTTTATGAATTTGATGGATTCAACCTGGTTTGGGATAGCGCAATGGGGATTGACAATGGTTCTTATGGCAGAACACATTGCATTGCCTTTATTGGAAACAATGGTACGCTGGTGCTGGACAGATCAGGCTGGGAAGTAATTGAGGAGGCGCAGGCGAAGAACAAGGTCAGCAGGCCATTTGTAAAATCATCTGATAATGGCGTTGACAGGCACTGGATCAATTTTACTGATGCTATTAGAAATAATAAAAAGGAATCCCTGAATTGCAATGTAGAAGCAGCAGCGCATGTTGCTACTGTAGCGCAAATGGGTAATATTGCATTTCGTACCGGGCAGAAATTGACCTGGGACAAAGGATCGGGAAAATTTACAGATAATAAAGTGAATGATCAATATATGATGAAGGTCTATCACAACGGATATAAATTGCCCAAGGTCTGATACCTTCAGCTAAATCCAGGTCATTCAAAACTGTAGCTCATGCTGCCATCCTTTTCGTCTTTGATAAGGATGCCCATATCAGCCAGTTGTTTCCTGATCTTATCGGATGTAGTAAAATCTTTTTTGCCCTTAGCCTCTTTGCGGATATCAATCAGCAATTGTAATACCCCCTGTAATTTGTCGTTATTGCCTTCTGAAATATCTTTCAAGCCAAGAATATCCTCAATATAGAGGCTGAACTGCTTTTTCAGGAATTCAAAAGTTTCAGCGGACAAAGAAGATACCGGGATGGTTTTATCCTTCATGGAGTTGATCACTGGCACCAGCTCAAACATATTTGCCAGTACTTTTGCAGTACTGATATCATCATTCATGAACTCCTCAAACTCCTCTGCCAGCTTTTTCACCTTTCCATCCAGGTCAGCATTTATTTCTTTACCAGCTGTGTTCTCATACTGCAGTTTCTTCAGCGCCTCATATCCTTCCCATAACCTTTTTAATCCTTTTTCAGAAGCCATCAATGCTTCATTGCTGAAATCAAGCGTACTGCGATAATGGGTTTGCAGAATGAAAAACCGGATCACGATCGGGTGATATGCTTTTTGCAGTTCGGGATGATTTCCGCTAAAGAGCTGGGTAAGAGTGATAACATTATTGTAACTCTTCCCCATCTTTTTACCATTGATGGTGATCATATTGTTGTGCATCCAGTAACGCACCGGAGCTACATGATTGCAGATGGTACTTTGTGCAATTTCACTTTCATGGTGAGGAAATTGCAGGTCCATACCGCCACCATGAATATCAAACTGGCTACCCAGGTATTTTGTTGCCATGGCAGAGCATTCAATGTGCCATCCGGGAAATCCTTCGCCCCAGGGAGATTGCCAGCGCATGATATGTTCAGGAGCAGCATTTTTCCAAAGTGCAAAATCCACACTGTCTTTTTTTTCCTCCTGTCCTTCTGTATCCCGTGTATTTACAAAAAGTTCATCAATGATGCGGCCACTAAGTTTGCCATAATCATGTGAGGCGGCATACTTCCTTACATCAAAATAGACTGAGCCGTTTGCCTCGTAGGCATAACCTTCCTGTATCAGCTTTTGGATCATCCCAATCTGTTCAACAATATGACCGGTAGCAGTTGGTTCTATGGATGGACGCAGCGTATTGAATTCCGCCATTCCCCAATGGAAAAGATTGGTGTATTTCTGCACCAGTTCCATGGGTTCAAGCTTTTCGAGTGTAGCCTTCTTTGATATCTTATCCTCTGCTGCACGACCTTCTTCCTCAAAGTGGCCAGCATCGGTAATATTCCGGACATAGCGAACCTTATAGCCTAAATGGTTAAGGTATCTGTACACCACATCAAATGTTATGTAAGGACGGGCATGGCCCAGATGACTTTCGCCGCTCACGGTGGGACCACACACATACATGCCTACATGTCCCGGTGTGATAGGGGTAAAAACTTCCTTTTGTCTGCTATAAGAATTATGGACCTTTAACTCGCTCATTGTAACTCCAATAAAAGTCTGGCAAAGATAGGGGGCAGGAGGCAGTTGACGACTGGTGGAAGCCCTGCCTTGCTGTTAAAACGGGAATTCATTTAGGCTTCAGCTGAACATCAGAAACAAGCATATAATGATCCGAATAGTCTTTTATGATACGCTTAAACTGCCTGACCCTGAAATCCTCTTCAGCAAATATATAATCTATCCGAAGCGTAGGAGATAAAGCAGCAAAAGTCCTTCCTATACCCCCACCCCTTTTCAGAAATGCGTCCTGCATATCCCCTCTCACTTTTGAATAGGTATATGAATTGGGTACATCATTCAGGTCTGCACAAAATAATAAAGGATAGGGTGAGTCATCCAGCACTTCCCCAATAATATATGCCTGGATGCTACGATTGATCACTGCATTCTTGATTTTTGACAGGATGGTACGTGAATTCGAAAGAAGGCTATCCTCTACAGATTTTATCTGATCGATCTTTTGATAATCATTCTTTCCAAACTGGAGGGATTGCAGGTGCGTGGTATATACCCGAATCGTATCATTGTTTACCTTGATATCTGCATGTATCAATGCATCTGGCAAGGTAGGACGCGGATATCGGATAATCCCGCTATCGATGATGGGATATCTGGAAAAGATTATGCTTCCGGTCAAATGAGGGAAACCATCATCATCCTGGGAAAAGTAATAATAAGGGTAATGAAGTTTATCACGCACATAATCAATATTGGCGTAATAAGTATTATCCGTTGAATGAAAGAACTCCTGCAAACAAAGGATATCAGCATTCTGCTCACGGATCAGGTCCATCATTTTCAACCTTGTCTGGCTACCCTTATTATTGTTTCGTTTCATTTCAATAAAACGTGCCACATTCCAGGTTGCTATCCGGATGGAATTTTTCTCTTTTTCCTTTTTAAACGATGCAGGAAAATGAAATGCATAAAAATGGGATATTCCTACAATTCCCAGTGATAAGGCGATGCCTGAGATCATTGCCCATTTTATTTTAATAAATATCCACCATAACAAAAAAGCCAGCACTATTAGCAGCAGGAAAGGAAATGCCAGGGCCAGGGAGGAAATGAACCACCAGTTTTGCGGATCAAGATAGGCTGCAAGACAGGCGAGCAAGAAGAATATAACAGCAACCACGTTTAAAACGATGAGTAATCGCTTGGTAAAACGACGAAGTTTGGTTGCCATATTGCAATTTACAACATGTGCCTATAAAATTATAGTGTTAGAGGTGTTGAAATGCCGTTAAATATCACGGCTGGCTTTCTTTAATAATTCCTTTTCTTCATCAGTCAGGGAGTCATAGCCATTTTGATTGATCTTATCTAATATTTCATCAACGCGTTGTTGAGTAACGTTTGATTTCTTCTGGTAAGGCTTTGTGGGAGATTTATAAAAAAGTTCCTGCCGGATCGATTTACCCTTTTTAGGCTTTTCCGGATTGAAAAGATCATTGACCCAATCATAAAAATTATTCATCCATCCGCCCCAGTCAATTCCCTTTTTATAGGAATGGATAAAAAGAAAGCCGGTTATTCCACCTGCGATATGGGCCACCTGTTGCCCTGAATTATCAGCAGCAAGGAGCGCCACATCCACGGCCAGGTATAGAACGGTGAGGATCCATATTGGAAATCCTCCATTTATCATTGGAAAAATGCGATAACCGGGGGAAAGTGTAGTAACAGCAATTGCAATAGCCATTACACCAGATGATGCACCCAGAATTGGGGGCGCAATCTTTGCGGCACTATAATTATCAATCAGGTTTACTGCGGCTAAAAATGCAATGGCGCCTGCCAGGGCTCCATAAAAATAAATGGGGAATAGTTTCCGGTTTCCGGTAAGGTCCTGCAGTATATAACCAAACATCCAGAGCCAAAGCATATTCCCGATCACGGGCCACAGTCTGTTATCTGCAAACATATGTGTGATCAGCGTCCATGGACGGGTAGCCAGTTTTCCCAGACTACCGGGCAAAGTGAACCAGGATAAAACACTATTATTGAAGCGAACATCCGTATTACCGCTATCCTTATACTGCATATAAAAGAAAGCGTAAATAAAGGCGAGAACAATATACAGGATAACATTAATGCTGATCAGTAAGACCAATGTATTGCTGCGTTGCCCAAGAGAAAGGCGTTGTCGGTATTCTTTTTCTTTGTAACTCATAGCTCACAATTCCGAAGGTAAATTTAACTCTTTTTCTGTCCGCGTCATTTGTTAATAAAGCGTTCGTCTATTGCTTTTGTTCCAGATAAATACAATTATGAATCCTGTGATTGCACCACCAAGGTGAGCAAAGTGAGCCACGTTATCACCCTGGGACGGATTTATACCGCCAAAGAGATCGAGTGCCACATAACCTAATATAGCCCATTTGGCTTTGACTGGTATTGCAAAAAACAGGAGTAGTTCCGTATTTGGAAAAAGGAAAGCAAAAGCTACCATTACACCCATCACTGCCCCTGATGCCCCTATGGCATACCCGGCGTATCTATCGTCAATCGCTCTCGCAAGGTCAAGATTACCTAATTGTTTTGCCTGCTCAATAGCCTCGGCAACCGGCCTGAATTCAAAATATTGAACGGTCATATGCGCAATCGCAGATCCTACACCACAGGCGAGATAGAAAAACAGGAATCTTTTCCCTCCCCACACATTTTCCAGTATTCTTCCAAACATCCACAGCATTAGCATATTAAAAAGAATATGCCAGAACATAATTCCCCCACCAGGTATATAACTGGCATGGGCAAACATGTGCGTGGCAATCTGGTAAGGCTTGAAATGATCTGATTCGATGGGCCATAATCCCAATTTTCCTGAAAGATCATATTGCTGATCAAAAAACAGTTGAGCAACCCACACCAGTGCGTTGATTATGATCAGATTTTTTATTACAGGAGGAAAACTGCTTGGACGCGTATAGCGAAAATCACTCATGGCTCAAAAATACTTTTATTCTCTAATTTGTCAATTATGTAAATCCCTTCTCTTCAGTTGCGCAACATTCTCAATATGCAGGGTGTGAGGGAACATATCAACCGGACGAATCGCCGTTACCTCATACTTCTCATCCAGCAGGGCCAGGTCGCGCGCCTGGGTAGCAGGATTACAACTAACGTAAACAACTGTCGGGGCAGCGATGTCCAGAATCTTTCTTGTCAGCTTTTCATGCATCCCCATCCTTGGCGGGTCAGTAATGATCACATCAGGGCTTCCATGGTCAGCAAAAAAGCTGTCGTCACAAACATCAATCACATCGCCTGCAAAAAATGCAGTTGATTGAAGATTGTTCAGCTGTGCATTTTCCTTTGCGTCAGCAATTGCATCCTCAATCAATTCCACTCCAATGATCTTTTTTGCACCCTCGCTAAGAAAGATACCTATGCTGCCTGTTCCACAATACAGATCATAAACGGTTTGAGTCCCTGTTAATCCGGCAAACTCCCTTGCTACTTTGTACAACGCTTCTCCCTGCCTTGAGTTCGTTTGAAAAAAAGATTTGGGTCCGATCTTGAACTGGAAGTCCTCCAGTTTTTCAATTACAAAACCTTTCCCATGATAGACAACTGGCTCCAGGTCGTTCATGCTATCATTTTTCTTTGTATTGATCGTGTACAAAATAGTGGTGATGGCAGGAAAATCTGTCAGCATGTAATCCAGCAGGAGCTTTATTTTTTTCTGGTCATTTTCCCCGAATACTATATTTAACATCAATTCTCCGGTAGTGCAGAGTCTTACCTGCATGGTTCGTAAAAGACCGGTATGCTGACGTATATCGTAAAAAGAGAAATCATTCCTAATTGCATATTCCCTGATGGCATTCCGGATGGCATTGGTAGGTTCATCCTGGAGATAGCAGGTTTGGATATCCACGATCTTGTCCCAAAAACCTTTGGCATGGAATCCAAACACATTTTTGTTAGAAGGATCCAGTTTTTCAGATGAATTGGCTAATTCCTGCTTTCTCTTATTGAATTCTGCTGTTGACAAATATTCCCGGGTTCCGAAAGTGTATTCAATCTTATTTCGATAAAACTTTGTGCTATCGGCACCTAAGATGGGCTGCATTTCAGGCAGCTTTATTTTCCCGATACGCTGAAGATTATCCCTTACCTGGCGCTGTTTGTATTCCAATTGTTTTTCATATGGAAGCATCTGCCACTGGCAGCCTCCGCATACCCCGAAATGCTGGCAGAATGGTTCAACCCGCTGGCTGGAAAGACTATGAAAACGAAGGGGCCAACCTTCCGCCCAATCCTTTTTATTCTTGCCCAGTTTGACATCGACCACATCTCCAGGCACCACATTTTCTATAAAAATCACCTTCCCATCCACCCGGGCCAGCGATTTTCCTTCTGCAGCATAATCCTCCACCAGGATGTTTTCCAGTACTATATGTTTATTTTTTCTTGCCACGGCGCAAAGCTAGGCTTTTGGGGCTTGCACCCTGCCAACCATTAACGCCTGTTTTGCATCTTTTTAACAACCGAAAAAGGGTTTTTAGATAACTTTACCGATTATGCCGATTCCCAGGAAAATCCTGCTTTTTTTCCCCACCGTATTTATAGCTGCAAGTCTCTTTGCGCAAACTGGTTATGAAATAAAGGTTACCCTGAAGCCTTTTAAAAATGAATATATCTTCCTGGGCTATTATTCCGGCAAGCAATACCCGGTAGTTGATTCTGTAAAAGTCAATGATAAAAGTGAAGGTGTCTTTAAGGGTAAAGAACCCCTTGGTGGAGGAATATACCTGATCGTTTTCCCTTCCCGGAGCAAATTCTTTGAGATCCTGGTAGATAAGCAGCAGCATTTTTCCGTGATCGCAGATACAGCTAATCTGGCTACAGGAAAGAAATTTATCAATTCTCCCGATAACCAGCTGTTTGATGCTTACCAGCGATATATGAATACAAAGGGCCAATCGATAGATTCAGCTCATAAGGGTCTTCAGGCGGCAAGGACATCAATAGATTCGGCTTTTTGGACGCAACGCCTGCAGCAGGTCAATAAAGAAGTAGGCGAATACAGAAGGAATATTATTTCCAAAAATCCAGATAATATACTGAGTGTACTTCTTCATCTGATGGAAGAACCACAGATCCCCCCAGCCGAAAAACATCCCAATGGCAAATATGATTCTACGTATGCCTATCGATTCTTCAAGGACCATTATTGGGATGGTATTAATTTCTGGGACGACCGGATATCACGTACACCTTCATCCTTATTTGAAGAAAGGCTGGATAAATATTTTAACACACTCGTATATCCCGGTGCTGACTCGGTAAACAGGGAAATTGACTGGATGCTGGGCTATGCCAGTGGTAGCAAGGAATTGTTCCGATTCCTTCTGGTAAAATTTGTGACACGCTATCTCAATATGAAATACATGTGGGAGGATAAGGTATTCGTTCACCTGTATGAAAAATATTTTTCGCAAAAAGACTACGACTGGCTTACACCCGGGGGAAAAAAGCTGATCACAGACAGGGCTTATAGTCTAATGGCAAATATCATGGGTAATCCGGCGGAAAATATTACCCTGCCAGATACTGCAGGATTGTCAAAATCACTTTACGGTGAAACGGCACCTTTTACCGTAGTATGTTTTTGGGATCCCACCTGCGGCCACTGTAAAGAGACGCTGCCAAAAATAGATTCAATATATCGTGCCAAATGGAAAGCAAATGGCGTGAAAATATATGCTGTGGCCAAAGAAACTGAGGGAAACAAACAGGACTGGCTGGATTTTATTCGTACCAAACACCTCGAAGACTGGACTAATGTGTACTATTCCAAAGCGGAGGAAAAGACCCGTATTGACGCCAATATTCCGGGGTATTCCCAGCTTTATGATGTGCAGACCTTTCCTACCGTTTATTTGCTGGATAAGGATAAACGGATCGTTGCCAAAAAACTGAGCTGGGAGCAAACGGACGAAATTATGGAGATCAAGCGTAAGGGTGGGTCAATTAATTAATGGAGTAGCTGCTGTAGTACCAGTGGTTCTTCAAATTTTGCCTGTTTTATAATTTTGTAATAAACTGCTTTTAAGATCGTTATATAACCACCAAAATTCAGACTATGAAAAAAAATGGGCTGGTTGCCATCATTATCTGCTTTTTAACCCTTTCCGCTTCTTCCCAGACGCTGTTTACTTATGGGAAATACAAGACGGATGCAAGCGAATTTCTTCGGGCTTTCAACAAGAATAACCAGCAACCTGCTGCCAATCGCGGATCGGCTATCCGGGAATACCTGGACTTATATATTAACTCAAGACTTAAGATCAGGCAGGCTTACGATAAAGGTTATGATACGCTTCCCCAGATAAAGGCTGAGGTGGATAATCTCAGAAGCCAGATCGTTGAAAATTATATGAGTGATCCCAGGGCGAATGAGCGCCTGGCAAAAGAAGCGTTCCAGCGTAGTCTGAAAGACATTCATGTAGCACACATATTCATAGCAGAAGAACCAGGAACGGATACAGCTCTTGCCCGTCGTAAATTGAATGAGGTAGAAAAACGACTGGCGAAAGGGGAAGATTTCCAGGCTGTAGCCCAGGAGTTTTCCAATGATCCTTCCGTCCATGAGAACAAGGGTGACATCAATTACATCACCGTATTTACACTTCCTTACGAATTTGAAAGTATTATTTACAATACCCCTGTTGGCAAATATTCCAAACCTTACCATTCAAAAGCTGGCTTCCATATTTTCAAGAACCTTGGTGAACGTAAAGCATTAGGAAAAGCAAAGATCCAGCAGATACTCATTGCAATACCGCCTAATGCGAATGAGGTTATTAAAAGAAGTCAGGCCAGGCTTGCCGATTCAATCTATCAGCGCCTTGCAGCAGGTGATAATATTGCAACACTGGCAACCAGCTACAGCAATGATGTAGTAAGCGCTGCTGCAGGTGGGAATGTTCCTGACATCTCAGTGGGACAATTTGAGCCTGCATTTGAAAAGCTGATATGGTCAATGAAGGACAATACCCTTAACAAACCATATCTAAGTTCGAACGGTTATCACATTATTAGAAAGATCGGGATAACCCCGGTGGTCACTGATCCAAATAACAAGACCAACCTTGAAAATCTTAAGCAGCGAGTGTTACTGGATGATCGCTGGAAAACTGCAAGGGATTTCATTTATGAAAATGTAAAACGTAATGGTTTTCAAAAATATGCATATTCAGATGCTGCACTTTGGGCATTAACCGATAGCCTGCTTGATCTGAAACCCGCAGGTGCAGGAAGAAGCATGAAACAGGAATCACCACTGTTTAAACTAAAAGATTCTGTATTTAAAGTATCTGACTGGATCAACTATGCGCAAATGAACCGGTATCGGTCAGACAGGAATGGACTTAAACCTTACCCTGGCCTGATGGATGAGTTTGTCAAGAGTACGATGTATCAATACTACCATGATCATCTGGAAGATTACAATGAAGAATTCCGCAACCAGATGAATGAATTCAGGGATGGTAATCTCTTTTTTGAGATCATGCAACAGGAGGTGTGGAACAAGGCACAGGCAGATTCACTTGCACTCGTTGCACTGTATGAAAAGAATGCGCGTAACTACACCTGGAAGCCAAGTTCAGAAGCCGTTATCTTTTTCTGCTCTGATGAAAACATCGCCAAATCTTTATCTGACCAGATCAAAAAGAACCCAGGTGGCTGGAAGAAACTGTCAGAGGCAATGGGTGAAAAAGTGCTGGCTGATTCCGGAAGATACGAATGGTCTCAGTTACCTGGTGTCGGAAAGAATGGTCCTAAATCAGGAGATATCACTCCGGTAACTGTCAATTCCGCAGATAATACCGCCTCATTTTCCTATATCATGAAGGTGTATCCACAGGCTGAACAGCGCAGCTTCAATGATGCCAAGGGTTTGGTGATGAATGATTATCAGACCATCCTTGAAGAAGAGTGGATCAAAGAATTAAGAAAGAAATATCCGGTAACTGTTGACCAGAAAGTGCTGAACCAGATAGCAAAATAAGTTACAGGTTTTTCACCACGCTGGCTACGATGTGCGGTTTTCCCAATGTATAATAATGGAGAACCGGCACGCCATTTTTCTTCAGGTCCTTCGACTGGTGCAACAACCATTCAATACCCACCTGCTCAACTTCCTCATCATTTTTGCATTTCAGTATCTCATTGGAGAGATCTGTTGGCAGATCAATAGAGAAGGTTTTTGGCAATACAGTTAATTGCTTTTTGGTATAAATAGGTTTTAATCCTGGAATGATGGGAACATTGATACCAAAATCACGACAGGCCTTGACATATGCATAATACTTTTCATTGTCAAAAAACATCTGAGTAACTATATAATCAGCGCCACTATCTACTTTTGCTTTCAAATAGCGCAGATCAGTTTGCATATTGGGGGCTTCAAAATGTTTTTCAGGATAACCAGCCACACCTATACAGAATGTTGTTTTATTGGTGGCTTTCAAATCTTCTTCCAGATAGATACCAGAATTGAGATTGACAACCTGTTTAAGCAGGTCGATAGCATATTTATGGCCATCCGGTTCTGGTTCAAATGCCGTTTCATTTTTAGCCGCATCACCCCGAAGAACCAGCACATTATCGATGCCCAGGTATTGCAGGTTCAATAACGCGTCTTCGGTTTCATTGACGCTGAACCCGCCACAAATGAGGTGAGGAACTGTATCAACATTGTATTTGTTCATAATCGCTGCACAGATACTTTCCGTTCCAGGTCTCTTTCGTATGACTACCTTTTCAAATGAGCCATCTGCCCTTTTCTTGAAGACGTGCTCACTTCTGTGATAGGTAACGTTTATGAAAGAAGGGTTGAACTCCATTAAGGGATCAAGGTGCTTATACAGCGCGTCAATTCCTTTTCCTTTCAATGGGGGTAATACTTCAAAGGATACCAAGGTACCTTTTGCCTGTTTGATATGATCAATGATCTTCATAAGGCTGCAAAGCTAACGATGCAACGCCATTGCTCAAAGTGCTGTTAAATGATTTTCCAGGCTCATGTATTGCTGCCTATGCCTTACTTTTGCGGGTCTATGTCCGTTAATATTTACGCCAAAGACCTGGTCAAACGATATGGTTCACGAACCGTTGTGAACCATGTTTCATTTGAGGTGAAACAGGGTGAAATTGTGGGTTTGCTGGGACCAAACGGAGCGGGCAAAACAACATCCTTTTACCAGGTGGTAGGGCTTGTGCGGCCTGATGAAGGGGAAGTATTCCTGAATGATGAGAATATTACTCCTTTACCGATGTATAAGCGGGCTAAAATGGGTATAGGATATCTACCTCAGGAGGCTTCCGTATTTCGCAAGCTAAGCGTAGAAGACAACCTGCTGGCAGTCCTCGAAATGACTTCCCTTTCAAAGCAGCAGCAACGGGAAAAAATGGAATCCCTGCTGGATGAATTCCGACTTCATCATGTACGTAAAAGCAATGGTGATGTATTAAGTGGTGGTGAGAGAAGAAGAACAGAGATAGCAAGGGCCCTGGCGGTGGATCCTAAATTCATTCTGCTGGATGAACCTTTTGCAGGTATCGACCCAATAGCCGTAGAAGATATACAGACTATAGTAGCCCGGCTTAAATATAAGAATATCGGAATTCTCATTACAGACCATAACGTAACTGAAACTCTCTCGATCTGCGACAGGGCCTACCTTCTCATAGAGGGCAAAATCTTCAAACATGGCACAGCTGAAGAGCTGGCTGCCGATGAACAGGTACGTAAGCTTTACCTGGGCAGAAACTTTGAACTTAAACGCAAGGACTGGATCCATGAGGAAGCACTTAAGGCCAGGGGTGAGGCGGACAGCAGTATTTAAGGCGCACCCTTAAAGTCACGAATATCCCTTATTTTGCCGCTTCCAATGAGCCTGTTAAGCCCAGCCATATCATCCCTTGCCCGGATGCGTCTTTGGCGCATTGAAGCCTGGAAAAACAACCCCCTGGATGCCCAGCGGGAGGTATTACAGGATCTTGTAACCTCTTCCCAGTACACCGAGTTTGGCCGCAAATACCATTTCCACGAATTATTCAATGTTCGTTCCTTTAAACAGGCGGTCCCGATACACGAATATGATGACCTGAAGCCTTATATCGAGCGCACCATGAAAGGCGAACAGAATGTTATCTGGAATACCCCTGTATTCTGGTTTGCCAAAAGCAGCGGTACCACCAGCGAGAAAAGTAAATTCATTCCCATCAGTGAAGAAAGCCTGGAAGATTGTCATTTTAAAGCCGCTAAAGATGTACTCACCATGTATTACCAGTTTAATTCGGATTCTGCACTGCTGACAGGTAAGGGACTGGTGATCGGTGGAAGTCATAATATCAACCCGATGAATACAGAAGCCCAATACGGGGATCTTAGTGCCGTTTTGTTGCAGAACACTCCATTCTGGGGTCACTGGCTGCGAACACCCGATCTCAGCATTGCGCTTATGGATGAATGGGAGAATAAGATTGAAAAACTGGCGGCCAGTACCATTAATGAGAATGTTACTTCCATATCAGGCGTGCCAACCTGGACACTGGTATTATTCAAACGTATACTTGAATTAACGGGGAAGAAAACAATGAAGGAAGTATGGCCTTCCCTTGAATTGTATATGCATGGCGGAGTTTCCTTCACGCCGTATAAAGAACAGTTTAGCAAACTGATCGGGAAAGACATTCACTACCTTGAAATGTATAATGCCAGTGAGGGTTTCTTTGCTGCCCAGGAACGACCGGGTGATGATGGCATGCTGCTGTTTACTGACCATGGCATTTTTATGGAGTTTATGCCAGTGAGTGAATATGGAAAAAATCAGCCCACAACCATCAGTCTGCAGGATGTGGAATTAGGTAAAAACTATGCTCCCGTAATAAGTACTAACGGAGGATTATGGCGATACCTGGTAGGTGATACCATTCAATTCACCTCTTTAAAGCCATTTCGGATAAAGGTTTCGGGCAGAGTTAAACATTTTATGAATGCATTTGGCGAGGAAGTGATCGTTGATAACGCAGATAAGGCTATTGCCATGGCCGCCCATAAAACTGGCGCGATCGTAAATGATTACACAGCAGCTCCCATTTATTTTTCTGATAATGCCAATGGCGCCCATGAATGGCTCATTGAATTTGAACAGGAACCCGCTAACCTGGATTCCTTTATCAATGAAATGGATATATCACTTAAAAGTATCAATAGTGATTATGAAGCCAAACGCCACAAGGATATTGCTTTACGGAAACCGGTTGTTCATTCCCTAAGAAAAGGAACATTCAATCAGTGGTTACACAGCAAGGGGAAACTGGGTGGGCAACATAAGGTGCCCCGGTTAAGCAATGAACGGAAATATGTGGAAGAAATTCTTACATTCACCACTTAATATAACTATCAAACCAAATCATGAAATTATTAGCAGGCAAATCAGCTATTGTTACAGGTGCAGCCCGTGGAATTGGAGAAGGTATTGCATTGAAATTTGCAGAACATGGAGCCAATGTGGCTTTTAGCTATGTGAGTGACGGAAGCGCTGAAAAAGCATCCGCCCTGGAAACAAAACTGAATGGAATGGGCGTAAAGGCAAAAGCATATAAAAGTAATGCCGGCGAATTTGCCCAATGTGAGACCTTTGTGAATGATGTATTAAAAGAATTCGGTACCGTGGATATCTGTGTAAATAATGCAGGCATTTCAAAAGACAACCTGCTATTGCGATTGACGCCTGATCAATGGGATGAGGTGATCAAGGTAAACCTGAACAGTGTATTTTATATGACCAAGCAGGTGATACGTCCAATGATGAAAGCGAAATCAGGCGCTATCATCAATATGAGCTCAATCATTGGTGAAATGGGCAATGCAGGTCAAAGCAGCTATGCTGCATCCAAATCCGGCATCATTGGTTTTACCAAGAGTGTAGCAAAGGAATTGGGCAGCCGGAATATCCGTTGTAATGCAATTGCTCCAGGTTTTGTAGAAACAGATATGACTTCTTACCTGAAAGATGGTGAAGCTGCTGATAAATATAAGGCAGGTATTCCGCTAGGCCGATTTGCGAGTACAGAAGATATTGCCAATGTAGCACTCTTTCTTGCTTCTGATATGGGGTCCTATATTACAGGACAGACGATCAGTGTTTGTGGGGGATTGAATATTTAGACAATTTATTGTGACAAGTACCAACCAGCTATTGAGCTCTAAAAAGGAAACAATTCTGTTCCTTTCCTTTTACCTGTTTTTCGTTTCACTATTCCTTAACCGTTTGGCCAGTTCTTATACAGCTGGCATGTGCGCAGTGGGAACTGCAGCGATCTTTTATAACACTTACCAGGAAAAGGTTCAATTGTTCAGAGAACGCAAGTACCTGCGATTCATGTTTGCCTTTGTGATTGTATTGCTATTCAGTTTTCTTGATTCAGATAATAAAACGGCAGGAACACAATTTCTTTTAAGGCGTATTCCTCTTCTGATTTTTCCTTTTACTATCGGGCTGATCAGTCTTTCTAAAAAACAGAGGGATATTATTCTTTTGGGAGCAGGAATAATAGTGAGTATAGCCTGCATGGCCACCCTGGGATATGCTTATTACCGGTTTAAACAGGAGAATAATTCTGTCTGGCTATACAATGATGCGCTTACCTACTTTATCCGGCAGCAATCAATCTATACTTCAGTAATTGTAAACATATCTGTTTATAGTTTTGTATATTATTTATTGAATTACCAATTATCTGGCTGGAAGCGGATCTTACTGATTATTGGTATAGGATTTTTGTTTGTGATAAGTTATCTGTTAGCCAGTCGCAACATGATGCTGATCCTTTACCTGACCATTTTTCTTTTTTCTCTCTATATTATTATTAAAAGGAGGAAATACATTGCAGGGATTGGATTACTGGTAGCGATTGTAATAATGGCGGGGGCTGTCTTTGTTTTCTTTCCCAAAACCATCAATCGCTTTAAAGAACTGGCTTTTACACAATTCAATTATGAAAGCCAGGCCAAAGAAAGCCACTACGCAGGGAATTTAACCCCGGATCTATGGAATGGTGCCAATTTCAGGCTGGCTGCATGGCCCTGTGGCTGGAAAGTTTTTAAAAAAAATCCTGTAATGGGTGTTGGAATAGGCGATAAAAAAGATGAGCTATTTAAAGTTTATGAGGAAAAGAAATTCATGTTTGCAATATCCACCGGTAAAAATGTACACAATAATTATCTCGATATTTTAATGAGTACGGGCATTATTGGACTATTCCTGTTCCTGGTGGGTTGGGCTATCCTTCCAATGATCAGGGTGATTAAAGGAAGAGATGAATTGGGATTTCTGATCCTAACTACTTTTTTGATCGCCATGCTAACGGAGAATTATTTTGACAGAAGCCTTGGCGCTTTATTGTTTGGTTTTTTTATTCCTTTCCTGTTAAGTAGGAACCATGGTGAGGAGGTTGGGCATTTTTAATGGTTGTCTTCCATGTAAAGCTCAATTGCTTTTTCAGTTTCCCCAATATATATCAGTTCTCCATTCTTCATAAAAGCTGCACGCTTACAATATTTTCTCACAACGTCCATGCTATGGCTTACCAATATAACCGTCTTGCCTTCGATCCAGGAACTTTCAAATACTTTGATGGCTTTTTCCTGGAATTTCATATCGCCAACGGCAAATATTTCATCGAGAAACATGATATCGGCTCCGGCGTTAACGGCAATGGAAAAACCAAGTCTTGCCACCATACCAGAAGAAAAATATTTGATCTTTGAATCCACAAATTCTCTCAGTTCTGCAAAGTCAATGATCTGGTCAAATATAGCATCAATCTCTTTGATCTTAAGTCCAAGCACGGAACCAGAAACATAGATATTCTCTCTGGCGGTCAATTCATGGCTCATACCAACCCCAAGGTTCATAAGCATGGTAGAACCATTGATCTTCATAGTTCCCCCATCAACAGGATAAACGCCAGCCAGTAATTTGACGAGCGTTGACTTTCCGCATCCATTCCGCCCTAACAGGCCTATGCATTCGCCACTTCTGATCTCGAGCGATAAAGGCTTGATAGCTTCAACTCTTTTCTTCTTTGGCGAATTAAACAGATTAAACAGACGCTGCTTGACACTATTATGGCTATCCTCTGTTATATGAAAGGTTTTGCTTATGTTTTTGGCAACGATGGCGAATTCCTGGTTTTTCATGGTATCATAGTTTTTCAGCAGCTTTAGATCCCAGTCTGTTTAATAGCAGCAAGCCTATTACGAGCAAAATTCCTGCATAAAGCCAGCCAAAAAAGAACAGTGTCCAGTCAGGTGCTTTATGGTACAGTAATACATTTCTTGCATTGATGATAACGCCTGAAAGTGGATTAATGAATTCCAGGCCAGGCAAAGCTTCCCTGAATTTATCAAGTTTAAATAAAATGGGTGAAAGCCAGAATCCAAGCCCCGTAATAACAATCCAAATCTGGGTAATATCTTTCGCAATAATATAAATATTCGAAAGGATCAGCGAAAAGGCTAGCGCAATGATCAACAGGTTCAGAAATATGGGTATAAAATAAAGTGCATTCCATGTATACGAGCCCACCCCTTTTTCAAAAATGTGAAAGTACAGGGTAAACATCAGTAAATTGAAAAAAAACCCTATACAATTACTGATAAGTGTGGAGACATATATCTCAATCTTATTCATATTTGTAAACTCATACAAATATTTTTTAGTATTGAGAATCTGAATAGTTCCTGTTGTGCATTCAACAAAGAAATTCCACATGATAAGACCGATAAAAAGAAAGGAAATAAAATTGGGTACACCCTGCTTCATGATTAGCTCAAAAGCCACATAGTAGATGACTATGTCGGAAACTGGTTTGATCAGTGCCCAAAGAAGGCCCAGCTTGTTTTCATAGTACCTAAGTTTGAATTCAATCTTGGCCATCAACCACAACCGTTCCAGTTTATTGGAACGCTTTACCCAATCTGTCACGATTCTAATAAGCATAGTCTGTTATTTTTTGAGCAGCTTATAGACCTTGTAAGCTATGTTTTTCATAAAACGATTACGCTTGATCAACCCGACCATCTTTCCTGCCATTTTCCCTCCGAAAGGAAGCCGGTCTGCCAGGTGGTAGTCAAGGGATGGGTTGTCCTGCGATATGCCTGGACCATTGGCATTGAGCAGGTTAGATACATCGGCGGCAAAAGTAGCGTAAAACTGTCTATGCTTCTCGCTAATATGTTGGTATAAATATAATTTTTTGGATGTGGAGATCGCCCTTATCATAGAGTCCGGACGTATTCTATAGTTAAACAGGGCCTCGGGTATGGCAATACCACCAAAGCCGGCAGCTAACAGGGAAATAACGCTATCATAATCCTCAAGCCCCTGAAAACTCATGGTTGAATCATTTTTTCCTGCAGCCAAAAAAGCCGCGCGCTTATAAACCAGGCTACTTGAATTTACGAGATTGTGATAAAGGATGATGGGAGGTTCTGGCTGAAAGGCAGGCCAGCTATTATTTGAATTTCCAAAATATCTTACCCAGCAACCAGCAAAATAAACATTGGAGTACTGGTTAAATACGGAAATGGCGCGAGAATAATATTCCGGCCGTACTGTATCATCAGCATCCAGAAAGGCAAGGAACTCACCATTGGCAGATTGCGCTCCCAGGTTGCGGGATTTTGCAAGGCCACCATTGGGAACATCTATAATTTTAATGTCCTGTCTGTTCCGATAAGTATTCAATTTTTCAATACTTATATCGTCCGTACTTCCATCATTGATGATGATGACCTCTCGTTCTTCATAGTCAGTTTTTAAAATAGAGTTGATGGTTTCATCGATATAAGCCCCCATGTTGTAATATGGAACAACTACAGATAATAGACCCTTACGAGAAGAAATCTGATCCACGAGTGGTGGAGCCGGTTTGTGGTGTACAAATGGGAAAACGGTGCGAAGGTTTTGGTGTGACCGAATCAGATTTTCTATTACCGGGATTTTTTTAGCATAAGTTATATCCGGATTATAGTTTTCATTTACCTTCTTTATTGCTGCAGAGGCAATTTTCTTTCTTTCTTCCCGATTCAATTGTAAGATATTTTTCAACTGGTCAAAAAAGGTTTGCGGTTCATTATGATCAAAGATGAAACCATCCAAACCGTTTTCAACCACTTCAGAATGACCACCCTGCTTTGAAACAAGCACAATCCTTCCAAGTGCCATCATCTCAAATGCCACATAAGGAAGGTTGTCATTATCACTGGGAATTATAACGAGTTCAGCCTTGGAAAGCCGCTGACCAATATCTGACGGTTTTACACGCGCCTCCATTTTCAGCAATCCACTTTCAATATATTTTTTAAATCGCTGTCTGATGATATCACCCATTGTTCTGCCTTCAGGATGATAGACTATATCCTGGCCTCCCAGCAGGTACAGCGGTCTGTCAAATCCCTCGTCCCATAATTGTTTGAAATAGGCCATCAGACGAAAGGCGCCTTTTTGTGCAGTGAGCTTTCCATAAAACACAATCTGATCAGGTACTGAATTACCTGCTTCAAACCTGCCATATGCCTTTCCTTCAAATGGGTTGGGTATAATTGAAACGTTCTTATTACTTAATTTGAATCTTTTGTCCAGTTCACGTATCATAAACTGGCTGGGTGAAATAACATGGTCTGCTGCCTGCAAACAAAACCGCTCCATTTCACAGATCCAGAAATTGGGATAACGGTACATGGGCACATGATTGTACTCCATATAGAGGAAAGAGGGAGAGTGCATGGTTATCAAAACAGGAATGTCTTTACACCAATCATACAGCATTAGCTTATACTGCAAAAGATAGTAAGCGATTCCCAGGTATTCCTGGGCTTCGATACAATCAGGCTTCCCTTCTTTTTCAATAAAATGTTTTACAATATGTGCGAATTCATAGCTGATATTGGTGGTATGTCCCAGAAAAGAAGAAGAGTTTGTACGCGAGGTATTGAACCGGATTATCTGTATCCCCTCTCTTTCCTCAATAGCAATATTATTGACCGAAGCATCATTCACAAATACGGAAACAGAATGACCTTTGGCAGCCATCATTCTTGCGGTAATAGCAGAATAAGTTCCTATTCCACCTCCAAAAAATGGAGGATATTCCGTTGTCAATAGCCAGTACTTCAATCCCTATATTTTTTAACGTCGTCCCTAAACAATGATTTCAGTGTTCTTTTACCCATAATCACTTTCAATACATGACCCATTTGCTTATACCATTTCGGCAATATCTCATACTCATTATTATAGTAATCCTGCAATTGCCTGGTTGAATGCTGTGACCTTAAAATATCCTGATATTGTTTCTGATTTGCCAGTTCCTTTTCGTTTAATAGGAGTTTTCTTTTAAGATAAGTTGTTTCCTTTTCAAGAAGCCTGCATTTAACGATAAGATCAGATAATCCAGTAAATTCTTTATCAAGCCCTAAATCTTCGGAAGCCAGGGACTTTAACAGATCATGCAGATTATCATTTGCTGTCAAAAGAGTAAAAAGAGTACCTGTACCAAAATGTCTAAGATTTAAAAATTCCCTGTACAATCGAATAGCTTCTTCCGGTGATCGTGCTGTAGAATAGTTTAGACTCTGGTTCAGTATACCAGGAATAGTATTTACAATTACTTCATCTAATCCCTGCAATTTGCAATAATCTTTAAGATGAATTTCGATCCCGGATAATATTTCGGGATTATCCCCCATTATATTAATCACGGGTTTGTTATCAATCCGAAGAGAGGAATCAAGGAAAAAAAATGAGGTTAGTAGCCGTATGGTTTCATGTGGCAGTTTCCCTGTCAGGGATAATGTTAAAGCTATTGGCAGGCGGGGGTTATCGATAGTGAATTTATAAATCTCTTTCAGCTTTATTTCATCCAGCGGATCCACACGAACGCTGAAAAACACATTTTCCTCATCAGGAAGCTGGTTCCCCAATAAACTTGTTTCATCTGCAACAAAAAAAATCCGGTTAATCATAATCCTTTTATCCCATAGCCCTGAGACGTAATCAGCCAGCTTAGTAATCGCTCCCAGGCGTGTGTATTGCTTCCACTATTTTCATCCATCACATTGCCTTTTTCAAGGCTGGAACGTATATCAAGTGGGTTATTTTTGGCAAAAAAGTTTTCCAAAGTTACTGCTCTAGCCCAGAACATAGTCCCGGCAATATACAGATGGTCTTTTGTATATATTTTATACTGGTCTTGCAAATTCAACAACTGGCGCTTATTATTGCTTTTGTAAGATTGATCTGAATGATCCCATTCATTAAGAATGCTTTCTGCAGCTGCTACAATTCCGATATTCTTATTGTTTTGAAAGGTGGTTACAGCCTCCTGAATAAATACTGGATCAATGATCCGAAACAACTTTCTTTTCCATTCTTCGTTCTGAATCTTATACGGGCTTTTTTTGTCCTGCAGGAATATTATATATTCACTTGCCAAGCCTGCATTTGAGTACGCATCCATCAAAATCATTTTACCTCCCAGGTCTTTACCCTGGTTGGAAGATTTGCAGACAATAAGGTTTTGCAGGACCCTGGATTGGGAGGAATCAAAAGTTACAGCTTCAGGGCTTTTTTCATCAAGAGTATAAATGCTATCTCCTACTATATTATAGAAAAGGTTAAAGGGAACATTCATTTTCTCAGAAAAAAGCTTCATCCACTTCTCGTGTTGACCATAATAATTATGGAAAAAAATTGAACAAGTGGTATCCTTCATCTTCTCACAATAAATTAAATTGTGCCGTTTCGATTATACAGGCTCAGCGATGCTTTTATTTAGAATATCCTTTTTTTGCAATTATGAAAACCTGTTCTCCTCCAAGATAACCAAATTCATGTGACCAGATAAATAACGCATACGCATCTTCAAATCCCGCTTCACGCAATTGCTTCATAATTTCCCAACCAAACACAGTAAAGCACAATATACCCTTTTCTGAAACCGGGTCGCCATGATATTCAGGCTCCATCAGATGAATAATATTGCCTTCCCTGTCCAGCCTGGCCCTGACAAGATTCTTTTCAATATTCCTGTCAAAAGGAAAACTTCCGAGGAAGAGTCCTCCCGGTTTTAGTACCCGAAATGCCTCTGAAATTGCTTTCGGATAATTGGGTATATGTTCAAAGCATTCAAATGTCAGGTAATGATCAATAGAATCATCTTCAAATGATAACGCGGTCATGTCTTCATGACAAATCCCATCTTTGATTGAGCCTGATATGAGATCATTACCCAAATATTCTGATCCAATAAGATTCCGAAAGCGACTATTTAAAAAGGAGAACAATGGAGTTACCTGTTCAGTTATATAAATTTTACTTTCAGGGTAAGGAGATAACTCAAAATCAAGAATATGGACGGAGGCCCTTAATCTGTTATTAAGGCCGGTAGATGGGCAAATAAGCCGCTCCCTCCAATTGATATCCTTTCCATTGGAAAATAAATAATCTACCTTAAAATCCACGAATTGACCCGCAGGATAAGAAATCCCTTTAACAGTAAAATCCCTGGCAGGATTACCAGCTATCTTCGCCTCCACCTGCTGCATGTAGGAATAATTGGTCTTGTTTTTTTCAACATGATCAATATATTCCTGCAAAGATCTGATTCTAAATACTTTCATTTTTTCTATTTGAATGCTCCCGTTTCCAGTTTTCATCTAATGTTATGAAAAGATTTGACATCTGTTCATTTAGCGAGCGCTGATGTTTAACTGTCGTATCGAGGATCAATCCGCAGGCAAACAATAAAATACCGATTATTTCAAGTGCGGCCGATAATATAGCGGAAGGTACACGAAGAATAAACCCTGTTCTCAGGAATTCAAGAATAACAGGCGTACCTATGGCAAAGCCGGCAAGAACCAGGATGAGGCTGGACCAGGAGAAAAAGATCAAAGGCTTATAATCTTTAAAAAGCCAGAATATGATTTTTACTACTTTGAAGCCATCGCGGTAAGTATTCAATTTTGAAACACTTCCCGTGGGCCTGTCTCGATAATCAATTGGGACCTCAATTATGCGGAAATTATTATGCAGAGAGTAAATACTCATTTCAGTTTCAATTTCAAATCCCTTGCTTAAGACAGGAAAAGTTTTTGCAAAATGCCTGTTCATTATCCTGTAGCCGCTCATTATATCCTTAAGTCTGGATTTAAATAAGGTATTAATGAGTCTTCTGACAAGATTATTTCCAAAGCTATGGAATGCCCTTTTGTTTTCGTCGGAATAACGCCCATTGGAAATTCTATCACCAATAACAATATCTGCCTCATTTGCCAGAACCGGCTTCAACAGTTCATGGATGGACTCCGCAGGATAAGTATCATCACCATCTACAAGAATATAAATATCACTATCGATATTCTTGAGCATTGATCGAACAACATTTCCTTTTCCCTGACGAGATTCCCTTACTACATTTACGTTTGCTGATTTGGCCATTTCGTAGGTGTTGTCCCTGGAGTTATTATCATATACATAAATATCCGCTCCTGGAACTTCCTTCCTGAATCCATTAATGACCTGTTGAATGGTCATCGCTTCATTGTAACAGGGTATGAGAACAGCTATTTTCATATTACTTTTTCTTCTCCAATTCCTGGATTAATACAAAATAAGGCACGCTATTGGGCTTTTCAATCTTCAATTTATTATCTTCTATTGCCATAATTTTATTGAGCCCGAATCTGTTATTGGTTGTATGTTTAGTACCGTTTATCGTAATCTCATATTGTTGGGGCAGAAAATCCCACGAATAGGCGAAGGCGGCTTCCCTGACAAAGATTTTCAGATCATTCCCGGTATTATATTCAAAACTATTTGCTAATCCTGGCGGATTCTCATCCCTGATATATTGTACTGTAGTCTTAATTGAATAGGCACTTGTATCCAGGTATTTAATCTCCAGAAGGAAAACAGGCTCACCCACATGCATAAAGTCTGGATAAACATCATACATTTTAGTTACCAGGAAGCCTTTGCCGTTTAATGTTTTAATTTGGTCAATATTAAAGGCCTCCATTGAGCAAACGGACATTAAAGTTTTTTTACGGGAAAGATCTCTTAACTTTTTTTCCATTTCCATAACCAATTCCGGGGTACGGCCGTCAGGCTGCAGATCATATATTGGTATACTTCCTTTTAAAATTTTTGCCAGTCCGTCCTCAGGAAACGGTGCTGTATTCACAAATCCTTCTACCTTATCAAGTGCTCCTGCAGGATCATTTATTTTTCCGTGATCCCGGAAAAACATTGCAGCATTCCTTTTGATTCCACGGCCATCGGACATTAAAGCATTGTAATCGTGCCAGGAAAGGTTATAATGGGTTACATATATATTTTTGAATGTAATAAAGGACTGTAAAAAGATTGCGAAGAATAAAAGTATAGCGAAAGCTCTTTCCAACAGTCCGTAAAAAAGAAGCAGTAAAATAACCCCATAAAGTATCTCAACAATAGCTCCATACCTGAAATAGCCTGTTGTAATTACGCAGGCATAATCAAATAAAAGTGCAAGTAAGGCAATATGAGCGATCAGTTGCAATAAGGGGTTCGCCTGACCCATCTTTTTTCTCACAAAATAAACCAGGATAACAATGAGACTTATGAAATTTCCCACTAACAGACGATAACTGAAAATATGCCATTCATTGCATCTTTCGGGATTCCGCAGGGTAGCAATATGAAAAGTGAATAGCTCATACCACTCTTTTATGCCGTATCTCTCATCCCTGAACCTTTTCGCGGGAAACAGCCTGGAATGGAAAATATCATTATAAAAAGGAAACATTGGACTACCCGTATCCATCAGGTTATAGACAAAGTAAATCAGTGGGAAGATTAAAAGAAGCAAACAGCTTACGAAATAATCCTTCACCTTAAATTCGCTCCGGTTTTTTATTAAATAGAAAAATGAAATTATTCCCACATACGGCAGAAAAGTCAATTTATAGGCTATACAAATAGAACCAAGCAGGAAAAAAACAACATGGCGGAATTTCCCAGACCTGCCTGAAGGAAAAAAATAAAGGTGAATTAATTCCAGTAAAAGAGGAACTCCTATAAGATCAGATTTGTAGGAGCCTATCGTAAATAAAGTATTGTCTGCGAAAATCGTGAACAAACAAAATAATGCAATTGGAATACGCGGAAAACGCCTATCAGGGAGACAGGCTGCAAACGCTTTTTTCAGGAAATCATACACAGAAAAAATGATAGTAATCAGAAGGAACGTATTGAATATCGTACCCATTCTGTATCCCAGCACATAGCGAAACAACTTGCTTATTCGTTCTGCCAGGGGAAATAAATAAGAACGGAATGCTCCTGGAGCAAAACTTATGGAATTGTCCCTTAGGTCAAAATCCTGCAAATACATTTCATAATGAAAAATATCATAATTCATGTCAGGGTAAAGGGCGCGGAACAGACCCAGTAATATAACCGGGGAGGATACCAAAAACAGCAATACCCATTCTGATTTATCTGCCCCTCCGAAAAGGGATTTAAAAGCAGGCAATTTTTGGCCATAATTCCTCCTGTAAATAATAGCGGCTATAAATAGCAGAATAACGCTCAATATCCAACAATACATTCTATTGTTAGACGTGACTATATGTAAACTATAAAAGATCAGATTAGCCAGATCTGAAAACCAGGCTATCAGGCTAATGAGTAACAGGAACAGTATGAAAGGTTTTCTCATAAATTAATTGTTCGGGCAGCCTTTTGATTATGAGGCATGTTCGAAAAGCGCGTATTGGTTGAATCCGATTTGAAATTTTTTATACTTTTTTACCCTAAATCCATTCTTGTGGGCCAAATCATGAATTTCTGCCCTGTTCCAGTAATGTTTATGCTCTTCTATATTTTCCTTATCAACAATTTTTATTGCGGCCATGAATTCCAACACTGGTTTGGCCATTTTCGTTGGTGTGGTCAGAAAAATCTGGCCTCCGGGATTAAGTTTTGACTTGAATTTATGAAATATGGAAAATACATCGGCAATTTCAATATGTTCAATTACAGCCAATGCTACTATGGTATCAAATGTTTTGCCTTCCATAGGAGCATGATCATAATTTACAACTGTATAATCTCCCTTGATGTATTCTCTCAATTCTCCTTCATTGCCTCCAAAATCCAATACATCCCCTTTTAAAAGGGGTATAACCTTTTTAAATCGTTGCTTTTGTAAAAAACCTTCAATAAATCTTGAACTGTTGATCATAATATTTCCTTATACTAAAAATTATTAAAAAAATTCCATAAAATACGACTGACTCCAGTCACCTTCTTTTCTGCCATAGGATACAAGGGAACAAATCCAGCTTTCTTTTAATTGATCTGTTAACTATAGGCACGGACCGTATCCAATCCAAGTATATACATAAGATCACCGGTTTTTTTATCTTTTAGGGTATTTACATTTTCGGGAAAAGCATACCATATTCTGGCATCAATCTGGTCTTCCCTAAATTCATGATCAGGCCTGTACTCAGCTATAAATGCCCAGGATTTTCCCGGAATAGGCAGGATTTGAAATCCTATTGAGTCTACAACCGTCTGCAGGCCTTTAATTGACCATCCCATTATGTGACCGCGTTTATAGGGATCGAGATAGCCAATGTCTTCATTTTTGATATAGTGAGACAACCCTGTGTTAAAAATGTATATACTGTTCGGCCTTGATTTTTGTGCAAGATCGGTGAACAATTGTTTCACCATGGAGGGAGTAAGATGTTCAATCACCTCAATACAGCAACCCGCATCGAAAGAAATATCAAAACTTGATAACGGGCCTCTCAGATAGTTTTGATTGGTTGTACAATATTCGTCTGCCGGCGGGAATAATTCATTAGCATAAAATACCTGGGAGGAGGGTAATTGGTATTGCAGGGAATCCAAAAGATAGCCGGGTCCAGACCCGATATCAAGAAATTTAGAGATTGGAAGCCTTGCATAGAGAAATACTTCTGCCACTCGTGCTAGTGATGTTCCCCAGGAGCGTCCCCTGGCCGCATAGAGCTCTTCTTTCCAATAGATCTCATTATATTCAACTATACCTTTGCCAGCGTCAATTCCTGCCAATACGTCAGGGGATGCAAAGATTACCTCGCAGGAATTACATTCCTGATAAGAAACATCTCTTACGCTCATAAATAGTTTTGTATCCTCTGAATTACAGACAGCACACTGGTTTATACTCATTAGCTGGAAATAATTTTGGGTTCTAATTATTTGATCAATTCACCTTCCTTCTTTTTCCTGCCGGTCAACTCATCCAGAATACCCATAAATTCGGCTTTTACCGTTTCCACATAGAAGTGCTCATAGATATATTTTACTTCGTTTTGGCTAAATGTGACCAATTCTTCATCAGTTGCTACATATAACCTTGTCACCTCATTCGCAAAATCTGCAGGATTATCTTTGGGAGCCAGGAATGAAACATTTCCTGGCAGACCTTCTGTCCCAAATGAAGTAGATACGATCGGTACCCCATTGTACATTGCCTCCACGGTCTTTCCCTTTACACCTGCGCCGTACCTCAGTGGAATCACTACCAGTTTTATTCCAGCATATAATTTTGTCAACGCTTCATCTGAAACATAGCCCAGCACATCAATATCAGATGCTGCAAGAGATGTAACTTCGGCCGGTGGATTTGATCCCGCAATAATAAAACGCGCACCTTTCACCTCCTGCTTCACAAGCGGCCATACTTCTTTTACAAACCAGATTACCGCATCAACGTTGGGTACATGGGTGAACCCCCCAATGAATAATATATCTTTTTTACTGGAGAAATCAGTAAGCGCCTCAGGTATTCTATCAAAAATGTATGGCTTAATCGGATAGACCCTGTTATTTACACCAAGCTCCTTTATAAGGTCACTTTCTTCTTTGCTGGGCGCCAGCACCACATCTGCTTTACTAAATAAAGACGTTTCAACATCTTTCCACCTGGCAGCTTCATCCAATAACTCTTTTTTATTTTCTACCTCGTACTGCTTTGCCATCCGCACATAATGCAGGTCATGTCCATAGTATAATATCCTGGCCTTAGTATTTTCTTTAATGAAATCTATGTATTTAACGGAAATATGCGGACGATTCAATAATACATAGTCAAATTCATCATGATTATTCTTTATCCATTTCTGCCAGTGATTCCAGTACCATGGGCCGTAGAGCACTTCAATACCCATTTGTTGCAGAACAGTAGTATAAGGCTCATGCCGGTAAAAATTATCTCCAATGAATTTTACATTAAAATCCAGGGAGACAAAAAGCTTCAGGTACTGGAATACAGTTCTTGACCCAGCGTCTTTATCAAATTGAGGGACATAGTGATCTACAACGAGTATTGTCTTTTTGGACCGGCTACGGTCACGTGCAACGAAAACATGTTCACCGTTTGGGAACTGTTCATGCTTCAACTCTTCTTTCCATTTCTGTTTGAATTTTTCCAGATTGAGCATTTGATATTGCTTGGTGCCTTCGGTTGTATTGGTTCCATGGGTCAAGCCTTCATAATGGACAACTACAGAAAGGGGTTGATAAATCACTTTATAACCAAGTCTACGGATACCGAAGGCGAGGTCAGAATCATCAAAATAGGCGGGAACATAACGGAGATCCAATCCCTGCAGCTTTTCCCAAAGTTCCCGGCGCACAAGATTACTGGCGCCGCTGATATAATCAGCCTCCTTTACATAATTATACTCTGGTAAATCCGGGTCTGAACCTCTTCCATAGTTCCAGCCACTGGCATCTTTCCAGACTATACCACCGGCTTCCTGCAGGCTACCATCTGGATATACCAGCTTTGAACCTACAAGTCCTGCTTTAGGATCAGCTTCCATCACCTTCACAAGGTTGATCAGCCATCCTTCAGTTACAGTAGTGTCATTATTCAGCGTTAAAATATATTTACCTTTTGCTTTAGATGCAGCATTGTTCACATTTTTTATGTATCCCAGGTTCTCTGGATTACGTATATAATTTACATTAGTAAAGTATTGAGGCAGTTTCTGTGTATCATCAGTAGAAACATTATCTCCAACAATTATCTCAAAAGGAACCCCATCGTTGTATTTATGTATTGATAGCAGGCAATTTCTCGTAAACTCCCAATTATTATAGGCCGGCATTACGATTGACACTTCGATCTTATCAAATACCGGGAAAACAACTGGCCATTTCATATGCTCTTCCGGCACAATAACGGGTTGAGCTACCACAGGCTTTGTTTCCTGTTCGGCAACCACAGTAAATACCTTTTCCGGGTTCTTATTTCTCTTCAGAACCTGGAACCATTTCTTCAATGTTTTATACCTGCCGCTTTCTTCAGGAAGCAGTTTCCCTTTTATTTTGTAATAAATGGATAACATTTTCCATCCTTCGGAACCATAGATATGATCCAGGGTTTGCTGCAATAATAATTTTTGAGTCTCAATCCGATAAGAATTATTGCTCTGTTCCTGTACCTCCCTGCTTAATTTTGATATTTCCTCTGACAACTCGGCAATTTCTTTTTCCTTCTTTCTGATATCTTCTTCCGATTTAATCTGTATCTGCCGGATTTCTACATTCAGTTCAGCCTGCATTCTGCTTTTTTCTGCCTGCAGATTATCCTTTTCCTGGTTTAATTTCAGGTTCCTGTTGGAAAGATTTTCAGTAATAGTCTTTTCTTCATCTATTTTTTTCTGAAACTCCTTTAACTTTGTCTGGTTTTCCTTATTTGCTTTTTCCGTATCCTGGAACATTTTGTCCCTGAGGATAAGCAATTGCTCTAACTGTGTAATAATATCGTTCTTTACCCTTATCACGCTTTCACTATCCTGGTGTAATTTTTCCCGCAATACCATCAGTTCATCAAACTGTTTGATCACCGCATTCTTTTCAGCAATAACTTTTTCCTTCTCATTAATAATTTTTTCGTTATTCTCTCTCGCCTTGTTTTGCTCCGCTATTAACCCTTGCATCTGTTCAACCTCAGCGGCAGATCTCCGTCCCCAGGCACCCAGTTGCTCTACTTCATCCTGTAACTGAACAATCCTTTCCGTTAGATCAAAGAAAGATTTATTTCCTTCAACCACCACGCTTGAAATATCAGGCAATTGCTTTTTTTCTGATTTGCCACAAACAGCCAGAAGATATTTACCCTGCAACCGGAAATGGTCTTTAACAATAGGTAAGGAAGGCACAGGTGATTGCTCAATGTATTTTTCCTTATTGAATACCATACTCACAATTTCCTGTCCCTGGTTAAACAACTCAACCCGGGGAAAATTCTGTTTAAGCAGGGAGACAAAGGCAGCCTCATCCAGTTCCTTAACGTGAAATTCATTGATATGATTGAACCGGTCGGTATAATTAGCCTTATTGGGTGTTGAAATAATAAGTATGCCTTCCTTTTTTAATACCCGGCGTATTTCCTGAAGAAATTTTTGCTGCGCTTCGTCATTTACGTGCTCCAGTGTTTCAAAACTCACAACAACATCTACACAGGCATCTTCAAGAGGCATAGCTACAACATTGCCGGCCTTGAAACTGAGATTATCTTTTACATATTTTTCTGTAGCATGAGCTACAAGTTCCTCATTTATATCTACTCCAATAACTGAAGCAGCTCCTGAAGCAAGTATATTGGAGCCATATCCTTCACCGGATGCAATATCCAAAACATCTTTATTAGCTACCAATGGCAGGATTGTGTTATACCGCTGAAGGTGCTCAATTGCAAGCTCTCTGTCTTCAGACAATTTCCTGTACTTCTCGTCAGGAACAAAGAACTCTCCTGTAAATTTCATAGATATATTTTGAATTTCTTGTTGAACATTAGACCGGGTTATTTTAATGACAGCATATGTCTATAATAGACAGCTAACTGATCCCAGGCTTTTTCTTCATTCCAGTTGCCGCACATTTCAACAGCAGGGAATAAATTTATTCTGGCTAAAGGTTCGTCAAAATTCTCCTGCACATAAAAGTTTACCTCATGGGCGAAACCCAGTCTCTTTCCAATTTCAAGGGCAAATTTCAGTGTGAATTCTCTTTGGGTGGCAGCATAACCTCCCGGATTGATACTCGTAATCCCTTTGCTTTCCTTCTCCACTGCCAATGCATATGCACAGGCAAGCAGGTCTACATGAATATTATCACGTACATAATCCGGTGTTTTCACGGATGGAGTGATGCCTTTTGCCCAGTTTTGCACAAGGTAATTACAAAATCTTGGCTCTTCGTATGGGCCAAAAGGGTTGGGAATAACAAACTTGGTCAGCGTGATATCCTGTTTCCACGCCCAATAGCGGAAAGTTTCCCAGGTAAAAGTTTTAGATAATCCGTATGGTGAAAAAGCAACGAGCGGATCTGAGCCCTTTCCTTCATTTGCTTCAAATACGCTCCCTGTCAATACAATTTTATTCACGCCTGCCTGTTTTGTACGGACCATGAATTCCTGGCAATGATTCGCATTTTCGGCAACCGCACGGCCTACATCAAAAGACAGGCTTTTATAATCCTCTACAAAAGCGCCGTGATGACATACCGCCTCAAATTTTTGATCAAGCAGATCGAGAAATTCTTCTGTCCCAAAAGAATAATTCCATAAACAGGAAATGGCAGGAAATTTTTCGAGCAATTCAATTCTCTGCTCTCTTAGACCTGAATAAGCAATTCTGGATTTGGTGAACGTCAGAGTAAGCTGATGCCCTTTTTCCGCTAAGGTTTTTGCGAACCAATATCCGGTGAAGGAGCTGGCTCCTGTCATTAGGATCTTCATATCAGGTTCTTTAGGGTATCAACACCATGATACTTTGGATCAAAATCCGGCCAGTTTTTGTCCTTATCTGAAATCTCAACAGGTTGTATTGGCCAGTTGATGCCAAACCTGGGGTCATTATAACGAATACCTCTTTCAAGATCCGGGGCATAGAAGGAACTTACGAGGTAGAGGGCTTCTGTATCATCCTGCAGGGTCACAAAACCATGCGCGAATCCTTTCGGTACATACATCATGGACCTGTTTTCAGCATTTAGCTCTGCACCAAATGATTTCCCGAATGTGGGTGAATCAGGGCGCAGATCAAGGATCATATCAAATAGAGAACCCCTGATGCACCGCACCACCTTCACTTCTCCAGATGGCTCTAATTGATAGTGCATGCCCCGAAGCGTTCCTTTTGTAGCGGTAAGCGAATTATTGATCTGTACAAAATGAGTGACGAGGTTATGCGCCCTATATTCATTCTCGCAAAAGAATCTTGCAAAGAACCCCCTGTGATCCCCTTTCTTTTCAAGATCGATCAGGAAGGCGCCTTTCAATGGTGTTTCGGTGAATTTCATTGCAGCTTAATTTTAATAAACCCATTCCAGGTTATTGTTCATCTTGTTGGTGGCCATATGTTTTTCCAGCACCTTCAGGCGTATTAATTGTGATTCTCTGAAATTGGCGTCATTGAATTGCATGTGCTGTAAGCCATCCCTTATTTCTTTGGCAGATTGCACGAGATTGGTAATGGGAATATACTCCGGGGCCAATTGATTGAATAATGAAAAATCAACCCGGTAGGAGCGCTTATCTGGTGGAGCATTTTTATTGATTGAAATCTCAGTACCCGGGATGATGGATGAAACTGTTTCTGCAATATCTCTTACCTGGTAGTTAAAATCGTTATGACCGATATTTATCGCTAAAAACTTTCCTGCATCCCTGCTTCTCAACAGCGCCCATTCCATTGCACGTGACATATCCTTTACATCAATCAATGGCCGCCAGGGAGATCCGTCACTGAGAACGGTTATCTTACCAGTAGCAAGTGCTGAAGCGATGAAATCATTCAGAACAAGATCAAGACGAATTCTGTCAGACATTCCACAGGCTGTAGCAAACCGAAGAGCAGTAATGACCATATCTGACTGCACAGATACTTTTTCCAAACCAATCTCTGTATTCACTTTTGATTTGGCATAAGCAGTGAGAGGATTCAGTGCATCCTTTTCCGTTTTGGCTCCTCCTTCTGCAAAACCATATATACTGCAACTGGAGGCAAATACAAATTTCTTTACTCCTGCCGCGGATGCCTTAATTGCCAGGTCCACACTTGCCTTGTGATTGATCTCATCCGTCACCTGTTCAAATTTATTGCCCATCGGGTCATTTGAAACAGCGGCCAGATGAATAATGGCATCAAAGCCTTTCAAAAAGCTTTCCTCAATGTTCCTTACATCTTTAAAATACTGTACATCGGTGTAAATATCGGGGGAATAAACTGCGTCAGTGAGGCAGTGCGCAAAGAATGCACTGTCAATACCCGTAATAGAATAATCGGGATGTCTTTTTTTCAGGTGTTTGGTTAGAACAGGACCAATATATCCCAGGTTTCCTGTAATTAAAATTTTCATCGGTTATATTGATTCTAATTATAGAACGAGAGTTACCATGTTTTCCATGGAGCTTTTCCTTTGTCCCACAGATCTTCGAGATATTTTTTATCCCGGAGAGTATCCATAGGATGCCAGAAGCCATTATGAAAATAAACGGATAACTCGTTATCTTTTGCCAGGTTTTCCAATGGCTCTTTTTCCCATACTGTTGCATCACCATCTATATAATCCTTGACTTTCGGGGACAGTACAAAAAAGCCTCCATTGATCCATCCGCCATCACCTTGCGGTTTTTCCATAAAGCCGGACACCTTATTCTGTTCATATCTTATTGCGCCAAATCTTCCAGGGGGCTGCACAGCCGTAACAGTAGCAAGTCTTTTTTCTTTTTTATGAAGGTCAACAGTAGCTGTTATATCAACATCACCCACGCCATCACCATAGGTTACAAAAAAATATTCATCCTCTTCTACGTAAGGAATGATACGTTTGATGCGGCCTCCTATCATTGTTTCTTCACCTGTATCAACTAAAGTTATTTTCCAGGGTTCAGCCTTGCTTTGATGTACCTGTGTCTGGTTAGTGGTGAGGTCAATAGTTACGTCAGACGTATGGAGATAATAATTGGAAAAGTATTCTTTGATGACATATCCTTTATAACCCAGACAAATGATGAATTCATTGATGCCATACGTGGAGTATGATTTCATGATATGCCATAAGATAGGCTTATAGCCAATTTCGATCATCGGCTTGGGCTTCACAGTTGTTTCTTCAGAGATACGTGTGCCCAGCCCACCAGCCAGTAGAACTGCTTTCATATTAAAGCCGCAAAAATAGAATAATCCTGGCTAAGTTGTGTAATTATAGAGAGGGAAATTGGTATTGTTACCAACATTGTAATTACACGAACATCAATGAGATCACCTGCCTTTTGTAAAATTTTTCTTAAGCTTTTCTCTTAAGGTACCCAGGAGACTTCGGTTCTCATATGTTCTCTTGTACCATTCTATATCCTGCTGCAACCGTGACATATCATTCAGCAGTTTATTGATCAATTGACGATTTCCTTCGCTATTTCGCATGCATTCTACCAGCTTGCCGTTGATCTCCAGTATAATCTTGTTCTTCTCCTCAACCAGTCCATGAAGACGCTGAATTTCCTGTTCCTGTCGATCAATGGTGTTCTGTTTCGCAGCAATTTCAGTATCCAGCTTTTGCTCAATCATCTCTAGCGATTGCTGGAAATCATCCATCTTGTCCAAGTCTGATACGGAATGTGATTTCACCGATATGGAATGCTTCATGCAGTAAGGTTTTATTAATATCCGAAATTCCATTTCACTTTGCCGCCCATTACCTTTTGCAACGATCCGGCATATAATTCCCTATAAGTTTTGAAATTTTCCTTTACATTGAACTCTGCCTGGCAAATCTCGGCGGAGAAGGTCCCCATCACATCCAGCATTTCCCGGTTATTATAATACTGCAGGATCTTTACATTGGCTTCTGATGCCTTGGTAAACAAATCACCATTGATGCCTTTCTTTACAATATCAATATTGCCGGTACAATTGCTAAGCAATACTGGTTTCTTCAATGCCAATGCTTCCAACACCGCAAAGGATAATCCTTCATAGTGGGAAGTAGACAGGTATAAATTGGAAGCAGCCACCAGATCATGAACTTCCTTATTTCCTATCCATCCTGTAACAGTAATATTTTTTGCAGTAAAGTATTTCTTGTATGTGCCATCACCGATCCAGATAAATTCTACCTGCTCCATGTCCTCGAAGTAGGTAGCGATCTCATTAAAGAGACGGGGGTTTTTCTGCTTTTCAATACGGCCACTGGTTACTACCCTGAACTTGTCACGGGCATTAATGTTGATGGCTGATTTCTGTTGCTGGCTGATGTTAATGCCATTGTTGATATAACCGGCATTAATTCCCAACTTAACAAACTCTTCGAGTTCAGACGCTGAGCAACAAACTACATTTCCTCCCAGGCGATGACCTACTCTTTCCAGTTGCTGATAGAAATAACGGGCCAGTCTATTCGGAGCTGAAAGGAATGAAGCACCATTGGGCGTGTAGAAAACATTAGTGACTCCAGCCATTTTGCAGGCCGCCCTGCCCAATAAACCGCTTTTTGAAGAATGCAAATGAACAGCATCAACCAGGTTCTTACGTTTCAATCTGCGCAAGATCTTATAGAGTTCTGCTAAAGCCAATAAATCTTTGAGGGGGTCAATAGAACGTTGTGCTGAGCGCCACTTGATAAAGCGCACATTCTGTCGAGGGAAGCTTTTTTTAACTTCCCTGGCGCTCATTTCCTTTTTTCTTTCACCATGAACGATGATATGCATATCATCCGGCATGGCTTCAGTAAGTGATTTAACGAACACCGCAATTCCAGCAGCAAATGGTTCTACTATATGGACGATTATCATAGGTATTAATACAAGGTTCTGGCACTGAATCTGATGTCAATTCCAAAAAGATTACATTAATTAAGTGTTAAAATCTTGTTAAGGTGTTTTGTAGCCCTTGCTACTCAATCCCTAACGAAAAGCAAGCATTATTAGTATAAAACGGAAATGACAAGGCGAATCTTTCAAACGTTGCACAACTGTCTGCCTTTAAGAATTTTCAGTGGCAAAAGTAATCGTTTCGGTACTAAAAAGAGAATACCTAACCTGATAATTGATATAACCTTAAGAAACCGGTTATTCCCATAGTAATTTACAACTTTTTGTCTAGCAATTAATTGTTTACCCCTATTTCTAAAAGAAATTCCGGTCTTTTCTATCCGTGTGGTAACTAATATCCTTCTATCAACAAACGTTAGCCCGTCACTCATTAACTTCCAGAATAAGGCATAATCCTCAGCCAGCTCAAAATTTTCAGGATATAATCCCACCCTTATCGCGGCATCTTTCCTAAAAATGACAGTCGGATGCATAAACACATTTCGATAATACATGGCTCGCCGGATGTCTTTGTCCTCAGTTGGTGTTTTATACACATACCTGTCATTGGAATTCCTGCCTACAAACAGGCACCAGCTTCCCGCCAGAGCCACCTCAGGATGGGCGTCCATATAACTGACCTGGATATTAAACCTTTCCGGGTCGCAGGTATCATCACAATCCAGCCTGGCGATGTATTTCACGGAAAGATTATCCCTGATCCACAATAATCCTGTGTTCAGGGCATTGGTAATCCCCTGGTTTTTTTCAAGGCTAATTATTTTCACTGGTAACTGGTTTGAAACTTCCTTCTCCTCAATTGGTTCGGTACTTCCATCATCTACGACCAAAACGAGGAAACGGTTGGGTGGATATTTTATGGAGGAAAGGGAATGGATCAACCCTGCCTTGTTGTTATAACAGGGAATCAACAAACAAAAATCCAGTTCCAGTTCTTTGTTTTCCATCATGATGTTGGGACAAAATAATTAATTTCCTTTTTTCCGTACGCTGAGATAATAATGCCAGAGGATCATGGTTGCAACAGAACGGTAAGGTCGCCAGACTTCCGCCATACTGATTATTTTTTCCTTGCCCGCCTTTGCAGAAAGCCCTTTTACTTTCTTAAAGGCGTTTATCATTGCCAGGTCACCATGAGGAAACACATCTGAACGCTGGAGTGCAAAGAGCAGATACACATCAACTGTCCAGTCTCCAATGCCCTTCACTTTTTTCAATATGTCCCGTATATCTTCATCATGATGATCCACCAGTTTCTTCAGTCTTATTTCTTTGGATATAAAAGCCTTTGCCAGTTCCCTGGCATATACCGTCTTTTGCCTGCTAAAATAACAACTGCGCAATTCCTCATCAGTTAATGCCAATACCCTTGCAGGCGTGATGGATTTTATTTTATTCTTCAGCCTGGTATACGCTGCCCATGCAGAGGCTAGTGAAACCTGCTGCTCCAGAATGATCAATATGAGTGTCTGAAAGGAATTGGTCCTTCTCCACATGGGAGGGTAACCATACTGCTTGATAATTTCGCTGAGCGCTTCATCCTTTCGCGCCAGCTTTCTGCAGATATCAACGAAATTATCTTTATGAAAAACGGAGATTTGCTTTTTCAGGACTTTTTCTTTTTAAAGGATGCGAGGGCATTCTTTGTGAAATCGCCAAGCACCAGTTTACCACTAATGGCAGCTCTTTCCAGTAATAATTTATCCCAATCTTCTGTTCCTTTCCAAAACACTTTCTTTAATTCCTCAATAGCTGCGGGGCTTGAATGCACAAGCGTATGAGCCAATCGCGCAATTGATTCATCCATTCCTTCAACGGTTGGATGCAGCTCTGAAAAAAGACCTTTCTTCCTTGCCCAATCAGCATTCCTCCATTGAGTGGCATCAATTGCCAGTTGTGAATAGGCAGACAATCCAATCTTTCTTTCAACAGCCGGGCCCACCACAAAAGGCCCGATGCCAATTGCCAACTCACTTAATTTGACGTCAGCACCTTCCGCGGCAATGGCGTAATCAACAGCTGCTGCAATTCCAACTCCTCCACCAACACATTTGGCATGTATGCGGCCAATGATGATTTTTGGACATATCCGCATGGCATTGATCACATTGGCAAAACCGCTGAAAAACTCTAATCCCTGGTTCCTGTTTTTAATTGCAGACAGTTCATCAAACGATGCACCTGCACAAAATGCTTTGTCGCCAGTTGACCTTATGATGATTACATTGGTTTCATTATCATTTCCCACACTATGGATCGCCTGTGCCAGTTGTTCCAGCAGGATGCCTGGTAATGAATTGCTCTGGGGATGAGAGAATTCTATCGTAGCAACTCCTTTATGAAATTCCGTTTTTACATAACCGTCTGCCATAATACAAAATTAGGTTCATTTATTCTTTTTTGCCACCATCGTTAAAATCGTTGAAACCCCGATAACCGGTTCTTCTGTTTCATCCAGCATTTCTACCAGCCATTTTACAATTCCTTTGGGAATATCATTTTCATCTTTGGGATCCTGTGGCAGTTTTTCTTTACAGGTAAAACGTACATAAACTTCTGTGCCTGGATACACTGGCTTGGTGAATCGCAATTCATCAATGCCGTAATTAAGAAGAACAGGGTTCTTCTCATAGCTGTCAACAAATAGTCCGGCGGCTACACTGATCATGAAATAACCATGAGCCACCTGCTGTTCAAACATGGTGCCTTTAAAATCAGTAGTTTTTATATGCGCGTAAAAATGATCCCCGCTCAGGTCTGCAAACCTGTCAATATCTTCTGATGTTATTATGCGCTTTTGCGTGATCAACTGATCACCGATCTGTAATTCTTCAAAATACTTCTTAAATGGATGTTTGCCCGGATCCTTTCCTTTTGCATCAGGCTGGTACACATTGGTAATTTCTGTCACCATACTTGGCGATCCCTGCAATGCCACTCTTTGCATATAATGCTTTACTCCCCTGATCCCACCCATTTCTTCACCACCTCCTGCACGGCCTGGTCCACCATGCACCAGTAAGGGTAGCGGTGAACCATGTCCGGTACTTTCTTTTGCACATTCATTATTTAAAACCAGTATCCTGCCATGATGAGTAGCTGCACCTAAAACATATTGTCTGGCTGTTTTACCATCTGCTGTAACAATTGTAGTACAAAGACTTCCTTTCCCTTTTTTGCTAAGTGCAATTGCTTCCTCCATTCCCCTGTACGGCATAATTGTACTGACGGGGCCAAAGGCTTCTACTTCATGCGGTTCTTTAACCGCAAAAGGCTCCTCGTTCAATAATAATAACGGAGAAAGGAAAGCGCCATTATTACTATCTGCATCTATCACCTCCACGCTATCGAGTGAACCATATATGATTTGAGAAGAAGCAAGCAGTTTCTTAACCTGCTCTTTCACTTCCCTGCGCTGATCCTGACCGGCAAGACTTCCCATTCTTACTTTTTCATTCAAAGGATTTCCAATAGGAGTTTGTGATAAGGATTTGAAGATCGCCTTCCAGACATCTTCCATTTTATTTTCTGGTACGAAAATTCGGCGGATAGCCGTACATTTCTGCCCGGCCTTCACCGTCATTTCCTTCCTCACCTCTTTTATGAAAATATCCCATTCGGGTTTGTCAGGCGTTACATCATCACCCAGCACAATGCAGTTCAATGAATCCGCTTCCATATTGAAGGGAACATTCTCTTTTAGAATATTCGGGTTGGATTTCAATAACATTCCGGTTGAAGCAGAACCTGTGAATGTGACTACATCCTGGGAAGTAACATGGTCCAGGAGATCACCGGCACTGCCACAGATCAATTGCAAAGCTCCTTCAGGTAAGATATTTGAAGCAACGATCTCTCTGAACACCGCTTCTGTTAAATAGGATGAAATTGTAGCAGGTTTTACAATCGCAGGCATACCGGCCAACAAGTTCACCGCTATTTTTTCCAGCATACCCCACACGGGAAAGTTAAATGCATTGATATGAACCACTACACCTTCCTTGGGTACCAGAATATGTGTACCCATAAAAGTATTGGCTTTACCCAGGGAATGGGACTCACCATCTATACAGAAAGTTTCATCAGGGAATTTTCTCCTGAGTGATGCATTGGCAAAGAGATTTCCGATACCGCCTTCAATATCAATCCAGCTATCTGCTTTTGTTGCTCCTGTCTTATAACTGATAGAATAAAATTTCTCCAGGTGATTCCGCAGATACAGCGCCAATGCTTTCAGCATATTGCCCCTTTCATGAAAGGTCAGTTTTCGAAGCGCGGGATTACCGGTATTCCGTGCATAATCCAGCATGCCTTTAAAATCCAGGCCCTTTGTTGTTGAAAAGGCAATTTCCTGGCCGGTAACAGCGTCAAATAATGGCTGGCCAACTCCATCGCCCTGTACCCAGCTTCCCTTTATATAATTTTCCAGTTTAGTCATATAGCATTCTCCTGAAGGCGCGAAATTAATTCAAATGAGCGTTCGCATTACAGGAAGCAACAGGTTTAACGGTCTATTTTACACCTATCTTTGTAGGCTAAAAATTACTCGCATGAAAAAACTGATTGCTGCTATGGTAATTGTGGCCTCACTTCTGTTTGCCAATACCTCCTTTGGCCAGGAAAAGGCGAAATGGAAAGAAATGGAAGATTTTCACGCCGTAATGGGTGGTACTTATCATCCCGCTGAGGAAGGGAAACTTGAACCGATTCGTACACGGTCTAAGGAAATGGTAGATAAAGCAGTTGCCTGGGAAAAATCAACAGCGCCTGCCGGTTATGATAAAAAAGCTGTTAACGCCACTTTAAAAAAACTGGTTACTGGTGCAAGAGAGATCGACAGAATGGTGAAGGCAAAAGCAGGTGATCAGGAGTTGAAAACCAGGCTTTCTTCCCTGCATAATGTCTTTCATGAGATAATGGAGAAGTGCGAAAAACCAGAACATCAACATTAAGTTATATGAAAAAACGCTGCGCTATCCTCTTTCTTTTTGCTGTTACAATAATGACAGCCTGTAACAATTCAGCTGAAATCAAAAATAATGAGGTTACAAAAACAAAGGCAGATTCATTACTGGATGAAGTTGACGATGGACATGCAGTGGCCATGGGAAAGATGGGAAAGCTTAACAGGACACAGCAGCAGGTATCAAGGCTGATTGACTCAATCAGCAAATTACCTGCAAAGGCGCGTGAAGCTGCAGCTCCCTATAAAACAAAACTGGAAAATCTTCAGGAAGAATTAAGGACTGCAGATGTTAACATGAATCAATGGATGGAGTCATTTAATATGGACTCTGCCGTTAACAATACCGAAGAAAGGATCAGATATCTGACAACGGAAAAAATTAAAGTAGACAAGGTAAAAGAAGACCTTCTAAACGGCCTGCAGAAAGCGGATTCTGTTTTGAAAGCAAAATTCTAAAGATTAAGCGGTTCCACACCAAACTGGCGCAGGTGATGCAGGGAATGCTTATAGAGCAATTGAACATTCTGTTCAAAGTCCAGATCACCATAGAAAGGATTACGGGTAATCAGGGAAGGATTATTATCAAAAACTTCAAAGAAATAAATGATCTCCTGTTGCAGGGCGCCAATGGCACCCTGTACTGTTTTGAAATGTAGAGGGCGTGGTTCATCTCCCAGTAAAGGGTTTTTAATATTTTCTTTGAATGGACGATCACTCATCAGGAAATCTCTCATCTTTTGCAGGAGGTCAGGAGGAGTTACAATCTCTGAGATCTTTATGCGGCCGCTTGCAGTCCGGAAAACATCTCCCGAACAATGTTCAATCATCTGCTGAACATTCATTTTCCCCCACCTGGGCGGAGTTGAAGGATCCAGCTGCTGCAAATATCTTATCAGCTTTGTACGAAGAAAATTCTCTTTTTCGAAACTCATATAGCAATCTTGTGAACAGCCTGTACCCACCCTTGCTTTTTTCAATCGCTGACATCCATCGGCCAAAGCTTTAATGAAAGCGCAGGAGGGCCTCAATTATACACTATGCATTCTTCTTCATTTTTTTGTCAATTGAATCACTCAGTGAATTGAAAATATCGCTGACCGATCCTTCTCCTTTAATGTTTTGAAACTTCCTGGCCTTTTTATAATGGTCACCAACAGCGGAAGTTTCGGTCATATAAACATTGAACCGTTTCCTGATCACATCTTCATCAGAATCATCTGAGCGGCCACTTGTCTTTCCTCTGTTAAGGAGACGCTTTACCAGTTCTTCCTCACCCACTTCAAGGGCAAGCACCGCTGCTATCTCTGTTTTTTTCAGTTCTAATAATTTATCCAGGGCAACCGCCTGGGCTGCGGTACGGGGAAATCCATCAAACAGGAACCCTTTTGCATCCTTATGATGTTCAAAAAAGGAATCCACCATGCCAATAACCACTTCATCAGGCACTAATTGACCCTTGTCTATAAACGCCTTAGCCTCAAGGCCAAGAGGTGTTTTATTGGCTATTTCTTCCCGCAGGAGATTGCCGGTAGACAAATGAACCAGGCCATATTTGTCTACCAGTTTTTCAGATTGGGTGCCCTTTCCGCTTCCGGGCGGGCCAAACAGGATCAGATTGAACATAACTGCTAATACACGTTGGGTGAAAAACAAATATAATGTACAGCGCGTAATTTTGACTCAAATTCATGCCCTGTTACGGGCTCATTTTCAGGCCGCTTGGAAATCATACAAAATGTTAAGAAATGGGGATTGACAGGAGGCCGACAATCCAGCCGAACCTGCTGGTCGTAAATTTGTTAGATTAATACAGACTCATGCAAACAATCAGATTGATATTAGTGTGCCTTCTGGCAACAGCCCTGCAACAGTGCAGCTATTCACAAACAAATAATTCAAAAAACAACCCTGAAAAAATGGACAGCTCTGAAAACAAACAGGCCAATTCCAAAGACGGGAATCCTGTTTATTCTACTACTGATACCTCCAAGGTCAATCTTTCCGAAACCGAGTGGAAAAAGATATTGCCAGAAGAGGTTTATTATATAGCCAGGCAAAAAGGAACAGAAGCACCCTGGACCAGTAAATATGAGAAGTCATTTGAAACGGGAACCTATTATTGCGCCGTCTGTGGAAATGCATTATTTAAAAGCGATACCAAGTTTGAAAGTGGCTGCGGATGGCCCAGCTTCTATGAACCTATTAGTAAAGGAAGCATCATTTATATTCCAGATAATAGCCATGGCATGGCAAGAACTGAAGTTCAGTGCGGTCGCTGTAAATCACACCTGGGGCATGTATTTGATGATGGTCCCCCTCCAACGCATCTCCGTTATTGCATTAATGGTGTAGTGCTTGATTTCCAAAAAGCAAAAGAGGCAGAGAAAAAGTATTCAGGAAAGAAATAAGGGCCTTTCGGCCCATATTTTCTACCTGATAACGCAGTATTTTTGCGTAATGAAGTTGTCTCACTTATCCGAAACATTAATTGGCTCTGAAATCGTAAAGCTGGGTGGAGAGATCAGGGAAAAGATCCGCCAGGGAGAGCGTATTTACAATTTCACCGTAGGCGATTTTGATCCTGCAATTTTTCCCATCCCCAAAGAACTGGAAGATGCAATAGTAGATGCCTACCGCCTGCATTTTACCAATTACCCTGCGGCAGAAGGAAATCTTGATCTGCGAGAAGCAGTAATATCCTTTACAAAAGATACAGAAGGCCTTGATTATGGTTTGACTGAAGTGTTGATAGCTTCAGGCGGAAGACCATTGATCTATGCAACATTTCGGGCGATTTGTGATAAGGGAGATAAGATTCTTTATGCAGTTCCCAGTTGGAACAATAACCATTATACTCATTTTGTTGGAGGAGAACATATAGTTGTTGAAGCAACAGCAGCCAACAATTTCATGCCATCAGCAGAGGATATCCGCCCGTTTATCAAGGATGCCACACTGATTGCATTATGTTCACCTCAAAACCCAACCGGTACCACCTTTAAAAAAGAAGGACTTGCATCCATCTGTGACCTGGTCATCGAAGAAAATAAGAGAAGAGGTGCCAATGAAAAGAAATTATATGTAATGTATGACCAGATGTACTGGCATTTGACATTTGGTTCCATCCAGCATTACAATCCTGTTTCATTACGTCCGGAGATGAGGGATTACACCATTTTTATTGATGCTGTCAGCAAGGTATTTGCTGCTACAGGTATCCGTGTGGGCTGGAGTTTCGGTCCATCTCTGATCATCAATAAAATGAAAGCAATTCTCACGCATTTAGGTGCATGGGCCCCAATGGCGGAACAAAAAGCAGTGGCACAATTCCTGGGAAATCGTGACGCTATCAAAACTTACCTGACTCATTTTAAGAAGGAAGTAGAAGAAAGGCTGCATCGCATTTATGATGGATTTATGTCTCTTAAAAAAGAGGGGTTGCCTGTAGATGCCATTTCACCTGAAGCAGCTATCTATCTTACCATCAAGATTGACCTGGTTGGAAAGAAGACAGCAGATGGTAAACTTTTAGAGAACCAGAATGATGTTACAGCTTATATATTGAACGAAGCTAAATTAGCCGTTGTTCCTTTCTACGCATTCGGAGCAAGCCGGGATTCTGCATGGTATAGACTAAGCGTTGGTACCTGTAAAAAGGAAGAAATCAGTGAAATGATTGAAATGTTGCGCAGGGCGCTTTCTAAAGCAATTTGATACCGGAATTGAACCTTTGAATTTTTCCTGCGCAGGTCAGGTAATGTATAATTTTCTTCCATTATTTGTTTTCCACAATTTTCTTCGCTGGCATAGTATTTTGACCTGCTTACCTGTAATACATCGGTAAATACCGGTGATTGGTAAACAAATCAACATAATATGAAACTGAAAAATTGGTTATTTATCTCAGGAGCCTTAATAATCATTGGTTCTTGTGGAGAAAGTTCTACAACACCGGGCGATAGAGATTCAACCTCTGCCAGCAATACAACTACAACAACTACGGATAATAGTAGTACTTCAAACTCAGGTGCAACTTCTGGTGCAACCAATGTGGATGTTATACCGGCAGCAAAAACAAATTTTGAAAGTAAATATCCTTCTGCATCAAATGTGAGCTGGGGATATTATGAACCATATTCTGATATCAACTGGGATTGGACAGGATGGCCAGCCCTGGACACAAAAGATTATGCGGTACGTTATAATATGGATGGAAGTGATTATTATACCTGGTATGACCAGGATGGTAACTGGGTTGGAACTACCACTGTAGTTACTAATTATTCAAATCTTCCTGCTCCTGTTAACAATGCTATTAAAAGAGAATTTAAAGATTATACCATCAAATCAGTAAATAAAGAAAACGATAAGAACAGGGAAGCATATGAAGTTAAATTGGAAAAAGGCAATGATAAAATGACGGCATTGATAACATCTGATGGAACTGTATTCAAGAAGAAAGGAACAATGGATGGCGATAAGGTCAAGGAAAAAGTGGATGCAAAATAAGAATTGATCTACAGAAAAAGGGGTGATTTTATCACCCCTTTTTTATTCGAGTTAGTTTATTTAATTCTTATTAATCAGGAACCGAAAAGCTTTTAATTCTGAATAGCGAATAGCTTTCAAAATCTTCCCCGGTTTGGCAGTAATCCGGTTACGGTTTACCAGCTCATGTGCTATGCAGAACTGTTCATCAGACTCGGCCGTACGGAGTATATCATTAAGGCATTCTACCTCATGATCGAGAGCCCTTTGACTCATGAATTCATTCTTCAGCAAAACCAGCAGATCACGGGTGGGCATTTTCATCGCCTAATTTTTTAATATCCTGACATCCCTTTATGGCTGGGGCAACCACAATTACTGCCCTTGCCAGTACCTGAATAATAATTGCGGTGACAGGATGAAACAAATAGCATTCCCGCCAATAAAAGTAACCATACAATTTTCGTTGAGTTCTTCATAATTTGAATTGTTATTTCCTCAAAATAGGGTCGAATAATTTAGCTGTGGCCGATCCTAAATTAAAACTATTTTACGGGGAAATTAGTATCCAACCCCTTGAAAATGATAAAAATTAACAGGAATCATGCCTTCCCGGAAAAACCCCCTTGGTAATCATCGCATACTTGTTGCTCCCCTTGATTGGGGACTGGGACATGCTACCCGTTGTATCCCTGTTATTTATGAATTAATAGCCCAAAATGTAGAGGTTTGGCTGGCTGGAGAAGGCCCCCAGGAGGCCATTTTGCGCAAGGAATTTCCTTCTCTGCCTTTTCTCTCACTGCCTGGCTATCGGGTCAAATATGGCCGGTCTGCATTTGGCCTTATCAAGAATCTTATTATTCAATGGCCTTCCCTGTTACGGGCAATTGGCAGAGAACACAGATGGCTGGAAAAAATGATAAATGAATATCATTTTGATGCCATTATATCCGATAATCGTTTTGGATTATATCATCGTTCAACCCCATGTATTTTTATAACGCATCAGCTTGCCGTAAAAAGTCCTTTTGGGAAATGGACTACATCATTGCTTCAACGATACAATTATCGTTTTATCAATCGCTTTGCAGCATGCTGGGTTCCAGATAAAGAAAAAGGCAATGATCTGGCTGGTGATCTGTCTCATCCAAAAAACCTGCCCGCCATTCCAGTTTCCTATTGCGGTTTTCTATCCAGGTTAAAACATTTTGAGTTACCAGAAAAGAAAGATCATTTGTTTATATCCTTGTCCGGACCTGAACCTCAGCGAAGCTTGCTGGAAGATAAACTGGTAAATCAACTCAGTCATTATAATGGCACAGCTGTAATAGTTCGCGGGCTTCCAAATGCCAGCAGGCTTATTCCCTCTACCAATGATATCCATTTTTATAACCATCTCCCAACAGATCAATATGAGCAGGAAATGGCAAAGGCTGAATATGTGATCAGCCGCAGTGGTTATTCAACGGTTATGGACCTGGCTGTAATGGAGAAAAAATCAATTCTTATTGCAACACCTGGACAAACCGAACAGGAATATCTTTCCCGTTACCTTGCAGAAAGGAAAATTGCTCTCCGCATTGATCAAGGTGAGTTTAAACTGGCAGAGGCATTGAATCAGGCTGCAAATTTCTCTTATTGCAAACTGGAAAATACGGAAAATAAACTTTCGGGTATTATTGCCGGCTTTCTTTCAACGCTTAAAGCTGGTTAGATTTTGGATAATCAAAAAACCAGAATTCCTTCTCAGCTTCTCTGAAGTCTTTCCATTTTTTCAAGTTCATTTTTACACCGAAAATGCTACAGGTGGGCATATCATCTACCCGAACATCAGACAGCTGATTTGCAAAAGTGGTTATTCCTTCATTATGTGAGAAAACTGCAATGGTAGAATATTCATCATCCGTTTGAGAAATAACATCATAAAAAGCTGCAGTATCGGCAAGGTAGAGTTTATCGAAAAAGATAATGTCTTTTTTATCGCTCTTATACTGGCTGGCAAATAATTCTGCTGTTTTCTTTGCTCTTTTAGCGGGACTGGAGATAAATGCGTCGATCTTTATTTTCTTGTCCAGCAGCCGATGCGCCATTGCGGGGGCATCTCTTTTTCCTCTGTCATTCAGGGGGCGATCAAAATCCTTTAGTGAAAGATCAGCCCAATCGCTTTTTGCATGACGAATTAGTAGAAGTGATTTCAATGGTCAGATTTTTAAATGTGTCTTAATATCCCCTCACATTCTTTCCTTCCATATAATTGATAAAGGCCTTGTTAACTACCTTGTTTCCTCCAGGTGTAGGATAATCACCTGAAAAATACCAGTCGCCAAGGTTATTGGGACAGGCCTTGTGCAGATCTTCGATACTTTGGAATATGACATCAACCGGAATATCAACCTCCGGCGGCGTGATCAGTTGAGCAATCTTTTTAGATATTTCTTCTGCTGTGAATTGCTTATACAATTGCTTCACCACATTCTCGGTATGCAATTGATTATTGCGTTGCAATTCCCTGCATCTGTTATGAAGGTCCTTCAGGCAATCCATTTTGCCTCTTTCCTTCATTAATTCAACTGCCGCATTAAATGCAATAAAATCACCCATCTTGCTCATATCAATGCCGTAGCAATCAGGATATCTTATCTGGGGAGAGGAAGAAACAATGATAATACGTTTAGGTTTAAGGCGGGCCAGCATCCGGATAATGCTTTCCTTAAGGGTGGTTCCTCTTACAATGGAGTCATCAATTACAACAAGGGTATCCTGTTTCGGTCGCACAGTACCATAGGTAACATCATATACGTGTTGCACCATTTCATTTCTTCCGGCGTCCTCGGAAATAAACGTGCGCATCTTCACATCCTTGATGGCTATCTTTTCAATCCGTATGCGACGGTTGATCATTTCACTCAGCTTCTCTTCATCGAAATCCTTATCCCAACTCATGATCCTTTCAATCTTTGTTTTGCTGAGATAGTCTTCCATTCCTTTCAGCATTCCATAAAATGCCACCTCGGCCGTATTGGGGATAAAAGAAAAAATTGTATTCTTCAGATCATGATCAATGGACTGCAAAACCTGTTCGCTCAGATGATAACCAAGTGAATTGCGTTCACGATAGATCTTCTCATCACTACCTCTTGAGAAATAAATGCGCTCAAAACTGCAGGCCTTTCTTTCTTTTGGAGGCAAAACCTGGGCTACTTCAATCTCTCCATCTTCATTTACAATTAAGGCCTGTCCGGGCATTAATTCCTTTACTTCATTTTCGCCCACATTGAATGTAGTGCGTATAGCGGCTCTTTCAGAAGCAGCAACCACCACTTCATCGTTATAATAATAATAAGAAGGCCGGATACCATGGGCATCGCGGAACACAAATCCAATACCGTTACCAGTAAATCCACCCACATGAAATCCACCATCAAATAATGGCAGTGCTTTCTTCAATATTTTTTTTATATCCAGCTTGCCGGGAGAGGCTTCATCTTCTTTGCACAAAAATGTGTGCATCAATTCTATCATTGCTGCAAGGTCACTGAACCGCATATTCTCATGAGGTTCCTTGCCTACCAGCTCAAACAATTCATCTGTATTTACAATATTGAAATTACCTGCGAGTGCAAGATTCCGCGCAGGAATGGTATCACGGTTTATAAATGGATGACAATACTCCAGCTTATTTTTTCCCTGGGTACCATATCGTAAATGGCCGAGCAATAACTCACCAAGAAAGCTTACATGGCCCTTCATCAGGCCCGGGTGATTGCGAATACCAGGATGATATTGTTCCAGTTCATCCAGTTCTTTTCCGATTTGCTGAAAGATATCTGCGATAGCCTGAGGAGCATTACTACGTCGGCGATACATGAAGGGATAACCCGGTTCAACATTCAATTTTACGGCAGCTATGCCTGCACCATCCTGTCCGCGGTTATGCTGTTTTTCCATCAATAGGTAGAGCTTGTTAAGCCCCCACATGACAGTGCCATATTTTTGATGGTAATACGAAAAAGGTTTTCTTAACCTGATAAATGCTAATCCGCATTCATGTTTGATCGGGTCACTCATTAGACTGCTTAGGAAGCCGCAAAGGTAAGCCTTTCTCAGTTGCCGGCTACATCCGGGCTGACATACTTCTGAATGTTAGGGCAGCCGGCTCCGGTACTTCCATCCACCATGATGTAGTAGGTGGGAATCATCTTCTTAAGCCATTTTTCGAGTGCCTCTGCCTTCTTTTCTTCCAGGGCCATTTGGGATATCTTGCTGTAATCGTCGTGCATATTCATCCTGTGGGGCTCAGAGCGGGATTTCAGATAAACGATCCGCACTCCCTTTTTTTCCTGATCACCCGTAAAGGCAACTGGCTGTGAATATTCACCCACTTTCATTTTACCAAGTGTGGCTACCATTTCCTTATCCAGCTGATCAATTGTTACGTAAGGAGCACCATCCCTGTTCAGAATGCAGGCTCCCTGGTATTTGACCACTTCATCATCACTATATTTCAGAGCCGCTTCATTGAAACTGAGGGTTCCCGCTATGATCTTTGAACGGGCGGTATCAAGCCGCGCTGAAGCCTGGCTGATTTCGGCATCAGTTACGGGAGGTATACGAAGGATCATGGCAACATCGGCATCATCACCTCTTCTTTCAATCATTTTGATCAGGAAATAACCAAACTTGTCGGATTTAACCGGTTGAGATATCTCACCCTCCTTCAGGCGAAAAGCCGTTGACAGGAATACGGGATCCCAGGATTTTTCATTCCGGTTAATCTGGTAATGACCGCCTCTGTCCTTACTGCCGGGGTCCTGAGAATATCGTTGAGCTATCTGTTCAAATGTGGCCACCTTTGATTCAATCTGCTTTTTATAGTTCTGCATTTCAGATACTATATACTGTTCCAGGTCACGGGAGGCTTTTGGATAGGTAACTATCTGGCATATTTCCAGTTCTGATTCAAAGAACGGGAGACTGTCTTTCGGTATTTTATCGAAGAATGTTTTTACTTCTGTGGGAGTGATCTTTACGCTGCCAACAATCTTTTGCTGCATGGCTTCAGCCAGCTTTCTTTCCCTGATAGCCTGGCGGGAATCATCTTTCAGCTGATAGATCGTTTTTCCGGCATATTCTTCCAGGGCTTCCTGGCTTCCTACCTGACGGATGAAATAACGTACCTGCTGATCCAGCTGCGCTTCAACTTCCTCATCAGTTACGGGAAGTGAGTCTTTTTCAGCCTGAAGCATCATTACCTTGGAGGTAACAGCCTGGTCCATCAGGATACAAAATGCATTTTCAGGCACTGTTCCACCCTGACGTTCTGCATCCTTGATAGAATTGACGATCTCGGATTGAAGAATGATCCTGTCACCAACCACGGCCACAATTTTATCTGCAACAGCTTTTGTGGGGGTCCCCTGTGCAATTACCATCGATGTAGTGAACAGGGAAAAAACTGTCAGGATCTTATATTTATTCAACATACTTCAAAAATAGCTTTCCCCTGCAATAGATAGGTAATCGGGGAAGGGTTTAACAAGTTTTTTAGTCTTCAGATGTGGGTCGATACCAGGGATTATAAGGTTCTTTTTACTTCCTCTTCCTCGTATGCCTCTACAACATCCCCCACCTTCACGTCACTATAATTTTTGACGGTCAATCCGCATTCCATGCCGGAAAGCACTTCTTTCACGTCATCTTTGAATCTTTTCAGCGAACCCAGCTCTGCCACAGCGCCTTCACCAATAGGGTAAACCACAATACCATCACGAATGAGGCGGATCTTGCTATCACGCTTGATCTTACCATCCCTCACCAGGCATCCTGCAACAGTTGCCTTATCAAATTTGAAGACATCCTTCACTTCTACATTGGCAACAATCTTCTCCTGGATCTTGGGTTCAAGCATACCTTCCATCGCACTCCTGATCTCATCAATGGCGGTATAGATGATGGAGTATAATTTAATTTCCACGCCTTCATTTTCAGCGAGGCGGTTGGCCTGCTGGGAAGGACGCACATTAAATCCAATGATGACGGCATCAGAGGCAGTTGCCAGCACCACATCACTTTCCGAGATCTGGCCCACACCCTTGAGAAGGACGCGAACTGCAATTTCCTGTGTAGATAATTTTTGTAGTGAATCACTCAGGGCTTCCACAGAACCATCCACATCACCTTTGATGATCACGTTCAATTCTTTAAAGTTTCCAAGAGCCAAACGGCGACCGATCTCATCCAGGGTGATATGTTTCTTGGCACGCATACCCTGCTCTCTCAGGATCTGTGCTCTGCGATTGGCAATTTCTTTCGCCTCCGCTTCATCTTCATACACCTTGAACTTTTCACCTGCCTGAGGCGCACCATTCAATCCAAGAATTACTGCAGGCGCTGAAGGACCGGCAGCTTCTTCTTTCTTATTTCTTTCATTGAACATTGCCTTAACGCGACCGTAATACTGACCACTCACTACAAGATCTCCTGGTTCAAGCGTTCCATTCTCAACCAGCAGCGTGGCAACGTAACCACGACCCTTATCAAGAGAAGCTTCAATGATAGTACCAGTAGCTTCACGATCAGGGTTTGCCTTTAATTCAAGCAACTCAGCTTCCAGTAATATTTTTTCAAGCAGCTTGTCTACATTAAGACCTTTTTTGGCAGAGATTTCCTGGCTCTGGAATTTACCACCCCATTCTTCCACCAGCAGGTTCATTTGAGAAAGCTGTTCATATATCTTTTGGGAATTGGCTCCGTCTTTATCAATCTTGTTGATGGCGAAGATCATGGGTACATTGGCTGCCTGTGCGTGACTGATGGCCTCTCTTGTCTGAGGCATCACAGCATCATCCGCAGCAATAACGATCACAGCAATATCCGTAACCTTGGCACCCCTGGCACGCATGGCGGTAAATGCTTCGTGACCTGGTGTATCCAGGAATGTGATCTCTTTATTATTCGGAAGCTGTACCTGGTAAGCCCCAATGTGCTGGGTGATACCACCTGCTTCACCGGCGACCACGGTTGTATTCCGGATATAATCGAGCAAAGAAGTTTTACCATTGTCAACGTGACCCATAATGGTCACAATTGGAGAGCGGGGTACCTGATCACCATCATCGTCATCACCATCATCCTCTTCCATCTCCATTTGCTTTTCCATGTCGATGAACTCGGCTTCGTACCCAAATTCACCGGCTACCAGTTCAATTACCTCGGCATCGAGCCGTTGGTTGATTGACACCATGAGGCCAAGGCT
>JAJKIP010000029.1 GCA_021154405.1 Segetibacter sp. | reverse complement strand
TCCCTGTTCACCTGCTCAGTGCGTGGGAGATCAGTGTAACAGATCTTCGTTTGAGGGGTTGCTTCAACTTCAGCGAATAGGTGCACGATCTCCCATTTTTTATTTTATTTATTTAGTATGTGGAATTAAAGAAGGGCCGTAGTTTTCTGCGGCCCTCTTTATTATTACTGTTCACTTGCTGATTACTTTTTTCGCCAGGGTAACCAATAGATTTCCTAAACAATCCACCTTAAATTCAGTAAGAATCTTCCCTATAAAAAAAGTTTTCCATTCGGGAGCATCCTTGCCTGTAGCGACTTTTAAGGGTTTTTTCAACTCAAAAAAGTAAATTATTTTTTAAAATTGTTTAGTCTTTTAGGGCCAGTCAGGAATATTAAATTGTAGACTAACAAATGTCTGAAAGCGCTCACTGAGAGCCGTGCAGGTATTTATGATTTGAATGAATAGTAGTATAGATCGCATATCTCACCTATTGTAAAGATAGGTAGCAAATTGAAACTCAATTTGCCCATTTCCCTGAACATAGAACTGATACAACCTTATTCTTTGGTTAAATAAACCAACATGAATTGTATTGCACTGATCCCAACACACTGGGATCAGATCGGTTAACTCTGCCTTGTAGCCATTCAGTATTCCCTTACAACTTTAGTTAATTATCAATTACCTCATGGATTAAGGTATGATTATGATTAAAAATAGCAGATCGCCATAGCAAAAATAGCCAGCCTATTAAAACTGCTTCCGCTTTATGCTTCTGATTACACACCAGGTATGGCCATCCAGAGTTAAATCTCCAGGTACCTTAAATATACGTTTATGAAAAAAGCTTGCACCAAAATAGCAACCTTAAAAAGCCATTTTGAAGAAAACGATAACTTTTTTCCTTTTACCTCAATCCCATCAATATGTAAAAAACAAACCAATATTTTAGCTTTTCACTCTTGGCTGACCGTGAATCTGAAGAAACCAAACCTTGCTTTTCCATTTGGTGTGAGCCTTTCAACTGCATCTAAAAAAGCTGAATATTTAAAACAGTTAAAATGCACAGTGCAATATTCTCAAAACCTGCAACTGAAACATCTCGAATTGTATTTAGACCAGGGAAAGGATCTACTTGCAGAGCTTTCCATTCAAAGACCAACCAAAAGAGTGGATCCTTCCCTCGTGATCCTGTTACCTAACCTGGGCCCAACAGCATTTACTTATATTTACGACCTGCATAGGTCCATGGATGCACCCCTTATTAAAGAAGGGTTTGTGCTATGCACGTTTAATCCCATGCCAGCCAGGTCCAGGTATAACAGGCGACTAAAACAAAAGACAACCTATCCCCCCGTTCCATTTATTATCCTCAGAAAATTAGAAAGAAAGGACATCAATTATTTTAAAGAACAGCCAAAGCTGGAGATTTCTTACCACCATTATTATGTTTTGAATCCGAATTGATCAGTACATCAGAGTGTCCGTTAAAACCACATTTAATATTGTTTTTTCACCTTGGAATTCCCCTGTGTGCAATACTATCTTGTTCCCGGAAAGGTGGTTCGGCTAAATCAGGTGGCATGATTGATTTCTCCTGATATGACTCAGGGTTTAGTTGAGGCGCAGGGCACAGATCCTCACTGAAAAGCAACCATGAATAATGGAGGACTGTTTGTGTAGCGCCCCTGTTCGCCTTTCTGGTTTTAGGTAGGAGGGAAGCTGGTGTGCGTAATACCCGTTCAGGGAGTTGCAAGTCCTTCAGTGAATGAGTGCACCAGGCTTCCTTTTTTATTTTGCAATTGATTTAGCCCAAACCTGTTTTGAATCCAGATTATAAATCTGGGGAAAATCCTTCGCCAAATCAGGAGGTAAATTGGAGTCAACAAATATCTCACAACCTTTTCCTCTTTTTGATGGCCTTTTCAAAAGCACCATGGAAGAAATATGCCTGTCTGAGTATTCTTCCGTACCAAATTCATGTAATTCTCCTTTGCTGGTTTGTAAATTAATTTGCTCTTCACTCATTTTACTCAGGCAATCATAAAGAAGATTCATACAATTCCTGGCATCCACCTCATCGTCGAATTCCAAGAACAGTTTCATATTAGCTTCATATAGACGGGAACCATCGGCAGAAGCAGAGATATACTTCTCCATTCGCCCTTTGATATTCAGAGGCTGAAGCGCCGGGTGGGACATGAATTCATAAATGCGGAATTCGGAGATACGGGAAGTATCAAATGCTTTACCACATTTTATGTACTTTCTTTTTTTCAACCTGAACGGAAATGCTCTGTCTTCCGAAGTAAATTGAACCAGCTCAGGGGCTAGGCACATTTTTGACCAGAAATCATCCAGGGTCTTACTCTGGTTGATCTGGCTACTATCTTCCGCCAGTGCTGGAAAAATTGCAGGCTGAGAGTATCCCATTTCTATAGATAGCAATAGAAACAGTGCAGGAAATATACGGAACATGTTGGTTTTTCATAAGAACGAAGAGATGTTGCCTGGACGTATTAAAGGAATGTTATTAATGACCGCTAATCTGTTTCCCTGCCTTGATCTTCTTCGTTATGTATCATAAAAGGGTAGTTATTGGTTGAGACGAGCTCGCTTACAAAATAAAAATCTCCTTTCTTTCCTGCGATGATGCGGATACCTGGTTTTAGCAGTCTTGCACCAGACGCTTGAGTATAGGTATCCTGTTCATCTACAATCAGCTGGCAGGCCTGTTTGATGCCCGGGCCTGGGCGCACGGTTATCTTGTCCGTAGAACCCAGGCATTCCCAGTTGTTTACTTTTTCTACTTCTTTTTTGGTGCTTCTTTTCTCAATGGGGATAATGAATACATAGCCTCTCCATGGGGTATCGGAAGATTTTACAAAGGCTGGAAGGGATGGTTGCTGATTAGCTGCAGGGGTTGACAAAAAGGCCAGGCTGATCAACAGAGGCAAAAACTTTATCATAAAAATAGATTTATGGCAGGCAAAGAGTGTAATTCATAGATTACCAGTCAATCCCATTTGAAGTTTGGGTTAATGGGGGAATAAAGGTGAGGTATGAGAGGGTTGAATTACAAATGAAAAATGTTCGGGAGTGGGAGGGAGAGGTTTGCAAGTGGGAAGAATGATTATTTGTTGTTAAGGTTACCTGTTGATATCTTTTAATAGCTAATCTACTATAATGATATACTTTGAAAAATATACACGAACTATATGGAAAATAAAAAAGACATTGAAAAGCTTCTGAAGAAGGCTGAATTTGATATGAATGCAGGTCTTGATTTCAAAGGCGAATTCTGCGAAGGAATAAAAAAGGAAGAAACATTCGGAAAATGGGTTGTTTATTTGAATGGGAATATGATATTTGATAATGGACGGTATTTTATTGAAGAAGAGCGATGCGAGGAACAAGATGGGTTTATTTATTTGCAGGGCAAAAGAGGGATTGATTGGAATGATTTTATGCCTGCCTACCTACAGGCGTTAACAAATATTGGTAAAACGGAGTTTAGACAGGTAATTTCTTATGAGAGTCTCTAAGCTCAGGTAATCTTTAAGGTTGGATATTCCCGATTGTTCCTTTTATTGAAAATCAGTATTAGGAAATTAATTATTTGTCCAGCTGTTCATAAAGGAAGTATGGGTTATCATTAAAATGGTTCCAATCGCTGATCAATTTCTCTTTTATGCCTGTAAGGTTCTTCTTTACAGGTTCGGAGAAATTGAGAGACCGATCCTTCTGAATTTCCAAGATGTACTGCAACAGGTTCACACAGGTAGAGAACTGTCCGCAGGATACCACATCTTTGAGTGAGGTTTTGTTGCCGCTATCATACCATAGGGTGGTTCCTACCAGGCGAGCCGCCTCGGCGGCTTCCAGAATCTTTGGCGAAGGGGTGAGCAATTGTATATCCTGGGCTGTTAATTTTCCTTCATTCACATAATCAGTTAATGTCCTTTTGCGGGACTCCGCATTCTGTTGGCTTAACTCATAAATGAAATTGGCGCAACGGCGATTGTCCCATTTTGAGTCCACATATAATTTTCCATAGATCAGTCTGCGAACATGTTTCAGGTTGATATCTGATACCATGGTAAGAACAGAATTCAAACGGGATAATAACATTTGGTGTAATACACCCAGCCTGGTTTCCTTAAGGAATAGTGCAAGTCTGTTGATGACCACATCTGAGAAATTGCGGATCGTCGGAATATTCTTTTTCAGTACACCGGCCAAATCAAATTTGCGGTCCAGCATCGTTGAAAGACCCAGTTTGTTTTTTAAGCGCAATAAGTATGACAGGATAAATGTGGTAGTAGCAGAAATCCCAAGTACGATATAACCTATATTCTTAAATGCAGGATCTTTTACAAAGAAAATGGTTGCCAGACTACCGAGTAATACAAGAATGGAAATAATCAGCGCCATCCTTATCCTGGATGGTATCTTCTTTGCCAGCGAAAAATAATCTGATAAAGTTTTTTTCTTCCATGCAGGCCCTTCACTTTCTTCCGGGACCTTAAAGGGTCCCATATAATAACTGGATACATCGGTGACGATGATCAGATCAAACTCTTTGGCATTATTACGTCTTCTACGTTCATCAGCCAGGAGTGTACTATCCAGTCCCTGGTTATCGGTAATTCCGCCATCCATTAAGCCGATGCTTCCCTGCAGCGGAGTAATTGTTTTATCATAATGTTCCTGTGAGATGGCATCACGCAATTGATCAGGTAGTAATGTTCCATACCTGTCTGCGTAAGAGAAATCTTCCGGGAATACAATGGGTTCAAAACCTCCAGGGAAACAGGAGGAAGCGGCGAGGATATCGGCCAGCTTAAGGTATTTATAAGTATCCAGTTTTCGCCTGTCGAAATGTATATATCTATTCCCGATCAGCTCAAAGGTTTTTGAATCGCCGTCTGTCTGGAAGCGGAATTGCAATCCCCTGCAGAATTCTGTACTATTAAAACATATTTCCAGATCCTTTGCACCTTCCTCCCAATAAACGCCAAAGGTTTCTCCCTTAAATAATACTTCGTCGTAGGCTCTTGCAAAGGCATTGATCAGGTTTCTTCTCTTATAGTTTCCAGGCTGGTCCCATTTGGTACTATCGTTAAGCGTCTCCAAAGCGAGATTCAGTAAAACTTCCCCATTGATTGAGTTAAGCAGACTTTTATAGATAGTCGGGAAGGGTACTTTTTTATGGCGCAACATACTATAGACCGTAGCTGTAATAGTACCGCCGGAGGCCGATGCAATAAAGCTTACATGGTCAAGAAGTGAGGATTGTTGTGGATTACCATTTTCATCATATTCCAGCTTCAAACGTTCCAGATAGGAGAGTGTACCCAGACTGAAAGAAGCGGCGCGGAATCCGCCACCAGACAGCGCAAGTGCAATATTTTTAAAAGGGGTTGTAAGGGGTAAATCCTGTTCCTGCATACGATAAGGTTTGTTTGGAGTTGATTTAAAAGGTACGGAAGAATACCGTGCTGAACGCATAAATAAAAAAAGCATCAAAACTAAAGATCGTTCTACAATAGTTCTGATGCTTACGTTATGAAAGAAATTCTTATGCGTGCTCTTTGGTGCGTCTCACACTTCCAGGTGTATAGCCAAAATGTTTTCTGAAGGCTGTAATGAAACTGGTCAGGCGTTGGTACCCGGTAAGAGAAGTGATCTCTTTGATCGGTTTATCTGTCTGGGATAATAATCTTCTTGCTTCCTGCATTCTTGCCTGCAGCAGGTATTCAAAGATGCCTACTTTGAAAATATGTTTGAATACATACTTCAATCGGAATTCATTTAGATGAACGCGGCGGGCAATCTGCGGAATCGAATAATGCATTTTGATATCCGTCAGAATGATCCTTTCGGCAGCATGCGCGGCTTCAATCTCCGAACCGATCGGTTCTGTTTCTTCCGGTTCATTCTTCAATGCCAGTGCTAGCAGCAGGAAGAACAATTCTTCCATGCGATGCTCAACATAGTAAGCACGCATACTGGTATCAAACGGACAATCAGGAATATCCCTTACAATATCCATTGCTTCTGGTCCGGCCCAGCTGGGCCTCTTGACC
>JAJKIP010000028.1 GCA_021154405.1 Segetibacter sp. | reverse complement strand
CAAAAAACAGGACTGCAGGTTTATTTTTTGGTAGACTACTGAGATATTGATCCAGGTAATGGAAGGCCAGCAGCCAGTTCTGAGGGACTGCCATTGGAACAGGACTTTTCATGGCTTGTTGCAAGGCAATGGTGAAGTTCTGTAGCTGGATGTCCATATTTGCTTCATGAACACCGGTAAACTCAAAGACCAGGTTAGATTTATAATAAGCGCGAATCAGATAGGTTTTACCAACCCGCCGCCGGCCATAAACCGCCACAAGTTCAGCTCCGCCGGACTTTATCACACGGCCCAGGATCTTTTGTTCCTCTATACGGCCAATCAGCTGTTCCATATCAAATTTTGGACGAGTATAAAAATATAAACTCAGCCAAAATTAGGAAAAAAAGGCGATTTTGGACGAGTATAGGTTTTTAAACTCAGCCAAAACTACTCAGAAATAAGAGACCTCATGTTATGAGCCCTCTTAGAATTATTTATAGCTTAGGCTTATAGAGCATGTTATCAATTCAAATAGTTAAGCGTTGAATTCTACCTGTTGGGTCGCTATCCACTCTCCACTTGCCGATTAATCAATCAGTACTGCCAACTGCTCAATTGATCTTTTGTTTTTACTGTTTATTACAAAGCTTGCAATTAATTAATACGCGGATCACCCTTTACGGCCTGCCCCTAATTGAAAATATAAGTGCCATGAAGGTCCACTGTCAATTTGCTTATAATGTATATACCTACAGTGCCAATAAGGACACAAATTTTTCGTCTAAAAATTTAACTAATGAAAAAGAATGTATTTTTTGCTTTGTTAATTATCCTCCTCGCTTCATATGGCTTTGGTGGATGCAAAAAGGATAATGATCGTGATTTCACCCCTTTATTTAAAAACTCGATGTGGACCGGCGAGTTTAATTATCCCACCAAGGCTGCAGAACCGATCAGCATTGAGTTTAGTGAAGACGGTAATCTTACCTGGCGCGAATTATTGGCTGCACATGCCGGAACATGGAAGCTTAATAAAGGAAAATTGAATATAAGTCTTGACGGCAGCCACTCATTCACTGCTGATATTTCCGACAATGATGATCTAACCAATATCCAAAATTCCGATGCAGCCCAAAGAACATTAAAAAATGCAACATTGAGTAAAGGAGACATACCCGCATTGGCTAATACTGTCTGGTCAGCATCCAATGTTACTTTAAAATTTAAGTCAGGATCCGTGCTAGACCTGAGCTTTGGCGGTCCAACTACGCTACCAACATATACCAATGTGCCCTATACACTCTTAGGAAGATCAATCCGGTTTGAGTTAGCTCCAGGGTATATCTGGTTTACTGTGATCACTACAAGCACCTTTATGAAAGGAACAAATCATGCCCCTGGCGATGCAACGGTGTACACCTTTTCAGTGATAAAGCAATAATTGCCTGCCATGGTAGTTTAGTTTAATTGATACCTGAACAACACTTTATCTAAATAAACGATCAGGGGGCAGAGACTGAGGGATTCGAACCTAGCCACTAAAGGTCTTGAAATCCAATATTTTAAAGAAATCAGAAATTACTAACTCACGAATTACTCACTACTTTGAGTAACGCAAATCCTAGTATAAAAATACACCTTTTGGACCTAAGAATAGTGCTGACGATGTTTATACGCTAGACATACGCTAAAGATATCGAGCAGTTTCTGGTCAGGAAAAGCCTGCCGCTTACCATGGGTTTGCTACAGTTTCTACCCCATTAGAGCGGACGGAAATAAAACCAGCACTGAATTCTGAAGCGTTCAGGATAGAAACGGTGAAGGCGCAGATTGATAAAAACGGAGATCTATTTGCGAAAGTGCCAAGTCCATGATTTAAAACAAAATTTTCAAATCATTGCAAAAAATGTTAGTATATGGAACAGATGAATGTGCGCAAGAAATGAAAATAAACTAAAGTCTACCAGGTACGTCTAAGCTTTGACTCTCTTTCATTTGATTTTGTAACAGATACAGAATATCCCTGAATTATCTTATTATTTAGTTCGGCAATAGCCTTGGTGGCTTCCAAATCAGATCCCATTTCTACAAAACCAAAACCACTGCTGCGACCTGTTTGTTTATCGATAATTAGTTTGACTGAAATTACTTCCCCAAAAACTTCAAAAAGTTTTTTTAGATCATTCTCATTCACTCCGAAAGCAAGATTTGAAACAAACAATTTCATAAAGTAGGCTTTTAATTATTTATGTTCCAAATAAATAAGTGTACTGATGTAATGATCAGAAAGACGATATGTATCCAGTCAATGTGAACTAATAAAACCTATTTGCCAATCACAAATTCTGACCGTGGTGGAATATAGAGCGAGCTTTTCCAGTCTATTGTTAGCAACATTGTTAATTCCTCAACGAAATTTCTTATTGTATAAGGCTTTATGAAGTAGAAATTTGCCCCATTAGAATAGCATTCGTTAATATGTTCCTGCTTTTCAGACGTTGTATATACGATTACTGGTAGATTATTAAAGTTTTTGCTTTTCCTGATAACTGAAATACCGTAAATGCTACTATAACCTGGATGATTGATATCGATAAACAGTAAATCCGGCGCCTGCCTGTTAAGTAAAGACAATATCCTTTCTGAAGTGAACGAATGTTTTAAGTTGACTATAAAAGGAGTTTTATGGAGAGCCAATTGTAATAAAATGAGATCATCATTATTTTCAGTAATGAATAGGATAGATTGGATGGCGCAAACTCGTTTCATTTGTCAGAATATTTTCCTGGGCGTGCAGCAACAAGCTGAGGCAGCTCCTTAAACCTTTTAATGTATCTGTATAGTTTTGGTTGAAAAAAGTCTATGGGCAGACAGTAGCGATTACCAATATGGTATCGATTTCTAATGATTTTCGGGAATAGGTGCAGGTGAGAATGATAAGGTACTTGGTGCTTTAAGAATCGGTATGTCTTACCGGGCACTAATTATTTACTCTTCAGAAAGAAGGTAATGTAAACTACTACATTTTTAAATATCTCACAATAAGAATTTTGTTAAACATATAAATAATTCGGTTAGTAATTTTACTATAAAATGGGCGAATAAAGTAAAGAAAATATGTTATCCTCCATATTTTTTTGAATTAGCAGGAAGTCTCATCGCAATAATAGCTGAAGTGGTAAAGAGGCTGCAAATTCATTCCAACTTATTGAATGCTAAATATAATCCTCAATACCTGGGTGATTAGTTCCAGGAGGTCCATCATTTCTTTTATCAGGCATGGTATTGTGGGATTGCAATTCCTTTTGAATATAGTCTAATTCGTTTTTGCATTGGTAAAATAGCGTCCTTGACGCTCCCCTTATGAGCATTCTCATATAGGCGGACGTAAACTCACACAACCTGTCCAACAGGTCCGTCTCACTGGCATGCTTCAGGTCCTTCATCAGAATTTAGTGGTTAATACGTACTTATATCAAAAAGTATGCAGGTGTGCCATAAGCGGAAACCACCGTATTTTTCTCTACTAGTGTGAATGAAATACCTCAAAAATGACTTTGGGTGGGGGCGTGTGCCTATTTACTAGCGAATGTCTGTTGGGCAATCCAAGAAGTAGCATTATTCCCCGTAGACGTAATTAGATTTTTGAAACTGGAAATACAATATGAAAGGTAGACCCGGCTCCATCTTTACTCTCAACCCAGATCTTGCCAGAATGCCCTTCCATAATCTCTTTTGAAATATATAACCCTAAGCCTAATCCTTCACGGTCCCTGGTATTGGAAACCCGGTAAAATTGATTGAATATTCTGTGAATTTCCTAGGCAGGGATTCCGGGTCCTTCATCCTGCACACTAATTTTAATTTCATCACCTAAGAGAATTGCAGCAACATTGATTGTTGATCCAGCCGGGGAATACTTAACGGCATTCGATAAAATATTGATCAGTACCTGCTCTATTTTTTAGCATCAACGCAAAGTTCTATTTCTTCAACAGGCATCTCAATATTGATCAGGTGATTTGCTGGCTGGACAGTGTTAATACTTTCCTGCACCAGGTTCTTTAAACTGGTTTTGCTGAAATTCAGGTGCATCCGCCCTGCCCGGATTCTTGAAAGATTAAGCAATTCATCAATGATCGTATCTAGTCTCGATACCTGCTTTCCCATATTATCAATGATAGCATCAGATAGAGGAGACCCTTTCTTTGCCATCTGTATAAAGCCCTTTAAGGTGGTCAAAGGCGTTTTTAATTCATGACTTGCAAAACCAATAAAATCATCTTTCCTGTTATTCAGCACTCTGATTTCTTCATAAAGTTTGGCATTATCTAGTGCAATAGCGGCTTGTGAAGCAATTGCACTAACCAGGTATTCATGGTCTTCCGTGAACCGGGCAGGTTCCGGATGACCAAAGAACAATCCACCGATTACAGCGCCCGACTGGGAAGTAACAGGAACAGCCAGATAGCTGACAACCGGCAAATGTCCTTCAGGCATGCCATGATGTGGGTGATTTTTACCGTACCTGTGATCTTTTCTGATATCATCTGAGCGGACTATTGCCTCACCAGTAAAAGTGGTTTTGAATAGATCAGTATTTCTTGGCATTCCAAATTTCTCAAAGGCTTCCCGGGGCGCACCCGATAAAGTATAAAGCATATAAGCTTCACCTTTTGCATTTATGGTGTTATAGAAAAACGCTCCAAATGCTGCTCCGCTTATTTGAGTTGTTACGTCAGTCACCTTCTGAAGAATGGTAGATACGTCGAGATGGGCGGAAATAACCTTACTTATGGAATTAATTAAGGTAAGTCTTTGGGCATATTCACCAATTAATTGCCCATTCTGCTTTTGCCGTGTAATATCGTGAATGATTGTAGATGCTCCGACGATAACGTTTTTGGAGTTCCTGACCGGTGAGACGGTTACAGAAACCTGTAATTTTTCCCCAGATCGGGTAAGCCTGATCGTCTCATGTCGTTCTATTTTTTTTCCTGCCTTAAGATTGGAAATGATCATTTCCTCTTCTTTAATATTGTTAAAGGAAAAGGTGTTCCGATTATTTTTGAATCAGGTGCCGGAAATGATGGAACTATCTGAAACAATTTATTAATGCAATTACACGACTCCCTTGGTGGCGAAAAACTTTGCGTATTGCTTTTTCATTGTCACGCCTGAAATTTGAAATGGTATTGTGATCAGGCATCAACTGCTGAAGCAGCCACATTACTTCAATGTTTCTTTTTGATTCTCTTTCCAGTGCTCTTGAAGAACGAATAGAGTTAAGATAACCATAGACATAAAGCTTCAGCAAATCCTTTGGATGATAAGGAGGTCTGCCTTCCGCAGATGATTTTACATGGAAGCAAAAGTCAGCAAGGTCTATGCTTTCTACAAACAGATCAATGATGCGAACTTCATTGCTCTGATCAATAATTTCATCAAGACTTTGTGGAAAAAGAACAGCCTGTGTATGATCTGTTCCTTTAATATATTGCATCAGTAAAAATAAAAATCACCACACCCAAACGCAACTAACAGTTATCGACAAATGTGCATAGTTTTTAGACAGTTTGACGTTTTGCGGCTACCAGTAGTCGGTGTTTTGGAACACTCAACTGTCTATACCTACAAATGGGTTGTTTAAAGATACAAAACTTTATATTACCTCGTCCGCGTCAATTACTGGTAGGTGCTGTTAGCGGTTCGTTGTTTTCTTTGTTTGTTCTCTTTCTTAACTTTCTCAATGTTTTCGTTTCTCTGAACTTCATGATCTCTTATAGGGTAAATTAAGCTTCGGACTCTGTTCAATTCCTTTTGAACAACTATCCTTTTTTGGTTTTATCAAAATTGAAGATCCAATGTTTGCCATACTTATCAGTAAGAGCGCCCGACCTTCCCCAGGGCATATCTGCTAATGGGTCTGTTACTTTCCCACCAACAGAAAGTTTTGAAAAAAAGGAATTTAATTCATCGTCAGTGTTGCAACTGATGCAGAGATGTACAGTGTTACCTTCTACTCGTTTATCACGATTCAAGTCAGAAGCCATTATCACTATGTCTCCACTTTTTAATTGAGAATGTAAAATGCTGTTTTTCATTTCTGGTGGCATTTGTGCTGCCATCATTGGCACTTCGCCAACTGTTTGCAGAGAAAGTTCTCCTCCCAAACAGTCTTTGTAAAAGGTCATTGCCTTCCGACAATTGTTGTCGAAATTCAAGTAAGGATTTAATTTTGCCATTGGTTTATTTTTTTAAGTTTATTGTATTCATTTTATGATAGTAAATATAGGAGACGATCAAAATTGTCATAAATATTAAAGGGAAGATTAATTGAAAACTCAAGCCGTCAACTACATAATGACTGATAAAAGCAAAAATGAAATCAAATGCAAAACCTGCATAAGCCCACTCCTTTACTCGTCTTGGAACTTGTGGGATAACCAAAGCTAATACCCCAAAAATTTTAAAAACTTTTAATACATTTCCAAAATATTCAGGATATCCCAAATGCAGAGCTCCCGTCCTAGCCGATTCGGCTTGCGGTGTCAGTATCGGCATAACACCTTGCATTAAGAAAATGAGAATGGTTACAGCCCAAAAAATAATTTTTTCCTTTTTCATTGTATTAGAGTTTTGAATTTCGGATCAAATGGTCGAGATTATTGAATATTTCAATCAGACCTTTTTCCATACCGCTATCAATCATTGCATTTCGGTCAGCTACGGAAAAACACACATCATGAATTATTAGTTTTGTTCTGCCATTGGGAAGTTCTTCAAATAACATTTTTTCAAGCACTACATGTCCTCTTTCTGGTAGTTCCATAAATTCAGAAGTTTGTATGAGACGTATTGGTGCTTCTATCTCGTGAATAATACCATTAAAGGTGCACAAAACATTACCTTTTTGGTCTTCATTGTACCAGCTGTAACTACCTCCGGTTTGATAGTTATGGTAATTGAAACGCATCTTGTTACCAAATGGCGCAAAAAACTCCATAAGTAATTCTGGTGTACTAAATGCTTTAAACACTTTTTCCCTTGATGCATCAAATTCCCGTACAATAAAAAGTTCCTGTTTGCCTTCTTCGGCGGTAATTTTTGTTTTGTTGCTATTATCCATTACTTTTTTTTTGTTTTTTGATTCTTTAATAAAGTATCTAAACGTCTGAATCTGTCATCCCATAATTGGTGGAATGGCTGCAACCAGTCGGCTATTTCTTTCATTTTCTGCGGATTTAAGTGATAATATATTTCCCGGCCTTCCTGCCGTTGTTGTAAAAGTTCACATTCAGTAAGTATTTGAATATGTTTTGAAATTGTTTGCCTTGTAGAATCAAAATTAGAAGCAATAACACCTGGTGTCATCGCTTGCAGAGCGATTAAACTCAAAATCGTTCTCCTTGTTGGGTCAGCTATTGCTTGAAAAACATCTCGTCTTAGGTCCATTTTGTGCAGTTATATGACTGCAAATATACATGAAGTTATTTGACTGCGCAAATTTCATTCAATTATTTTTGTCGGGATGTAAAATGTCGGAAAGTTGTCAGTTTGATTTTTGGTCGTTTTACAATGACCGCTAACGGTTACGGCTTGGCGATGTGGCGGTATTCTGTGTTCCGTCAGCTGACAACTGTTGTTGATTAAATGTACAAATGTTCATTGATTACTCTACTGCTTAATTTATAACTTCCTGCTGGAACAGCAGATGATTAGCGAACTGCTGCCGATTGTTCCAACGTCCCACCGCCATAACGCCAAACCGATTGTTGGCTGCCGCCCTCGTCCTGTCACCTGCAACCTGCATGAAAATAATAAGCGACTTTGAAAATCCTGTTTCATTAGGAGCTTTTCAACTATTCAGTCCCCTTTAGAGTGTTACAAGCTCAAAAGCAGATTTTGTCACCCACACATGCGCATGAAACATTTAGAAATTGTGTTCCTTTTTGAAATCGCTGATGATTTCTTCATCACTCTTAGTTGTCCATATTTTGATATTGTTTTCAATTTTCTCACTTATAAAACTGTGTGGTCGCTTTTGAAATTCTTTATCTTGAATTATATGAAGTTGAGCTTTTAGAAGTGATAGTTGAGCTTCTCTATACTTGTCAACTGCTTTTGCTAATTTTTCTGATGAAAGTTTGTTCTGAATGGCGTGTCGCAGTTCAGTTTCTCGCTGTGATAGTTGGTCTTGTTTTTTTACCGCTTCAGTTCTTGGTCGATAGTTTGGCATAGTGTGTTGCGTAGCTTCTTGTTGTGTTTTTCGTCACCTGAAGCAAACTGTGAAAAAATAAAGCGTTTCAAAAAATTCTGTCTCACCACGAAAGGCTGCGAATAACTCAATGACTTCTTAATTTCTTTCCTGCCTGCACTTAAACGCTGTGTCCAAAAAGGGTGGCAGGCAACGTCAGTTTGTCTAAAAACTAAATTTAAGTTGTAATCTAAATAAAAATAGGGATGATTAGAAGGCTTATGCGGATGATTTTATTTCGATGTAGCAAAAATCGGGTGAAGCGATATGAGGTTTTGTTGAAGCGGAAAATAGTTTCAGTAAGGCGGTTTTGAGTACAAATAGTGAAGCAAGTTCTCTGAGGAACCTTTTGAACATATTTTTATCAATGATGTTCATCAATCGCCGCAGATTTAAAGCAGTGAACATCAGTCCTACATCAGCACTGGCTCTTTTTATTCCTTTTTTAGTGCTGATGAAGTAAAAGCCCCATTGCCGTTTTATAATTCCATAGGTATGCTCAATAATAGCCTGACGTTTTTTGTAAATGTCAGGACTCCTTTCAATGTTTGCTTTGTTCTGGTCCATGTAGGGCTGGTACTCACTTCTTTCAATAAGCCTTCCTTTTTTGTTTTTAGTGCACAGAGCTAGTGCAGGGCAACTGCTGCAGGCACTGGTTTTATAATGCTTTACATAATAGATATAGCGTTGTTTGCTTTTGATATACCAGTTGCCGTTAGTGTTCAATACTTTTTGTTGAGGGCAGGTGTAAGTGTCATTTTCATCATTGTAAATAAACTTATCGAAGTTGTACCTGCTATCAGGAGCAAAGCTGGCCACACCAGGTATAGCTACCATCAGTTTCACACTCATTTCAATACCTGTTTTCAGCTCACTGCCTGTATGATAGCCTTTGTCATAAAGGGCTGTAAAGTCTGCACTGCCCAATATTTTCTTTGCTCTTCCAAGCATTGGTCCCATTGCCTTGCTGTCATTCTCATTGGTTAGTTTATAATCAAGGGTAAGCAGGTTTTTAGCGTCTACTGTTGTTTGCACATTATAGGCTACTTCTGTAATGCTGTTACGAATGATCATTTGCCTGCTGTCAGGATCAGAAGTGCTTATCTGCGTTTCTTCACTTTCATTTAGCTGCCTGCTCAAGTCAAGGTATTTTTGTTTCCTTTCGTTTTGCTTTTCTATCTGCTCAGAAATGGTTTTTTGGTTCTCTTCATCTGCGTGTTCTAAAGCCTGGTTATATTCATCGAGGCGTTTTTCTATGTACTGGAGATGTTGTATGATCTTGTTTTCATTGAAGTTATTTTTCTTGGAGTTCTGTGCTCTTAGTTTGGTACTGTCGCATGCTATAAGCCTGCCGCCAATAAGGTTAAATTGCTTTGCTATGGAAACAGTATGACGAAATACTTTGCGAATGGATTTTTCATTGTCACGCCTGAAGTTGGAGATGGTATTATGATCCGGCACCAACTCTGTTGAAAGTCAGCCATTCCTCTGGTCCACACAATCCCAAACGTATATACCAGATGGGATAAATTCATTCAGTAAAAATTATACAAAAGATACGATCAACCAATTGGAAAAGGATGGCACCTTGAAAAGGTGGCAGTCTGATACTCACGATCACATCACTAACTCTCCCTAAATTTTGATTTGAGTTACGATGTAAAACCAGCACCATTATTACAATAAGCGCTTCTAGCAAGTATTAATTTGATGTACGACAAGGTAAAGAAGGTAAAATTATTCATGCTATTTAAAAAAGTTGCAGGTGAGCGTAAATTCAAATTTTTCTGCGGATTCACATGTTATAGAAACAGATTCCACATCTTCGAGATTCTGATTGACCTGAACTATTTTTGGCATAGTGATGTTGCTGATTAGGTCAACACCCTTATTATTTGGATTCGCAGGTTGTAGGATGAGTGATACGGGGCAGAACGCCTTTACGCCGCTTGTATATCGAAAGATGACCGAAAGGGTCAGTTCAGAAAGTAAGCCTTTGATCATTGCAATCTCGGTAAATTCAATTGCTGTTATGTTTTCTTCAAACTCGTAGCGTATGAGATTCTCCGATTTACTAAATCGCAATTGCATAGAGAGAAATTAAGTTTTTGGAGTAAATAGGAGCAATTTGGGTAGTCAGTAAAAACAAAAAAGCACGCAATTCAATGATTTGCGTGCTTTTGACTTCTTTTGATATTGATTCCTGCAGAGACTGAGGGATTCGAACCTATACTCTAAATGTCCTGAAATTCAATAGTTTGGAGAAATCTAGATTGACTAACTCACGAATTACTCACTTTTTCTTGGCACCTGTATTACACAAATCCAAGCATAAAAATACACTTTTAAAAATCCTTTCCCGAATCATATAGCAATATTTTAGCTCGATTCCAGGCTTGGCACGACGAATGGCTGAAAGTATGTTTCAGCTTTTGCATTAATGCGTCCAAATCATACCTTGAGGGTTGATATTCCAATGATACTTTTGGGCTTCACCGAATGTTTTAAAATCCATTCTCTGTTCCAATATAATTTCTTTATAAGCTTGAAACATTTGACGCGCTGCAATTATTGGTTGCATACGTCCCACGCCGGTACAAAGTCCTGGAATTGCTACTGATGAAATTCTATCATCGTTTTTGACCTTAATTAGAATGGCCTTCATAGCTAGATAGGCATTAATGGAGGTGTCAATATTAAAATTTGTTGGGATGCGCATTGTTGGCGCTGAAATTAATAATGGAACGTCAGCGTCACCGGTTTCTAATAACATGGCCTGGCCAACTAATAACTCACCTTCTGGTAGATCTCGTATCTGTTGCTGTAGTCTCTTTTCCAAATCCCATCCGAATCTTTCTGAGAGTTCATAATCAAGCCCACCATCCATAAATCCGAATGAATTAGCCGGACTTACAATTGCATCACATTCAATTTTCGTAATGTCACCTTCTATTATTGACACTTTCTCTTCACCAACGAAAAACTCCTTCCACGCCTCAATAAGTTTAGGCTCAATGGCAGCTAGAATTATCCTCATGATATAAGTGTTTTTTTAGCCCAATAAATATACATGTTATCAATTCTGCAAAGATTTACTAATTAATGCACTGATAATCAATGATACCCTTGAGAGCCTCTCGGCTTTGATGTTCTATCTGCCGCAATTGATTTTATGAGTTTAAACGAGTTGCAACTTCGATAGCAAGTTCTTTTAATGGCAATTCGGATCTTTCAATTTTATAGTTCTTAGCAACTACCTCAAAAATTTCATCATGAAAAAAGAGCAGGTAATGCATATACCCTTCCCAATTTTTGCTAGAATATTGCGGATGGACCTTGTGAATATTTTTGAGTTCTTCAATCCAGCTTGAATTTTCGATAATGTGAGCATTGTATACACTTAGGCCTCTTCGGATTAAAGGGTGCCCACTACTTGCCTCATCATTAACAATCCCAAATCGAAAGGAATGACATGCTGAAAAAATGGCAATAGCTAAAGAACCGTTATCCTCATCTGTGTAGTAGATTAAATAGGCATTATGCCCATCTGAAAAAACTTGTGGACAAGGAGCGCCACAGCTCCAGGCCGGGCTCCATTCTATCACCTTCGCGTGTTCCTTAGAGAAAATCCCCATAAACGATTTTATTGATGTCCTTTATTAGAAAAATTGGCTCCATTGCTAATCTTCAGTTTTTTCGTTCCCATATTTTTCTAATCAGTTTTATTATTTGAAATCCCTTTTTTTCCTTCGACTTGCTCAAAGATGTTTCGTTATTAATATTAAGTCGTGTTTCCGTTAATTCATTAGTTTGCTCACATTTATGAATGTTCATTTCTAACTCAAAGAGTTCGTCTTCGTCAAGAGGCTGGGTTAATTCAGATCCGCCCTTATGAGGGAATTGAACGTAATTTTCAGATGGGGTGGGCAGTTTGCTTATTCATAATTGGCTACACCTGTTTGCCACTCATCCTTCTCGTTATTTATCCAAGCCTCCATATTTTCAGAAATCCATAAAACATCTTTCACATGTGGATTTGCAGAGATTATTCTTTCCAAGGAAACAATACGAGAATCAGATTCAACTATATCCCTTTCTGCTCCGAAAAATTGCCATCCATCTGCATCATGACACACGTAAACAACCCGTGAGTTGTTTTCAATAACATATTTTGTTGTAATAACTGCCTGTTTTATATCCATTTTTTCTTACTATAAAAAACCTGCTATTTGAGCCACTAATCAGAATCACATCAATATACTTTCCGATAGATAGTTCGGTGATAGCGTCTTTAGCTTTCTAATAAACAATTCCCTTTCCATTATATAGGTAGGTTTTTACTTCCTTTCCTGTTACCTTTCTCACCAAATTCCATACTTATGGAACCTGGTTGAGGAATGCCTGGAAAAAATTTATAAACCCAGATTGACAAAAAACTATTCTCACAAAATATGTAATAAGTCTACATCCAATTTATTGACCTCAAAGGGATCATGAGTAATTTTATACAAATTCTTTTCCATATCTATACCTATAAAATCGCCATTTTCCAGGTCTTTAATGTGATAATAGTTTTTTGAGTGTAATTCAACTAAGTAAAAATTTGCCGGGTTAATAAGTTTAATTTCATCCGGCGTGAATAATCCCCTTAGTTTGTTAAACTCGTTTTCTCCAAAATATTGAGTATAAACTGAGGCTGTATTGATTTGATTAAAATCAGGGTCGAAATCAGAAACAGTTGAAGTCGAATATCCCATTAAAATTCCAAACCCTATAACAAGGTAGATTTCAACGAAGGTTTGACTTTTAAGGTCATATACTAAAATTCCTTTCACAAAAAAGGATCGCCCTTTCTCGTCCTCGTACCTTTTTATCAAGCTAGTATCTAATATGAATTTCTTATAATTTGGAAATGGTTTTTCAAGTAGTCGAACTCCATTAATAATTCCATCGTTGACCTGTTCGCCTAAATAATTGAACTGTATTGGCAATAATCGACAGACCGCCTTAATTAAAGCGACATGTCTTTCTAATTTAGCAGCCTTTCCTTTAAAAAAATTAAACATGCCCATCAAAACTTATAGGTAAATAGATTATATTTTTTAAATACAACGATTTCAGACTTTAAAGCAAATCCCACAAGGCTTTTTTTATAACTATAGCTTTTAAGTGTATTTTAAAGACTATTTAACTCCAAAGCTTTCATACTATCTTGGAGTCCAGTATAAAATAATTTTGTCCAATTGCTCGTCCTATCGCTCATGGAACTACATTAAATGACTTAATTTAAGAATTGACTATATTTAACACTTTACCATTTCCGAGTCCGATATTAATCACTCCTTTTTCTGATTTTACCTCGTTGTTGGTGTTTCCCGTCTACCTTAAATCATTTTATCGATTTTGAAAGTAAGGGAGCATCAATAACTAAAAAGATTAATTCCGGCACTAAGACAATTAATTAGGAAATTGTTTACTTTCCATTGTAGCTTTTCGAAGTTTTTCATATTGTTCATCCCAACCATTTGCCAGGGGAAGTTTTGAAAGAGGGAACTTCAGTTCCATTTCACTCCAAAGCATTCTTGCTTCTTTAAATTTTTGTTTTTCCAGAAGACCCCAAACATACACTAAATAGGCATAACGCATTTGATTGAATGATGATAACACATCTGGTGAGTTATTGATATACTCTTGTGGCACTTTATCAATATTGTATTTCTTTAGACTTGGAGGAATATTAAGAAATGCTGTGTCTGGTGTTCTGACCACTTCGCATATAACTCCATTTAAAGCGATATACTTTGCTGCATCAAGATAAAGACTTCCAATAGAAGAATCCACAGAAGTGCCAGAGTAATAAAAGTCTCGTTTGAAAAAATTGTTCTTCAAAATATCAAGCAAAACCAAATCACTTTTCAGGACATAATTTTGATCGTAAGTTGGTTTTAATACCCATTTGATAAATTCTTGCT
>JAJKIP010000027.1 GCA_021154405.1 Segetibacter sp. | reverse complement strand
CGTAAGACAATTCAAATAATACCTTATACCACCAGGCTGGATGAGCATTCGGTGGGAGAGGAAGTATCTCCTTCATTTTAGGATAAGTTGCCAGAAAATCAGGCTGGGTAGAAGCAATGGAAATTAATGGCACCATTATGAGTAACATTATCCAGTAGGGTTTCCAATTCATTTTCTTCACCCGGGCACCATAAAAGCTATTTTCTTCCGGCAGTAATATCCATCGTATAAGTGCCAGACAAACCAATAGCATTAACAATCGGGGAGGCCAGTAAATAACATCATTCCAGTATTCATTCCACCAGGGATCTGCTGATGCTGTAATGGTGGTATCCATACTTACTTTGACTGCAAATAAAAATGGTGCAATGAGCAGGCAAAAGAAAAAAGCTGGTCTTAATTGATGGGTTTCTTTTTTCCTGGCCAATAATAACAAATAGGGAAAAACGAATGCTGCAAAGGATATTAGGAAATGAGCTTTGATCCCTGGCCATGGAGCGCCTATTTCATGAATCAGCCTGTTTTCCAGGCTATATGCGTAATTGAGCCAGATCAGGGCTGCCATAAATAAAGCGCTAATCAGTAGAACCGGTTTATTTATCTCTTTGGCATACAGCCGGATAAACCCAATGATTTCCTTCATTTATAGCGAATTATTAAAATATTTTAAGGTGTCGTTAAACTTTCCTTGCCGCCAACGTTCCAAAGTTGCGTTATTAATTCCCATAACCCTAAAAGTATAGTCATGAAATTTCTCACTTTTAACCGAATTGCTGTAGCCTGTGTTGCCATTTTCCTGGCTGCGTTTCTTTTCTCCTGCCAGAAAGAAAATAATAATCAGAATGCAACGCCTGCAGTAACAGAAGATGATGCCGTGGCTTATTCTGAAGAAAGTACAGAAGCAGAAGCAAGCTATGATGATATTGAAGATATCAGTTTCACTGCCGCTGATGAAGAAGGTCTTGCCAGCGCCGCTAAAGGAGATGAATCTGCCCGTTTTTTTCCGTTTGTCCGATTAAGAGCTCGTATTGGACAATGTGCCCAGATTTCTGTTACCCCGGATGATGGTAGTTACCCTAAAACAGTAACAATTGATTTTGGTGATGGTTGCGTAGGACTGGATGGTAAACTCCGGAAAGGTGCCATAGTATTGCATTTTACAGGTCCTATTCGTCACTCTGGTTCTGTATTGACAATTACCCTTAAGGATTTTTATCTGAATCGTGCCCATGTTGAAGGTACCAAGGTAATCACCAACCTTAGTGAAAACGGAAATATCAAATTCACTACCCAGATAGTTGATGGAAAAGTAAATTTCCCTAATGGCAGAGGATATAAATACAATGCCATTCGCCATGTAAAGCAAACTGATGGAGGAACTACTGATGACCTGATTGATGATGTTTTCAACATTGAAGGCCGCTCACAGACTGAATTCAATAACGGTGTTACAATTACGCTTAATACTGAATCAGCCCTCATCAAGAAAGTGGCTTGCCACTGGATTAATGATGGTATACTTAAAATAAAGATCAATGACCGTGAATTATTCCTTGATTACGGCGCCCCGAATAACGGTGATTGTGATAACAAAGCCAAGCTTACCTGGAACAATGGTGCCAAGAGTCGTATTGTGATTCTACCTTAAGAAATTGAGTGTTAGACCCGGAGTAAACGGGTGGATTCCAAAATGCAAATAGAAGCAAGCTAGTTGGTGGTAGCCACGCTTGCTTCTTTTGCATTATACGATTTTGAATTCTACATTTGCACGGTGCGCTACCTTATCATACTATACGCTTTTGCATTTGCCACCTGCCAGTCCAAAACTGAAGAAGCCAGATTAAAGGAAACACTGGAAGGCGACTGGCTGGTATTGGTTGCCGATCACCAACTCGAAAATGAAGACCAGCGCCAGATCTATGGAAAAATGCAGGATTCTGTAGTTGAGGCAAAATGCCTGAAACTGATCCGTTTTTTTGAAAATGGAAATTTTCAGCAGGTAGATTACCCTGAAGTAACAGGAAAATGGGCTATTTCTCCAGACCTGGATATTTATATGGGAAATGGTGGAAAAGGTTTCGATTATTTCAAGGTTAAATATCTAAGCTACAGGGATAAGCAATTGCAATTGAGAGAAAATCTGCATACGCAAGGGGAAACAATCAAGGTTGACTGGTATTTTAAAAAACTGACCAACGGTATTTTATTGGATAAATCCAGAAACGAATGGAGAAAAAAACCAACAGCTGCTGAATCGGAAAAGGAGATAAGGATACGCTTGGGAAAAATGCTTGATTATTATTCCCGGTATTTTGAACTGGTAGCTGATGAGTCCAGCTTCTTTATTGGCAAAAGAGTGATCCTGCCTTTGCGGTATTATCAGCATGCCATGTCCACTGTGCCATATGATCCTGAAAGTGATTTTGCCAAACTCTTCTTTAATCCGGCCCAATCTGAGCAGGCATACGGATACCTGAAAAGTATGGTATACGGGTTGGGAAACAAATATCCCAGAGACAAGAATTACGTAATAGAATATTCACGATACCTGAAACAGGTAGGAGAGGCAATTCAACGATATGATTAATGTCATCATTTCTTCTTCTCGAAATAACGATTATTCCGTAAGCATCGGGTAAATGTAGACTGTATTTTCCTAGTTTTGCCTCAAATCAAACCGGATGCAAATTAAGAGACTGGTGTTTGTTTTATTCATTGCCCTACTTGCTTCCTGCACCTCTTCAAGAAAAATTAGCAAACAGAATAACATTGGCAGTTTGCATTTTATTAATGAATATGATTATCCGAATAGCCGTCAGCTGGAAGGCACTACTATTGGTGGACTTTCAGGTATAGACTATGATCCCAAAACCAGTCAGTATTATTTTATCTGTGATGATCCATCAGCTCGTGGGGCTTCAAGATTCTACACGGCAAAGATTAACCTGAATGAAAAGGGGATCGATACTGTAAATTTTACATCTGTTACCATTTTGAAGAATAAGAATGGTGTTCCTTATCCGGATATAAATAAGGATCGCATACATTCCGCTGATCTGGAAGCCATGCGATATGATCCCACGCGTAATGAAATGATCTGGAGTAGTGAAGGGCAGAGAAGGCCTGTTGATAAACAATTCCAGGACCCGGAGATCGTGATTGTTTCTCCAGAGGGACAATACAGGGATAGCTTTGAACTCCCTATTAATCTACATATTCAGCCAGCCGAATTGGGACCCCGGCACAATAGTGTGCTGGAAGGGTTAAGCTTTGATGAAAACTATAGTCATATCTATGTAAGCGTTGAAGAGCCATTGTATGAAGACGGTCCAAGGGCAGGAACCGGTGATTCTACAGCCTGGGTGCGTTTCGTCAAATTTGACAGGACCACAAGAAAACAGGTAGCACAGTATGCTTACGAGATAGGCGCCATTCCTTATCCGGCCAATCCTCCCGGAGCCTTTAAAGTAAACGGAGTATCCGATATATTATATATTGGAAACAATCAGTTCATCGTAATCGAACGGGCCTATTCTACCGGAAGAGCGCCATCAGACGTAAAAGTGTACCTGGCAGATGCAACAGGAGCGGAAGATATTTCTGCTAACCGATCCCTGAAAAATCAACCCGCGAAACATCCAATTCGAAAGAAGTTGATCATCGATTTGAACAAAAGCCTGGATCGATATATCGACAATATAGAAGGCGTGACATTTGGACCATTACTGCCCAATAATCACCGTACACTGCTATTTGTATCAGATAATAATTTTGATGAAAGACAAAGGAACCAGTTTTTTTTATACGAGATCATCCCCTAAAGCCAAGCCACATATAGAAATAAAAAGGATTGTAAATCCCGGTTTTTCTTTTTTATCTTTCACCTAATTGATCACTATGAGAGTTGTCCCCTTTCTGGTTTCTACGGTTGTTACAGCTGGATTGGTATTTGGCCTCAATAAGAGATGGGGGGCTATTCCCGCCATGGGAAATTTTCTCAGTCCTCAACATGGCTTTTGGCAAAATGCTGAAGCTACTGATCATGATTTCAACGCTGATCTCCAGTTCCCGGGCATTACGGGTAAAGCAGAAGTTTATTTTGATGACCGTCTGGTTCCCCATGTATTTGCAGAGAATGATCATGATGTTTATTTCATCCAGGGATATCTCCACGCGAAATTCAGATTATGGCAAATGGAATTTCAAACCTTTGCAGCAGCAGGAATGGTTAGTCAGGTAATTGGTGAGGGAGATGAAGGACAATATTTGAAATATGACCGAAGCATGCGAAGATTGGGGATGGTGCATGCAGCAGAGCTAACATTGGAGGAAATGAATAAAATCCCTGCGGTGAAGGCACAGGCTGACGCCTATACTGAAGGCGCCAATGCCTGGATCGATAATTTAAAAGAAACAGAATTGCCGCTTGAATACAAACTGCTTGGATATAAGCCCCAGCATTGGAGTAATCTGAAAACGGCCCTGCTTGTAAAGTATCTTGCTTATGATCTTTCTGGTGCAGATGACGATGCCGAGTATACCAATGCAAGAAATGTTTTATCGGCCATTGATTTTGAAAAGCTGTACCCTGTAATACAGGATTCATTAAAACCCGTAGTACCCAATACGCCTGATAATCCTTATCCAAAAGCGCCAGCATTTAATTTGGGAAAGCCTGCTGCAGCGGATTCAACTTACTTTACTTTTCGAAAGGATACAATTACCAATTTATTACCTCAACCTGACAAGAACAATGGAAGCAATAACTGGGCAGTAAGTGGAACCAAAACAGCAAGTGGTGCACCAATACTTTGCAACGATCCGCACCTTGGACTTAATCTTCCTTCCATCTGGTATGAAATGCAGATCTCAACACCTGATTTTAATGCTTACGGCGTTAGCTTTCCGGGAGCACCTAATATTATCATCGGATTTAATGATAGCATCGCTTTTGGTATCACCAATTCAGGCAGGGATGTTAAGGATTATTATGAGATACGGTTCAGGGATGAGAACATGAATGAATATATGTTTGACAGTGTATGGCAAAGGACCGAAAAGCGAACCGAGATCATCAATATCCGTGGAAAGAAGCCATTGCTTGATACAGTAGCCTATACTGTATTCGGACCTGTAATTTATGATCACCGTTTCCCTATTTCCCAGGGCAGTGACAAGTATTATGCAGTGAAATGGAAGGCAAATGATCCTTCCAATGAACTGGCCATGATGTATGAGTGGAACCGTGCTAAAAATTATACTGATTATATTGAAGCAATCAAATACCTGACCTGTCCGGGTCAAAACCTCGCTTTTGCAAGCAAGAATGGCGATATAGCAATCTGGCAGCAGGGAGATTTTCCGGCTAAATGGAGAAGGCAGGGGGATTTCTTTATGGAAGGACTTGACAGTAGTTATTTATGGAGAGGAATAATACCCCAATCTGAAAACCCGCATATGTTGAATCCTTCGCGCGGGTATGTTAGTAGTGCCAATCAATTATCCACAGATTCAAGCTACCCCTATTATACGGGTAACAGTTTCCCGGTTTATCGTGGTTATACCATTAACCGAAATCTTGATTCGATGCATCATATCAGGATCAATGATATGGAAAGATTACAAACTGATAATTACCGTGTGCTGGCTGAATTCTCAAAAGATATACTAATGCAGGTTGATGAATCAAAACTTGGAAATGACGAAAAGAAATACCTGGATATTTATAAAAGCTGGAATTTCCGGAATGATATATCAGAAAAAGGGGCGACGGTATTCGATATATGGTGGAAGGAACTGGAGATTGCTATATGGGCAGATGAAATAAATGGATCAAACCTTCCCATGCCATGGCCCAATGAGAGTACGCTGGTGGAGAGTCTTCACAAAGATTCTGCCTACCGCTTTATTGATAATATAAAAACGCCTGAGAAAGAAACCTTGCAGGATATGCTGGTAATCTCCTTAAAGAATGCCACTGAAAAATTGAGAAAGGCGGAGACTGAAGGGAAATTGGAATGGGCCCGCTATAAGGATACGAAGGTTCAACACCTGTTGAAAATTCCCGCGTTTAGTCGCCTACATGTTCCTGTTGGTGGAGGAAGCGGGGTCATCAATGCTACAAAAATGGATCATGGTCCAAGCTGGAGAATGGTAGTTCACCTGAAAGATGATACAGAGGCTTATGGCGTATACCCGGGCGGACAAAGTGGAAATCCTGGTAGCAGGTATTATGATAATTTCATTGATACCTGGGCTAAAGGCGAATATTATACATTATGGATCATGCAGCAATCAGATGGGATAGAGAAAAAAGTGAAATGGGTAATGCGATTTGCTAAAGGATAAATCTTCAATCATGCGATTTCTGGTAGCATTATTATTAACGGCTTTGCTTTCATTTATTTCTTCGCTTTATTTTGAATGGTGGGTGATCGCAATTGTAGCTTTTATTGTTGGGGTCATGGTGCAACAGAAAGCCTGGAAAGCATTCCTTGCCGGGTTTGCAGCAATATTCCTGTTATGGGCTTCACTGGCGGAATGGATGGATAGCGCCAACGAGAGTATTCTATCTCAAAAAATAGCCAGCCTGCTTCCCCTTGGAGGTAATTCCATTCTATTAATACTGATCACAGGACTTGTTGGCGGACTGGTTGCGGGTTTTGCGGCACTCAGTGGTAGTTATGTTAGAAAGCATTGAGCTGTTAAAACTTTTCCAAATAGCAATAGCACTGTCTTCTTTTAATTAAGTACCCATTATTTTCGTTTCTCCAACTGGCCTATGAGGAGAAATATACTACTCACCTTATTTATTGCATTTGTTTTTCAGGCATCAGCCGGTACCATAACCGGACTGGTTACCGATAATAACGGTAAACCGCTGCCTTATGCATCCATCAGCATCAAAGGAACTAACAGAGGCGTTACCTCCAATAGCATTGGTAAATATTCCATTAATCTGGCTCCGGGAGAATACAGCGTGGTTTGTCAGTATGTGGGATATGGAACAATTGAAAAAAAGATCACAGTCGCAAGCGAAGACCAGGTAGTCAATTTCACCTTATCCATACAGGAACTGACCCTGAGCGAAGTGGTGGTGAAAAGAGGAGAGGATCCTGCTTATGAGATCATCCGTCAGGCCATAAAGAAAAGAAGCTATTACAATAATCAGGTTGATTCATTCAGGGTAAATGTCTATATCAAAGGGTTGATCAGATCAGGCTCTATTCCCAAAAGAGTATTTGGTACAAAGGTTGAAAGAGATGACGACGACGGGCTCGACTCCTTAGGTAAAGGAATATTATTTCTTTCAGAATCTCTTACTGAAGTAGATTATGCAAAACCCGGTAATATAAAGTTCCGTGTAATCGCTTCGAGGGAAAGCGGAGGAGGTTACGGTCTCAGTTTTCCTTTCTTCATAAATTTCTACCAGAACAATGTTTCCATATTCGACAATAATTTAAATCCCCGAGGTTTCATATCACCGATTGCTGATGGAGCGCTGAACTATTACAAGTATAAATATGAAGGCAGCTTTGTTGAGGAAGGAGTAATGGTAAATACGATCAGGGTAACTCCTCGCAGATTAAATGAGCCGTTATTTGCCGGCACTATTCAAATAGCAGAAGACGACTGGCGAATATTCAGCCTTGATCTATTTACCACCAATAAGAATCAATTGGAATTATTGGATACGCTTCGCATTACCCAGCTACATTCGCCAGTTCAAAAGGATATCTGGAAAACGAAGAACCAATATCTTTCTTTCGCGTTCAGGCAGTTTGGGTTCCAGATCTCGGGCGGATTTGTAAATGTCTATTCTGACTATAATATCAATCCGGAGTTTTCTAAAAAACATTTTGATCGTACTCTTATGAGATATGATACGGGGTTTAATAGAAAGGATTCCGTTTTCTGGAACAAATCCAGGCCTGTTGCACTGGAAACAGAGGAAAAACGGGACTTTGTTGTTAAGGATAGCCTGGTCAAACTCCGAACCGATTCACTGCGTACACCAGGGTATCTGGATTCTTTACGTAAAAAACAGAAGCCTGTTACGGTGAAAGGATTATTATGGTCCGGGCAGTCTCATAATTTCTACGGAAAAAAATCCACCCTGACCTGGAGCCTCAGGCAATTGATCACCCAGGTAGAATATAATACGGTAGAAGGTGTATCTGTCAATGTGGAGCAGAATTTTCACCTTAATAAACCCAAAAGCAGTAATAGCTACAGCCTGCAATGGAACACCCGGTATGGCTTTAGTAACACTCACCTGAATTCATATGGTGAATTCAGGATCAGTCCAAAGAAATATTCTTACCGTAACCGGTATTTTCAACTTGCAGGAGGTAAGCGTCTGAGTCAATTCAATCACGACAATCCTATCAATCCGATCACAAATGCCTTTTACACATTGCTTGACAGAAAGAACTACATGAAATTGTATGAAAACTGGTATGGCAGCGTTGAATATAATAACAGGCTGGACAATGGATTGCAGTTTAATATCAATGCAACTTATGAAAACCGCCTGCCGGTAGAAAATAGCACTGATTTTTCCTTCAATAAGAAAGGAGAGAAGCCAATACTGCCCAATCATCCCTACGAACTGGCAGCAATTCCATTTGAAAAACACCAGGCGCTTGTGGCGAGCATTGCATTATCATGGCAGCCGGGTCAACATTATATAGAGTTTCCCTATAGAAAGGTGCCAATTGGTTCAAAGGCGCCAACATTTACGGTTGAATATTCGAAAGGTATTCACAAGCTATTTGGAAGTGATGTAGACTTCGATAAATGGGGATTTACTGTCAACGACAGGATGAATTTCAAAATGGGAGGGGAGTTCCAATACAAAATTGGTATCGGAGGATTTCTGAACAATAAAAACGTACAGATCCCGGACCTCAAACATTTTAATGGTAACCAGACATTCTATAATATCAAATACCTGAACAGCTTCCAGCTAGCACCTTATTATCGATATAGCAATGACGAACAATTTTATGCCTTTGGCCATGTAGAACATCATTTCAATGGGTTACTGACCAACAAGATCCCACTCTTTAATAAATTGAAGTGGAACCTTGTTGGTGGAGCAAATACCTTCTTTGTAGACAAACAAAATTATTACGTTGAGCTATTTGCGGGACTGGAAAACATCTTCAAGGTTTTCCGGGTTGATCTTGTAACAGCCTACCAGCCAGGTCTGGGTAATCAATATGGAGTAAGGATAGGGCTTGGAGGGTTGCTTGGTGGAAAGATGCGCTTCACTGAATAATGGTTAACTTTGCAGCTGAAATTTGGTGCAGCCTGCAACTGCCCGATTATTAAAATTCTCTCCCCCGCCGTGGGCGGGAGAGGGTCAAATTTCAGATACTTCTCAGATGGCACTTCATAACCGCGTCTCCCGTAAGGAGCTAAAGGAACGTATTCAAAACGATCCCACTCCCCGAACAACCATATCATTTTACCGGTATTTCAGAATTGAGGATACCGCTGTTTTTCGCAATGATCTCTACCGGCAGTTAAGTGAGCTCCAGGTTCTGGGCCGCATCTATATCGCCCACGAAGGGATAAATGCCCAGGTCAGCATGCCCACAGCCAGGCTAGACACATTAAGGGAACTGTTAAATGGAATTCCTCATTTAAAGGACCTTCGATTGAATATTGCCGTTCATGATGATGGAAAATCATTTTATGTACTGGATATAAAAGTCCGTGACAAGATTGTAGCTGATGGAATAACAGACCCGGAATTTGATATGGAGAATAAAGGCCGTTATGTAAACGCAGAAGAATTCAACCAGCTTACCGCCAGTCCGGATACCATTGTGATTGATATGCGCAATCATTATGAATATGAAGTAGGTCATTTCAAAAATGCGATCGAGATACCCAGTGATACGTTTCGGGAACAGTTACCTGCGGCCGTTAACTTGATGAAGGATAAGAAAGACCAGAACATTATCATGTATTGCACCGGAGGCATCCGTTGTGAGAAGGCCTCTGCCTTTATGCTTCATCATGGATTTAAGAATGTATTTCATCTGGAAGGAGGCATTATTCATTACAGCAACCAGGCCAGGGAAAAGAATCTGGAGAATAAATTCATCGGTAAAAATTTTGTATTTGATGAAAGGCTTGGTGAGCGGATTACGGAAGATATCATTGCACACTGTCACCAGTGTGGCCAGCCTTGTGACACCCATGTCAATTGTGTAAATGATGCCTGCCATCTCCTGTTCATCCAGTGCGAGAGCTGTAAGGAGCAATTTGAGGCCTGTTGTAGCCAGGAATGTCAGGATTTTATCCATCTCCCGGAAGATCAGCAGAAAGCCCTGCGAAAAGGGATTGATAAAGGGCAGAATATCTTTAACAAATCCAGGTCTCGAATCAGGCCAATATTACCCGGGAAAAATGATCAAAAAAAGGGCTTTTGAGCATGTTACAAATCAATACTTTATGTAATCTGTGATTTTCCATAAAATTTCAGAATTTTACCGGATAATAAAGGTTGACAATGCAAGGCCCAAGTATTACTTTTAGGCCTCGCGTCCAATACCGCCATCTATGAAATTTCTAGAGCAAAAACCCGAAGAGACTCCTGAAAAATTTAGCTTCCCAGGCTTTGCGGGCCCGTTACAACTTGCACAGGGATTTTTAGATAATATCATACAGGCATTTTACTCCACAGCTATTTATACTAAACACGGAATCAGAACTTCGTTCGGTTCTATTGGTTTTTTATGGCATGCTGCTCTGAAAAAAAACCAGTATTACCTGAGGCGTTTCCAGGCAAACCTCCTAAAGCTTCACGAAAATATATGTTCACAGGGAATAACAGAAGCCCTGGATGAAACACAACGGAGAAGGCTTTTGCTGCTGAACCAGATCAATATTTTGCAGTTCATCACCAGCCTCCTGATACCTTTCCTGGCCCTTTTCAAGACAAGGGGCGTTTCCATCAGTTCGTTTTGTATTTCACTGGCGCCGGTTTTTGTTTGCGCAATCGTTCTTACTTTAAATGGTTTAAGAAGATATAATAGTGCCTTGTTATCCTATTTCATACTTTCTCCATTTGCCGCCTGTCTTATTTATATGGATGGAATGAACCTGGGCATGGACCTGTATTTTATAATGTACGGTATCCTTGCGGTTTTCTTTTTGCAGGAGATCAGCCAGATGATCCTTTCTGTAAGCTTTTCCATGATCAGCTACTTCATGCTTGTAGTGGTGATCAAAAATTATACTTTTCACCTGAAGGATGCCAGTCTGGGTTTTTATTATTTCAACCAGGTGGTAGCCATCTTCTTTATTTTTTATGGTCTATACCTGATCATGAAAGAAAATACCGGTTACCAGGGATTCATTCTTAAGAAAAATGAAGAATTGAATAAGGTGAATCTGGAGGTGGAACAAAAGAATGAGATCATTAGTGTAAAGGCACAGCAGCTGGAGACGCAAACAAACCAGCTTACTGCACTCAATACATTCCAGACAAAATTGTTCTCGATTATATCCCATGATCTTAGAGCCCCTGTATTTGCACTGCGCGATCTTTTTAATAATGCTGCAACACAACAGATATCAGCTGAAGATGTACGGGAGCTGATCCCTGATGCCGCCAGTGACCTAAGCTATACAGCCAGCCTGATGGAAAATCTGTTGCAATGGGCCAAGAGCCAACTGGCAGCGGGTGAAAGGAAACCCCAGATACTGGATATCTCTGTACTCATTCAGGAAGTGATGCAATTGCTGCGCCTGCAGGCAGGATCAAAGCAAATTGTCCTTGAAAACAGGGTCAATGAACCGCTTCATGTGTTTGCTGATAAAGATATGATCAGTGTTGTGATCAGGAATCTTGTATCAAACGCACTCAAATTTACTTCTGCTAATGGCAGGGTAGTAGTGGAAGCGAACCAGGCAGGGTCTACCGTTGAGGTATTTGTAAAAGATACCGGTAGTGGAATGAGCATGGAAACGCTGCAAAAGATAAATGCCAATAATTTTTACACCACAAAAGGAACAGCTAATGAATCAGGCACTGGTTTAGGACTGATGCTGTGCAAAGAATTCCTTGCTAAAAATGACGGCCGCATGTTTGTGGAAAGTACCCAGGGAAAGGGAAGCGTTTTCTCCTTCTCACTTCCCGCTGGCGAGTAATCAGCTTAATTAATCTTCATCCATTTAATGCAAACTGGCTGACCAACTGGTATGCGTTTTCCTGTATCCGTTAAGGCCCCTGTACTTTTATTACGTTTGAAGACTACAATTTCATTACTGCCCTGGTTCGCTACCAGTAAATAATTGCCCGAAGGGTCAATATTGAAATTGCGCGGAGTTCTGCCTAGAGTAGATTGATGGCCTGCCACGGCAAGTTTTCCGTTGGAAGGGTCTATATTATACCAAACGAGATCATTTAAGTTTCCACGATTCGAACCATACAAAAATTTCCCATCTGGCGAAACGTGAATATCAGCGCTACCCGGCGTACCTTTTTTTGTGGAATCAATGGTAGATATTCGCTGAATAAGTTTGAGATCACCTTTTTTATATTGATAGGCAGCTACCTGGCCGGCCAATTCCTGGATCAGGTACGCATATTTTTTATTGGGAGCAAAAGTGATGTGACGGGGCCCACCACCTGGTTCTGCAGCAACAAATCCATCCTTTGCATTGTTGGTAAGCTTACCGGTTTTATCGTCAAACTTATAGATCATTACTTTATCGATGCCAAGATCTGGCACATATAACCATTTATTATCTGGAGAAATTACAGTACAATGAACATGCGGACCTTCCTGCCTTTGTTTATCGGGTCCGGTTCCAGCATGCTGGATCGTATTGGGACTGCCGAGGCTGCCATCATTATTTACGGAATAAACAGATAAGGTTCCAGAAGAATAATTTCCGGCAAAAACCCATCTGCCTGTATTATCGACCTGCACATAACAGGGGTTATTGCCTCCACTGGACTGGCTATTGACAAGACTTAGCTTTCCATCAGTTTTATTGAAGGTAAAGGATGAAACCTGTCCACCGCCAGGCACTTTTGAATCAACTTCATGAACTGCATAGACGTATTTTTCATTCGGTGATATGCTGAGATAGGAAGGATTTTGGGTGGCAATCGAAGAGACCGGAACAGATTCTCCTGTGGAAGTGTTAAACTTATAGACATAGATACCTTCACTTTTTCCGGGACTGGTATATGTGCCGACGAACATATAATATTCATCATTCTGGGCTGAAGCAAATAAAACGCTGATGGCAACAATCGCAGAAAGTAAAAACTTTTTCATGCGACAAATTACGGAAAAGCTTTGACTAAACGTTAACAATTGGCGCTGCTGCCAGGAGCATTTTAACAAGTTGTCAATAAACCTTTGTCTCTCTTTTGTCATCTAACGAATGTTAATAATCAGCAACATTCAAAACCATTATTAGTATGAAAAAGATATTTACCATTTCAACAGTATTGATAGTAGCGGCATTACTTTTTGCAGGTTGCACCAAAAGAGGCAACTATGGAAATGAAGAAGATTACTGGCTCTCCAAAGAAAGCGGCGTAGTTGTTTATAGCGACGATTACTGCCCCTATTATGTAATAGAAACCCGCAATGGATATACGGTTATTGAATCCGTTGGCGGTTATGCTCCTTATGAGGATGCAGTGATATATGGCGACGTCAGCCGTAAAGGATTGATGGACCTGTATAACCGGTCAAGAGGAACTATCATTAGAGGTGATGTAGTGGATTACTGGCTTTCTTATGATGAAGCCCAGTATATGATCGATAATCTTTGTAACACTGGCTACAAGAGCGCTGATGGTACTGCAAAGAAGAAGGTCATTAAAAAGACAACAACTTCAACAACTAATTAAACGGGCCCTGGTGTGTCTCACACACCTATATATGGTTCGTAAGACAGAACCATGGCGTTGATTACATTAGTTTTTTAAGCGAGTTTATAATCCTGGATTTAATCTCCGTTTCAGGTATAGGTTGGGGGACAAACGGTTCCCCAATCACTTTTTCATACAGTTCAATATAACGTTGAGAAATTGTCTGAACCCATTCATCTTTCATTTCCGGAACCACCTGGCCTGGTTTACCCATGAAGTCATTGGCGATAAGCCATTCCCTTACAAATTCTTTGCTTAGCTGCTTTTGCCTTTCTCCTTTTTGTTGCCTCTCCTCAAATCCATCGGCATAAAAATATCTTGAACTGTCTGGTGTATGGATCTCATCCATTAAATAAATGGTTTCCCCTATTTTTCCAAATTCATACTTGGTATCAACCAGTATCAGTCCGCGTCTGGCAGCAATCTCTTTTCCTCTTTCAAATAATTTCAGGGTATAATCTTTTAATACATTCCATTCAGCTGCAGAAGCCAAACCACTGGCAATAATCTCGGCAGGGGAAATATCTTCATCATGTCCTTCTGAGGCCTTGGTTGATGGAGTGATGATGGGAGTGGGGAAGAAATCATTTTCTTTCATGCCTTCTGGCATTTCAGCGCCACAAAGCTCACGCTTACCGGATGAATAGGTCCTCCATGCGTGACCGGTAAGATTACCTCTTACCACCATTTCAATTTTAAACGGATCACATTTTTTTCCAATGGAAACAGAAGGAGCAGGTACATCCAATAGCCAGTTGGGACAAATATCACCAGTAGCCTTTAACATATAAGAAGCGATCTGATTCAATACCTGGCCCTTGAATGGAATGGGACGTGGCAGGATCACATCAAATGCGGAGATCCTGTCGGATGCAATCATCACCAGGTAATCCGAAAAATAATAGACATCCCTTACTTTGCCACTATAAAAACCAGTTTGTTCGGGGAAGGAAAATGAAGCCATAATCGAAAGTATGAAGCTGCAAATTTATGCCCAATCCTGCACCCTTAAAAATGTCAACATTTTATCCTTTCTCCTTAAAAATTAAATTTTTAGATAAACCCGACAATGCTTATTTTTCCGTTAATATTCCAAAACTTAAATCGCTTACTATGAGAAAAAGCTGTCGCTTTTTGGCTCTCTTTTTAATGAGTAGCCTGCTTACGATTGCTGCAAATGCACAGAATGTTATCTCCGGTACAGTACGTAATAGTTCCACGAAAGATGTTGTTCCCGCCGTTTCAGTTATAGTTAAGGAAACAAATCAGGGCACTTATACCAATTCAAATGGCGATTTCTCCATTTCCGTAGCCAAATTACCCGTTACACTTGTTTTCTCTTCAGTTGGATATGAAAATTATGAAGTCAATGTCAGCAGTACAGATTCCAAAATTGCAGTAGATTTTAAACCGGGCACCACACTGGGTCAGGAAGTTGTTGTGGCTGCCACAAGGGCCCCCACAAGAATACTGGAATCACCCGTTACAGTTGAGCGAATGAGTCCTGCCATATTAAGAAACCTTGCATCTCCCAATTACTATGACGCCATTACCAACCTGAAAGGTGTTGATATGCATACGGCCAGTCTCACATTCAAAACAGTTACTACCCGAGGCTTTGTATCCAGTGGTAACCTGCGATTGAATCAATTGATTGATGGTATGGATAACCAGGCTCCAGGTTTGAACTTCTCAGTAGGTAATGTAATTGGACCCACAGAGCTGGATGTTGAGAATGTGGAATTGCTGTCCGGCGCTTCATCAGCTCTTTATGGTTCTGGTGGTATGAATGGCACCTTGCTGATCACCAGCAAAAATCCATTCAAATACCAGGGTTTTAGTTATAATATCAAACAGGGGATCATGCATGTGGATGGAAGGCAGCGCAAACCGGCTCCTTACTACGACTGGTCTTTCCGTTGGGCAAAGGCTATTAAAGATAAATGGGCCTTTAAAATTTCAGCATCAATTCTGAGTGCAGATGACTGGCAGGCCGATGATTATCGCAATAAACAGCAGATCGGAGTACTGAGCAGTGTTGTGGGTGGTAACCGCGATAGTGATCCAAATTATAATGGAGTGAATGTGTATGGTGATGAAGCCAGTGCAAACATGAACTCATTTGCCCAGGTAGTGATTGCCCAAACACAGGCAGGTGTGCTGGCTGCAACAGGAGGAGCATTTAACCTGGTGAATGCTGCCAATGCTTATTTTGGCACAACGGGAACTTATCCAACCAATACCCAGGTAGGAGCATTCCTTGCTGGTGTTCCTGCGGCTTTACAATCAACAGTTCAAAACTTTCTTCCGTTCTATATTGGTAGCCGCAATGGTTATTTCCAGAATTACAGTGTGTCCAGAACTGGCTATGAAGAAAAAAACCTGGTTGATTACAATACGGTGAATGCAAAGTTCACAGCAGGCATCCATTATAAGATCACACCGAATATTGAAGCCTCCATCAACTCTTATGTTGGTACCGGTACCACTGTATATACAGGTGCAGACCGTTATTCCCTGCGTAATCTGAAAATTGCGCAACATAAACTGGAGATCAAAGCCAAAACATGGTACCTGCGTGGATATACCACACAGGAAAATGCAGGTGGATCCTACAATGCTACCGCACTTGGTGTTTATATCAATAACAAATGGAAAGCTAACTCAACCTGGTTTGGCCAATATGTAGCCACCTATTCAGAAAACAAACGGCAAGGTGGAACTGCAGTAAGTGATGTTTCCGCTCACATGGCTGCGCGTGCTGCTGCAGATGCTGGTCGCCTTCTTCCCGGTACAGCTGCCTTTGATGCAGCTCTTAACGAAGGCCGTAATATTCCTATTTCCAAAGGCGGCGCCCTTTTCCTTGACAAAACAGATCTTTGGGCCAGTGATGGACAGCTGAATTTTTCAGATGCACTTGGTTTCTCTGATAAGGTAGAAGTGATTGTTGGCGCTCAATGGAAACAATATGTATTGAATTCCCAGGGAACCCTGTTTGCTGATACAACAGGTCATATCAAGATCAATGAATACGGTGGATATATTCAATTGTCAAAGAAATTATTCGATAATTTCCTGACATTATCTGCTGCCGGGCGTTATGATAAACAAACCAATTTTGAAGGGAGGTTCACTCCGCGATTCACAGCTGTGTTCCGCGTAGCAAAAGATAATAATATCCGTTTTTCCTATCAGACTGCCTACCGTTTCCCAACTATGCAGGACCAGTATATCAGCCTTATTACAGGGGCTGGTTACCTGATCGGATGTTTACCTGAGTTCCAGACTTTCTATGGACTGGACCAACCTGCAACCAGGGGGTATACTGCTGAAAGCATCCTGGCTTATCGCGCCAGCGGAAATCCAGCCAATACTAATTTGCTGGTACCCGCTACATTCACGAAAGTGAAACCAGAGATCGTGAACTCATACGAGATCGGTTATAAAGGCATCCTTGGAAAGAGATTGCTGATTGATGCCTACACTTATTACAGCATATATAAACAATTCCTGGCAACAATTGGTATAGGACGTTCTGCAACCGGAAGCCCGACAGGTCTTTTCTCTGCATTGACAACCACTAATATTTCTTACAAGCAAACTGCTACCCAGGATGTTAAGGCATTAGGCTGGGGAATAGGCATGGAATATCAATTGGGTAGAGGATATAATGTTTATGGAAACGTATTCTCTGATAAGTTGAAGGATTTACCAGCTGGTTTCGTATCATTCTTTAATGCTCCAAAATATCGCTGGAATCTCGGATTGAAGAATGAGAATGTTTACAAGGGATTTGGATTTAATGTGGTAGTTAAATGGCAGGACAATAATTATTATGAGGGAACTTTCGTGAGTGGTACATTGCCGTATTTCACCTGGGTTGATGGACAGATCAGTTATCGGCCAGCAGGTTCCAAGGGCCAGTTCCGCATTGGTGGAACAAATCTTGGTAACAGTTATTATCGTACTGGTTTTGGTAGCCCCTATGTTGGTGGACTGTATTACTTTAGTTACGGATATAATCTATAAAGTATATAGCGTTAGTAATATAATAAGAAGGTCGTCCGCTACGCGGACGACCTTTTTATTATCAATTCGATTCCAGATTCTAATTAGCTAAGTGTCTTATTTGTTTGACCGATCATGATCCCTTTGTGCCAGACCTGGAGTTTATAAGTCCCTTTCTGAAAACTACCCGGACTCAATGAAAAGATGATCTGCTTTTGTTCACCTTTGGAATAATCAAATTTCACGAGGCGGGTATACGCCTTCATTCCCTGAAGCCGGGTTTCAAAATTGCCGGTGTTCCAGTCGCTGATCTCTAAAACCGTATCATCCGGCTGGAGTACAACAATAACAACCTCTGCATTTTTGAATTCGTTCACCAGATTTTGCACTACAAAAGAAGCCACGAATTTATCAGCCTTTTTGGCACTGGCTGTTTCTTCTTCTTTGCTCGATTTTTCATCAATTGCATTTAAGTTCATATCTGAAGCCACAAAGACAGAGGCCAGCCTGATCTGTTCAGTGAGAGTCTGGTTCTGATCATTGAGCGACTTGACATTTTGCTGCAGTCCTTCGATCTGTGAGGTCAGTGATTGCATTTGGGCGGCCATTCGGTTCTTTTCCTCGTTGATGGAACTGTTGGCGCCACTCAATTCATCCACTTTCGTTTGAAGTTCATTGATCATCTGCCTTGCCCTAGCAATATCCTCCTTGCTCAGATTCCGGCTTTTAAGCAGGGAGTTGATCTGGTTTTTGAGGGTATTGACCTGGACAATATTTACATCCAGCTGATTTCTCAGTGAATCATTGCCATTTTCGGTGAACTCCAGGCGGGTATCGATGGAGTCAATTGTCATGTCATACCGGCCCTTCAGCGAGTCCCGGATGGCATTGGCAATGCCTATTGAATCTCTCACGTAAACCTGCTTTATACGCTGGCTGTACTGCGTTTTATCGAATAGATGGTAGACCCATGTTCCAACCAGGCCTATGGAAAGAAGGGCAATTAAAAGGGGCTTTGTGTCTCTCATACCGAATCCAGTTTGTAAGTCCTGAAAGGTAAAAATATTCCGAACGCTGGCAAATTAACGACTATATAATCGTAGATTTCCTATAGCCCGGGATTTAGAAGCAGGAAATGAGGCAACGGAGGGTAGGGCACCCATAAAAAAAACCGCCTCACTAATAAAGTGAGACGGCTCTGTTGCGGAGTTTGCAACTGCTTTTAACCGAATAAACCACCTATTTTATCCGCCGTGCTCCTACGCTGAAGCTTCGGCGCAAGCGTAAGCCTTGCGCGAAGGCGGAGTTAATTTTATTCTTAGCTGAACAGGCCACCTTTCTTCAGGCTTCTTACACCTTCACCGATCTTGAAACCGTTGTGGTAAACTTCAATCTTGTAGTTACCAGTCTGGAAATCGTTCTGACGGATCGGGAATTGAACAGCTTTACGAGTTCCCTGTTCGTAATCTACAGGCACCTTTGCTGTATATTGTTTGTCACCTTCTGTGCGGGTAGTCAGGGTAGAAGTACCGTTAGCAGCATCAGTGATCACCTGGCCATTAGGCGCTGTTACTACAATGTACATATCAGCTGGACCAGACCTTGCAATACGGTTCTCTACATCGAAAGAGATAACCAGTTTATCAACTCTTTTAGCTGTGGTAGTAGTTTTCTCTTTACCATTCTTCTTTTCATTCACTGCAGTGATCTGAATATTAGAAGCGCTGAAAGTAGAACCTACGTCAACAGTTTGAGATAATTCTTCTTTTTCTAAAGTAGAAGTCTGAAGATTTTGCTCCAATACCTGCTTTTCAGAAGAAAGCTGTGTATTGTTAGCAGTCAGTACCTGGTTTTCACCAGTCAGACGGGAAACTTCCTGTTCCAGTGATGCGATCTGGCCATTCAGGTCAGAGATCATAGTGCGGGCCCTTTTCAGGTCAGCAGCTGTAGCATTCTTATCATTAAGGATCTTTTTGATCTCAGCCTTGTTAGACTCGATTTGCTTTTGGAGATCTGATTTATCACCCTGCAGATTGTTATTTGCACCAGTGATTGAATCCAGACGCAGTTCAGCGTCATCATAAAGGAGTTTCAGAGAGTCTCTTTGAGACATGTAGCTTTCACCCTGGGTTTGAGCTATCTGCATTTTCTCGCCAGAATTGTTCTTATCCCACAGTAGATATGCCCATGTACCAAGCAAGCCAACTGCAAGAATCGCTATCAGTAAATTTTTGTTTCCGCGATTCCTTGGTGCCGGAGGCGTACTTTGTGGAGTAGCGGATGGATAATTTGTGTTTGTCATACAAGATGGGTTTAAATAAAAAGAGTTTTGAGTTTTAGGTTTACGTCCAAAGGATTTTTGATCATGTTTCCTAGGTTTAGCACTGGTTCTGATGTCTTCAAAAATCCGTTCGGCATATCGAATTCCGAAAACCGTGCCAGAAACCTTTTAAATTTACTATTTATAACGCCCAAGAGGTAAAAAACATTGTATTTTAGCGTTTTATGAGTATTGACAAGATCATAACAGAGTGGAAAAAGGGTGTTTTCAAGCCTGTGTACTGGCTGGAGGGCGACGAGGAATATTTCATAGATCAGGCTGTTAATTATGCAGAAACCAGCATCCTGAATGAAAGCGAAGCCTCCTTTAATCTCACCGTTTTTTATGGAAAAGATGCCACCTGGCCAGAGGTTGTCAACGCGTGCAGACGGTATCCAATGTTTGCGGAACGCCAGGTTGTGATCATAAAAGAGGCCCAGCAGATGAGGGATATTGAAAAACTGGAACCCTATATTGATAACCCGCTTTCGTCAACTATTTTCATCGTTTCCTATAAAGATAAAAAAGTAGACGGCCGTACAAAGTTTGCCAAACTGATAAAAGAAAAAGGGGTACTGGTTACTACAAAAAAAATGTACGATAATCAGGTTCCGGAATGGACCCAGGAATTGCTGGAAACAAAAGGACTTTCCATTTCACCCAGGGGCCTTGCTCTATTTGTTGACCATATCGGGAATGACCTGACCCGAATTGAAAATGAAATCAACAAGATCTCCATTAACCTGGGCAAAAGGAAAACCATAACAGAAGAAGATATTGAAGAGTTCGTCGGCGTAAGCAAGGACTTTAATGTATTTGAATTACAATCAGCCATTGCCCACAGGGATTTTGCAAAAGCCCTGCGGATCATTCAGTATTTTGAAGCCAATCCCAAGGCTGCGCCAATTCAACTGGTCCTGCCATCTCTTTATAGCTTTTTCAGTAAGGTATTTATGGTTTTTGGTGCAGGTACTACTGATGAAAAAGGAGTGGCCGCCGCAATAGGAGTCAATCCCTTTTTCGTAAAGGATTATATGCAGGCTGCAAAGATCTATAATTTCCAGGGGGTGGAAAGAATATTGCTGTTACTTCACCAGTATAATTTAAAAAGCATTGGCATCAATAGTGCCGCTACCGAAGATGGTTCTCTGCTCAAAGAAATGCTTTATAAGATGACTGCCTGACCAGACCCTGTTAAATACAGACACGACAATATTTATAACATTTGCCTGTCAAAATTTGATTTATCTTACATCGCTTACGCTATACGAATCAAACAAAATAAAAACTATATAAATTATCATGAAAAGGATTGTGCTGTTTTTACTGGCTGCATCAACAATTTATTTAACCAGCTGTGAAACTACCAAAGAAATAACCTTGCGGGCTGACGGAACAGGAATGATGACGACCACCGGTGATATGAGCAGCATGCTTGGACTGGCGAAGATGGCAGGAGAGGGTGATGAAATGAATAAACTGAAAGAAGAAAAAGCAGTGGATACCACCATGTCAATGGAGAAAATGGTAGACGAAATGCCTGAGCTTACAGCTGAAGAAAAAGACCTGGTTAAAAAAGGCACATTGGGTTTAAACATGGACCTTAAGAATGATAAACTCATTACAAAAATGACCTTCCCGTTTAGCAAGAGTAATGAAATTGCTACTATCGATAAGATGTACTCTAAAGTCATTATCCAGGCAATGAAAAAGCAGCTGGACAGTACAAAAACCGGAATGCCTGCAGGGTTGCCCACCGATAAAATGCCCGAGGGCAATATTGATGAATATTACGCATTCAATATCAGCAAAGGCCTTTTGGAAAGAAAATTACTGGCAGACAGGTATGCCAGGGTAGGAGACGATGAAGGCATGAAAGCTATGAAAGAGATGTCGTCAATGGGTATTGGCAACAGTAAATTGATCCTTTATTTACCTTCCCCGGTGAAAAAAGCAGAAGGAAAGAACCTAACAGTTTCTGAAGATAAAAAGACAGTTACCATCATGAGTTCCATGGAAGATTTTTTTGATGACGGAAAATCCCTGGAATTCCGGATTGAATACTAGGCTAGAGAATTTTCAGGCTATCAATTTTGTCCTGATCTATCTGTTTCACCAGTTTCTCCAACGATTCAAATTTTACCTCTGCACGGAGGTATTTTTTTACGTACACCCGTAGTTCCTTGCCGTATATCTGTTCATTGAAATCAAAGAGATTTACTTCAATCACCCGTTTCTTGCCATCCACTGTAGGCCGGAAGCCAATACTCATCATTCCTTTGTGACGCGGGCCGCCTGCCAATTCACCATATACGGCATATATTCCATTGCCCGGTATGATCTTTTCCTCGCTATTGATCTTAAGATTGGCGGTAGGATACCCCAGTTGTCTTCCCAGCTTGTCACCATGGATTACTTCACCAGAAAAAAAGAATTCGTATCCCAATAATTTATTGGCGGTTTCTATCCTGTTATGCAAAATATCCTCACGGATATTGGTGGAACTGATTGATATATTATCCAGGATATGTTTAGGTATTTCTTTAAGTGCGTAATTATAGACAGATGCCCTTTGCTCAAGTAAAACATAATCACCCTGGCGGTCCCTCCCAAATCGATGGTCATATCCGATTATTATGGTGTGTGGGTTGCACAGGGCTACCAGAAAATCTTTAATATAATCCTCAGCAGCCTGATTGGCGAAAGCCTCAGTAAAGGGTACAATTATGAGATGGTCAATGCCGATCTGTTCCAGCAGGCTGATCTTTTCTTCCAGCGTATTAATTAGCCGGATGCCCAGAATAGCTGAAGACACGATCTTCCTGGGGTGGGGATGAAAAGTGATGATTACCGTTTCTCCATTAATTGCAGCGGCCTCTTCTTTCAGTTTTTGAATAACCTGCCTGTGGCCCATATGGACGCCGTCAAAGGTTCCGATGGTAATAACAGCATTACGAAAAGCGGGCAGGGCCTCAATATTCCGATGTACTTGCATAAAGGGTTAGCAAAACTAGTCAGGAATTTCGATTTCCAATTTGGAAATTCCATACTGTTTAAGTCGGGACAAACTGATAGATAACCTTATTTTTGCAGCTTAATCAGAATTATGAGTTTATACTCCAAAAGAGGAGTGTCCGCCCAGAAAGAAGAAGTTCACGCAGCTACCAAAAGCCTCGATAAAGGCCTATATCCAAACGCATTTTGCAAGATATACCCGGATGTGCTGACAGGTGATTCCAATTGGGTAAATGTGATGCATGCCGACGGAGCTGGTACCAAGAGTATCCTCGCCTATATATACTGGAAAGAAACCGGTGACATTTCCGTGTGGAAAGGAATTGCCCAGGATGCCATTGTAATGAACCTTGATGATCTGTTATGTACCGGCATTTATGATAAACTCATTTTCTCTTCTACAATAGATCGAAATAAAAAACTGATCCCTGCTGAGATCCTTGAAGCAGTTATAACCGGCAGTCAGGAATTCTTTGACCAGATGAAAGAATTTGGGGTTCATATCACTTATATGGGTGGAGAAACAGCCGATGTAGGTGATGTGGTCAGAACCATTGCAGTAAATGGCACCATGACTGCCCGCTGGCCTAAATCAAAATTGGTAACTAATGAACTCATCAGGGCAGGGGATATCATTGTAGGCCTTGAAGGCTTTGGTAAAGCCCATTACGAGAAAGATTATAACAGTGGTATTGCCAGTAATGGTCTTACCAGTGCCCGCCATGATATGCTTCACAAATCTTATGCAAAAAAATATCCCGAATCATTTGAAAATTCATTGGATGAAGAAGTTGTTTATATCGGACCTCATCTAATGACCGATCAGTTAAAAATAGATGATCTTACTATTTCAATCGGTCAGCTGTTACTTAGTCCAACCCGAACGTTTGCCCCAGTCATGAAAGAATTATTGCAAAATCATTTTGAAACAATTCATGGCCTGATCCATTGTAGTGGAGGAGGGCAGACCAAATGCCTGAAATACCTGCCAGGCAATCTAAAGGTGATCAAGGATAATTTATTTGAGCCACCGCTAATATTCCAGTTAATACAGCATGCCAGTAAAGCTGAGGACCGGGAAATGTACCAGGTATTCAATATGGGTACCCGCCTGGAGATCTACACAAACGAAAAAGACGCTGATCAGATAATCAACGTCTCAAAAAGTTTTGGTGTGAATGCGCAGGTGATCGGAAGAGTAACTGATAGTGCAAAAAAGGAATTGGTAATCCAGGCTCCGGGTGTTGATCTGACTTATTGAACATTGGATGGCGAATCCTCTCTTACAATTAGTGAGTCACCAGGCTGCAAATAGGCGGAAGAAGGGTATTTCTTCTTCTTGGTTATGATCTGTATTACACCATTTTTCCCTTTTTCTCCATATAAAGTGGTTGCAGACTTATCCTTCAAAATGTTGATACTTTCGATAGTGTTTGGGTCCAGTGATCTCATCGTTTTCTCAGCATCTTCACGAGCAAGGACCTTACCATCCAGAATGAATAATGGGTCACCTTCTACACCATTTAATGTTAGATTTTTCAATAGTTTTGGCTCCTTCTTTTCCATAACAGCGTTTTCAATTACAATTACACCCTCTCTTGCCCTCTCTCCATATTTGCCAATAGCCTCTCCATTATTTGGCGCCAGTATTTGAATTTCTGCGTTTCGGACGGTTGCGTTTTTGAAAGTATTCTTTGCATCTTCCTGCGTTAACAAACTTCCATTTAAGACGATCAATTTGGGATTAAATGATTGACCTGATGGAACCTCATTCGTTTTCACAGTAATATTTTCTGCCTTAAAAGTTATTCCTCCGGCAAAATCAATCTTTCCGTCAATAGTATAGGAATGGGGCAGGGTGTCAATAGTTTGCAATGCCGGGACTGCCTGGAAAGCCAGGCTCTTATTGAAGTTTACAAGGCCTTTCAAAATAGCTCGAGCCATTTTCTCCTGATTAGCCTCATTAGTTATAAAATCCAGGTCCTGCCGATTATTCATATAGCCGCATTCCAGAATTACAGAAGCACATTTATTCTTATCCAATACATAGATGCCAAGGTTCTCCCTGTATTTCAGATCAATTGATGTTTTATATACAGCCGATAGTTCCTGTAATATGGCAGAGGCAGCAGCTTTACCGGGATCATCTTCCCTTTTATTTGTTACATACGCTTCAATTCCTGAATTTTTATTTTGGAAACCTTTAATCCCACTATTATTGACATGTATGGAAATGAATGCCGAGGGGCTTATTTCATTAGTGATCTCAACCCTTTTCATTAAACCTTGATTCTTGTCAGCAGCTCCGCCGGGATAATTCGCATCTTTCCGGGTCATAAGCACATTAATATTGTATTCAGGGGCCAATCGTTGAATCATTTTTGTAATTGAAAGGGCCAATTCCGATTCCCTATACTTGCCATCTGGGCTTTGTACTCCAGGATCATCACCACCATGGCCCGCATCGACGACTACGGTGATCATATCTTTTGAGCTTGATACAATTGGATTGTTTTTACGGTAACTGAAGGCAAACAGGGTAACAATTACTACCGCTACCGGTAATACCAGCACCTTGCGCAGGTATTGGTGGCTTGTTTTTTTTGGGTTTGTGATCATGGCTATACGTCTTTTTATCTGGTTATGGAAAAATGGATTTACAAGCGATTGCCTGGTTTGGAAAGCATGCATCAGCAGCGTTTCGGCGTAATTCCATTGGTTGCATTTATCAAGAGCATATCTGTCAGCAAGAAATTCGTGTATCGCCCTCATTTCTTTCTTAATCAGATGGAAAAAAGGATTGATCCAGAAAACCATGGATACTAATTCCATGAATACAATATCCAGGCTATGCCGCTCACGGATATGGAACAGTTCATGTCGAAATATCTGTTCACCTTTTTCAGACTTCAATTCAATATCCCGATGCCAGAATAACCGGTTAAAAAAAGAAAATGGAGCATGTGAATCACTGGTATTGATAAAAAAGATATTTCCGATTTTTTTTGAAGGATTGCGATTGCCAAGAGTTTTAATACGAACCAGCCCAATGATAATTCTGCCAAGTGCCAGACAGGCTATCAGCGCATAAAGGCAATAGATCAGATCAACAGTATGATGAGAGGTATTTTGTAGTGCACTTAAATTACCAGTATTCAAAGGGATTTCCTCACTCGAGGGTCCAAGTATGGTCAGTGTTCTAAAAACAATGGAGGAGGCAGAATCTTCATGGGTAAAATAAACGGGTATTCGTAAAAATGGTATGATGATACTTATGATAACAGTTCCCAGGAGATAGAACCTGTTATATTGGTGAAACCGTTTATTCCGTAGAAAAAACTGGTAATACAGGTAAAGGATGCCAGATGAAACAATTACCTGGATGAGGTAATAAAAAAGGCTGGTCATTTCTTTTGGTTTTGTTGTTTTTTGATCTGGTGTAGCAGGGTTTCCAACTCTTCAATTGAGATATTATTCTCTTTCACCATGAAGGATACCACATTGCTGAACGATCCTTCAAAGTATCCCTTCATTAATTGCTTCATGGTCTTTTTGGAATAATCTTCTTTGCTGATGAGAGGGGAGTACTGGTGCTGACGACCAAGTACCGTGATCCTGATAAATTCCTTTTCTACAAGGATCTTTAACAGCGTGGCAACGGTATTCTGATGAGGCTTGGGATTAGGCATTTCATCTACTATATCCCTCAGAAAGGCCGAATTTAACTTCCAGACAGCCTGCATTACCTGCTCTTCGGCTTTCGTTAATGTTTTCATGCAAATAATTTGATTCATCCAAGCTATAACTAATTATTTAGTTCTACAACTATTTCTTTAGTTTTAGCAAATATTTCTTTTCCTACGTACAGTTTCGTTTATTTTTGCAGCAAAAGCAGTTTAATGTCGGAGCCAATTATTGAGATCAATCACGCCAATATTTACCAGGGTGTAAGCCTGGTGTTACAGGACGTGAACCTGAGGGTAAATAAAGGAGAGTTTGTGTATCTGGTAGGCAAAACAGGAACAGGCAAGTCCAGCCTGCTGAAAACGCTTTATGGAGAATTGCCGCTAACAGAGGGTGACGCTACAGTTGCCGGTTTCGCCATTAAAGGACTTACCTGGAAAAAAGTACCTTATCTGCGCCGCAATCTGGGCGTGGTATTCCAGGATTTCCAGTTACTGACAGACCGGAATGTAAATAATAATCTAAAATTCGTATTAAAGGCTACTGGCTGGAAAGATGACAAACTGATGGATGAAAAAATTGACGATGTACTTGACAAAGTGGGTTTAAAAGCCAAAGGTTTCAAAATGCCATTTGAGTTGAGTGGAGGTGAGCAGCAACGCGTTGATATCGCCAGGGCATTATTAAATTCTCCCAAATTGATCCTGGCTGATGAGCCTACAGGTAATCTTGACCCGGAAACCTCGGATGAGATCATGAATCTTTTATTCCATATTTGCAAAGATTTCAACACAGCTATTGTAATGGCTACACATGACTATATAGTTGTGCAAAAATTCCCTGCCAGGATGATCCGCACAGAAAAGGGCAGAGTACTGGATAATGCTACCATAACCATTGACTAAGCTGCCGGGTATTTTTATCGTTATTGTAAGTATCTCCCAATAACTGTTTTCTCAGGATGGTTTCTTCCCTCGAATAGGGATGATTGTGCAATTGCAGGATGATAGAAGCAAAGGCATTGGCATTGCTTCCAATATGGCAGGCTTCCTCCAATCCGGTACCTGCTACCATCGGTTCATTGACCACGCAATGTCTCCCCTCAAATAATGCATGCAATAGTTTCAACCTAATCCCTGTAATTCCCTTATTAAAGCAGGGCAGTGTGTGAATATGGGCTTTTCTTACCAGGTCATTCATTTCCTTCTCGGATGGATTAGCCACCAGGCAGGTGTGCTGACAAAGCCCTGCAATACGCTGTAATTTTTTTGAAGGTTTTTTTCCGGCCACGATAAAAGGTACACGGGCCTTTGTAAAAACATTGCAGATCAGCCAGGCAGCTGCTTCTTCATTTTCGGGAACAGATAGATTTCCATGATACAAACAGAAATTACCTAACCCTTCCTGGCTACATACATTCTGCCATGCAGGAAAGGTGGGAAGGAACTCTACCTTCTCCAGATGATAATCATTTTTAAGAACCTGAATATCCTTTTGTGAAACGCAGGCATAAACACATTCATGGGGGAGATGATGGCTGTATTTACGAATAAGCCGGCTTTCATTATAGAAATACAGTTTTTTGAGCCAGCCTTGTTCAGCCCTTGCCAGTTCTTTATAATAAACACTTTCTTCATTGTGCATCCTCACCACAACCTTCCGCTGGCTTATGTTCATTTCTTTTAAAATACCAGTGCAGTGTATCCCTTCAAGCAGGATCGGATGATTATCAGCTTCCAGGCGTGATATCAATTCTTTATTAATACGGGAAGCAACTATATAAGGAAGATGAAGAGATAAACTCTTGCCGGGCTTTTCGCGCTGATAGACATTTACCGTCTGACAATATTGATCAAGTTCAGGCGGTGTACCGCGTTCATTATAGCTGAAGTAATGAAGATGAATGCCAACCCCCATTCGTTTAAATGCCATGATACGATTCATCATATCAATAACACCACCATAATCCGGTGGCCAGGGAACATCCAGGCAAACTATATGGACCTGACGACTCACTGTTTAAAGACAGATTGGTAAAATAATAGTAATTTTTTTTCCTCCTGTTGCCAATTCAGTGTATTTCGCGCCATAATGCAATTATCCTTCAATCTTTTGTATAGAACATCATTTAGGAGCAAATTGTTGATAGCAGCGGAAATTATTTCAGGATCTGTCTTTTCCAGCAAAACTGCAACCTCAAACTGACCGTTGATCCGACGGTATTCCGGGTAATCAACGGCTACCTGAGGCACAGCAGCATGTATATAATCAAAAAATTTATTTGGCAGGGAATAGTACTGATTCAACCCCAGATTCTCAATAATGGTAATTCCAACCTTTGCATGTAATGAAGCCTGCCATAATTCTTCAGGCGGAAGCATGCCTCGTAACTCAACCTTTTCTTCAACCCCATTTTCTTTAATCAGTTTTCTTAACTGGTCCATGAAGTTGCCATCCCCACAAACAACCAGTTTATTATTTACCTGCTTCATGGCAGGGATCAGGTACTCAAATGCCCTTGCTTCATTAACAGCTCCCTGGTACAATACAAATTTCCGTGGTTGGGGATCTGGAATTTCGTCGCGCAATCTGGTAAGATTTCGTATAACCTCAAACTGTATATTATATCGTTTCCTGAATTCTTCAGCGATACTCTGGCCTACGGTATAAGCTTTGCTGAACTTTGGGACTGCATACCGCTCTACCTTTCTCCAAACCTTCTGAATACCCGGACGCGTCACTACTTCCTTGGTTTCCGTAAATAATTCATGCGCATCATAAATCCTGAAAACTCCCTTCAATTTTGAAATGAACAGGCAGGGCAGTATGGTATCAAGATCAATGGCACAGACAGCATTCATTCTTTTGTATAAGAGATAGAGGAAAAGTCGCAGATTAACTTCAACATAAAATCCTTTTCCTTTTTGGAAGAGCAGGGGAAGTCTTTTTTGAATAAATTTTTCCTCTCCTAATGCTTTTGAATTCTTTTTTCGAAAACCAACCAGCGTAACCGCATACCCATTCTCCGCCAGGGACGTACAGATCCGCCTCATTCGCTGATCATAGGTAAGATCATTGGTTACTGTGAAAAAGATTCTTTTCAATTGGAAGATTTACTTATCTAAAGGAATGCTATCGTAGATTAATTCGATTGCCTCAACAGTTTTAAGGCCATCAACGGCCGATGTAAATGGATGCTGGTCATCCTTCAGGGCCTTTACCAAATGTCCATAGAGCTTATCATGATTGCTCATCGATCCCTTATAAAAGCCATAATCATTGGCGCTTCCTTCATCTTTTGAATGCAGGGTAATTGATTCACCAAGTTGATAGTCTACCTGGTTCATGTATTCACCAGCCAGTTTCAGAGTAGCTTTCTCAGCAAGGATTGTCAGGGATACTTCCATATTCTTTTGAAAGGTATTCACGGACCAGTTCAAACCACCGATCACTCCATTTTCCATTTCCAGTGAAGCAATTCCGCTATCCTCAAACTCAATGCTGTCTGCATGAATTTGATTTTTCCGGAAACCATTCACGTTTTTCACGCTTCCAAATAACCAAAGCAATGCATCTATATAATGGCTGAACTGGGTAAAAAGAGTGCCACCATCCGTTTTGATCTTACCTCTCCAGTTTCCTTCATAATAGGCTGGGGGACGGTTCCAGAAACAGTTTAGCTGAAAGCTTAAAGCCTTGCCGGCTTTGCCTTCATCCAGCAGTTTTTTTAGTTCAATCAATGCCGGATTATACCGGGTAGATTTAACAACAAAAAGCTTTCTCCTGTTTTCCTGCGCATGCCAGATCATTGCTTCAGCATCAATTTTAGAAATGGCAAGCGGCTTCTCACATAAAACATGGTGTCCTTCCCGCAGACAATGAATGGAATGTTCGGCATGTAACCAGTTGGGAGTGCATATTGCAATGAGATCGATATTTTTCTCAGTTGCCAGCAGGCCTTCGATAGAATAATATGGTTGGGCCTTATATTGGCTGGCCAGCGCATTGGCCTTTTCAGGAATGATATCACAAACAGCGACAAGCTGTCCATGGGAACAGGCCTGTTCTGCGTGCCTGCCTGCAATTTTTCCGCACCCGATAATCGCAAAACGCAATGGTTCGCCCATAAGCTCCAAATATACAGGAGTTTAAAGTTCAAACAAATGGGAATACTGTGCGTGATAGTTTTGCCGCATAAAGAACGACAGAGGATTAAAGAGAACCAGGGAGAATAGTGGGTCTAGAGAAGATTGCAGACTCACCTGGAAAAAGAGAGCCGCAGAAAATCCCGATAGCTATCGGAATACTCTACGGCTCTCTCTATAACCTATTAGTTAATCTTTTGACTTCTTATTGACCCAGACCTCCGCCCATTTGACTCGCATCGATGCCCTGGCTTTCACTTTTCATATTCTTACGCTTGAAGAGACTTGCGTCAAATTTACCGAAGCGCCAGTTGAAATTAAGACGAAGTATCTGCGGATCACGCCTGCGAAATACATCCTGACTAAAGAAAGCAGATTCAGAATGGATATCCTGGCGTCTTGTACGGAAGATATCGTTCACATTAAGTGAAATGGAAGCTGTTCTGTTTTTGAGGAACTCATAACGTACCGCAGCGTCCACTCCATAAGTTGGACGGATAAATCCCTGTGATGCCGATGCAGCACCTCCAAAGCCACCACCCGGGCCTCCACCGCCAGGACCACCACGGCCACCACCACCGCCAAATCCTCCGCCTCCTCCTGTACCACCCGGTGGTAATACAGTCTTGGATTGATAATCACCAGATAACTGGAAGGAGATATTCTTCGGTAATTTGAATGTGTTATTCACTTTTACAAAATAGCTGGTCAGCCTTGGCTGATCTTCCTCACCCGGAATATCAATCTTTACATCAGAAGTATAAAGATTGAAATTAGGAGTGAATTCCCACCACTTTGTAAAACTATTGCGCATGGTCAGTTCAAGTCCGGTAACAAAACTTGAATTGGCATTAATGTATGTGGTTAATATAACAGGTTCTCCACCCGCGCCAGTTCCCTGTTGCTGGAACCTGGTAATAAGATCTGTTGTTGTCTTATAATAAATAGAGGCAAGGAAATTGCCCCTGTTTTTGAAAGTCTTTTCATAAGACAGTTCGAAGGAATTTGTGAACTCAGGTTTAAGGCCTGGGTTTCCTTTGCTGGGGTTTAAGCGGTCAGATGAATCAGTAAAAGGTGTCAACTGCCAAAAATTGGGACGATTGATCCGGCGACTATAATTCAACTGCAGGCTTTGTGTTTCTCCCAGTTTTTGAGAAAGGAAAACACTTGGGAAGAAACTGATCGGGAAATGAATATCAAAATTTTGTGCTGAAGCTTCACCATGGTAATCGGAACTTTCAGCTCTCAGACCTAACTGGTAACCAAAAATCTTTCCCTGTCTGGTATAGGTAGCATAAGCCGCATACACCTGATCATTACTCTTGTAATCAGACTGCGATTGTGGCTGCAGCGTAAACTTTTTAGTATTAAATGAATCAATGTAAAAAGCGTTCTCGCTATTTGTCCTGCGCAACTGGGCCCTTAATCCGAACTCAATCTTGGATTTATCGGTAATAGGATTGGCATAATCTGTCTGAACAATCAGGTTCTGATTCTTTCCTTCAACTACCTGCTGCTGGCTATAGGTGCTGAGGGTTTGGTATTGCGGAACGTTTTGATAGTCTGTTGTGATAAAACTCTCGTTATCATTCCGGCTACCATTATAAGTTATATCTGCCGTCAATTCCTTTCCTGCCTTTGGAAAATTATGTTTAAAACTTAATGTAGTACCCAGGTTCCTGAAATTACCTTCGGTATTTGTTATGCGCTGCTGGAAGGAAGAAACTTTAGTAGAATACAGAGAATCAAACAGGATATCACTTACTGCGCTTGGTTTGAACTGGCCCCTGGCATAATTAACCGCCAGTGAAAGTGTATTCCTGTTATCGATAAAATAATCAAACCCACCTCTTGCAAAACCGAATCCGCCTAATTGAACTGAACGGTCCTTTTGATAAACGTTGACATCAGGTGTAGTATAAAAATTCTGCCTGTCAGTTGTACCAGTAGCAATGGATTTACGCTGGTTGAGCATGGCATTTGCAAAGAGATTAACTTTTTTCTGGCGCAAATTGATATCGCCGCCCAAACCTACCCGGGCGCGTGAATCAAGGTTGGCACGAATACTACCATTGTATCCAACTTTCTTTTCCTTTTTCAATACGATATTGAGAATGCCAGCTGTTCCACCAGAAGCATCAAATTTGGCAGAGGGATTAGTGATCAGTTCCACACTCTGAATGGCATCCGCTGGTATCTGTTCCAAAGTAAGATTGCTGGGACGACCATCCACAAATAATTGAGGAGAGTTATTACGCATGGTAACATTCCCATCAATATCCACATTCAAAGAAGGAACATTCCGCATGATATCGATAGCAGTTCCGCCGGCAGAAACAATATTCTTATCTACATTGAAAACTTTGCGATCGATACCTAATTGAAGACCTGGCCTTGTTGCATCAACTACTACATTGCCCAATACCTTTTCTTCAATTTCTATTTTTATATTACCAAGGTCCTTGTCCAGAGCACCCAACATGGAACTGAAATCCTGAGTAGCCCCTGGTGCGGCACCACCGGCAGGAGGTCTTAAATTAAATGAAACATTTTCTGTGAACTCTTTGAATCCAATGGCACTAATTTTCAATTTCAGCTGACCAAATACTGAAACTCCTTCCAAACTGAACTCACCATTTGCCTGGGTAAGCATACCATTCACTACAGTATCCTTTCTCTGCTTTGTTACCATATCCATCTTATTCTGGATAAGCTGCACAGAAGCATATTCAACAGGTTTACCGGATTTGGTTTCCACGATCTTGCCATACAAACGACCGGTTATCTGTTGCCCGTTACCGCGATTTCCACCGCCGCCTCCAGGAAACTGGGCCGAAACCTCTAAAACAGCAAAAAACAGGATAAGAAAGGATAAAAATTTATGCATGAAATGAATTTAACATTTGACGTGTTATCAGTCAGGAACTTGCTATTGTTAATAACATCTTGACGAATGGCAAACTTGTATCGACGAATGGCTATTTTATAAGATTATGTTTACACAAACAGTTGTGTAATGATAATTTGAATAAGTGCGGTAATAAAACCTGTGAAGCCGCAAATAGCCGCTATATAACGAAGATCCTTACCTACTATTTTATTTACATATTCAGAAGAGACACCGGATATTTTATTCCTCACCATCTTTTCAATTCCCATTTCTGATTGCAGATTGCCGGCAAAATGTTTCATCACTTCGGGGAAAAGATTCTCCAACTCCTGCATGAAAATAGTTTTGAGCGAATCAATTGTCTTGTCCCCAATGAACATACTGATCATCGGCATCTGATCTTTCAATTTCACACGAAGGAAATGATCAATATGCGACTCGATCACAGGTCTGGCCTTTGAAAGGTTGGAAGGATCAGCAATTTTTTGTTCAAGATTCAACGTTGAAAATTCCTGTACAACAAATTTGGAAATGCTTTCAGCAATTGCAGGTTGACGTTTAGGCCAGATGCGATAGATGAGGACCCAGATCGCCAGTTTGCCAATGCTCCAGCCTACCAGAGCAGCAAAAATTGGGAGAATAAACAGCCAGTAATTCATTTTAAAAAAGAGAACGCTATTGTTAATAAAGAACATAAGGTATATAAAGTCCGCAGAGCCAGCAGCTACCGTAGAAACTTTATATACCTTATGGACAATTCAGGGTGACCAATGGGGCTCGAACCCACGACCCTCAGAACCACAATCTGATGCTCTAACCAACTGAGCTATGATCACCGTTTATCTGCAAGTCTGCGAAAATTTGCAGGGCGCAAATATAGTCAAAATGAGGCTATTGAAAAAGTATCCCGTTTTTAAAACGTCTAATTTTTGTGGCCAGGTTCATGAATCTATGCCCTGGAATTCCACCCCGGATTGATCAAAATCACAATCG